>CALXOI010000027.1 GCA_944389965.1 uncultured Treponema sp.
AAGGATTTTGAAAAAAAAGCTTTTCTGTGTTTTACAAATGGTCCTGATGCAGAACTGGAAAAAGTAAAAAATTTTACGGCTTTATTTGAACAAAAAATGAGCAGTGCGGTAAAAAATCCGGTATTATTTATAGGGGGGGGGGGGTAAATCCGTATTGTCTATGGACATCGCCGGATAATACCGTTTTTGTACCGACAATAACAGAATTCGCTGCATCTGTAGTGGAATATACTCCGTCTTTAGTTGTTCTGGATACCCTCGATTGTGATATGGTGGAACAAATTAGAACGAATCCCGCTACTGTAATGACACCTGTTCTGGTGCTGCCTGAAACGATTACCGACGAAGCTGCTGTCCGGCGGCTCATGGTGATTCCCCGGGTTATTCTGTGCAACAGCTATATTGCCCAATCAGAAGAATTTGCAGTTCGTGTCCGGGCTGTGCTGGCAGGTGAAGATATTTTACCGCCGGATACTGGTGCATTGGTAAAAAAAGCTGTCTGTTATTTAAACCGTAATTCCGGATCTCCGATTTCCCGCTGGAAACTGGCGGATTCGGTTCATGTCAGTGAAGATTATTTAACCCGTATCTTTCATAAAGAAACAGGTTTATCCCCGTGGGAATACTTGAACCGGTACCGGATTTATCTTGCATCAAAGATGCTGCTGCACACTAATGCCACTGTGTATGATGTGGCTGAAAAATGCGGGTTTCAGGATCAGGCATATTTTTGCCGTGTCTTTAAAAAAATTCACGGTGTTCCGCCCGGAAAATACCGTATATCGCGCGATGTCGGAAAAGTACAAGAATAAAACTGCATTTTTCGTTCTGTTTGAAGTAATCTAATAATCGAGGTTACTTATGGTGAAACAGAACAGTATTACACAAAACAAAACTTGGCGGGAAATCGTCCGGCACAAATCAGTTTATGCAATTATACTCATCCCGGTAATATATTACATCATTTTTAAGTATATCCCGATTTGGAATGGACAGATTGCATTTAAAGACTTTTCTGCACGGAAAGGTGTGTGGAACAGTGATTGGTGTGGGTTGGATAATTTTATTGACTTTTTCCAATCTTTTTATTTCTGGGAGTTGCTGCGGAACACGTTAATGTACAGTTTCGGCAAGTTGCTGATCAGTGTACCGCTCTCCATTATTCTTGCGGTTGTATTGTATGAAAGTCCCCGGAAATACTTGCGTCCAATTGTCCAGACGCTGTCATACCTTCCGCACTTTTTATCTTGGGTTATTGTCTATGGTATCCTGTTGTCGTTACTGGCACCCGGTGACGGGGTTGTAAATGACATTATAAAGTCATTTGGTGGTACTCCGGTTAATTTTTTGACAGATACTAATACATTCCCTTGGATTGTACTGTTATCTGATGCATGGAAGGAAATGGGATGGAGTGCAATTATTTTTATTGCAGCCTTGATGGCGATTGATCCGTCCTTGTATGAAGCAGCAATGGTTGAGGGTGCTTCTGCAATACAGCGGACATGGTATATAACATTGCCGTCTATTCGTCCCGTTATTGCAACGGTTGTATTGCTCCGGCTTGGTACCATTCTTGATGCCGGTTTCAACCAAATGTTTATGTTATATTCCCCTTCTGTATACAGTGTCGCAGATATTATTGATACCTGGGTATACCGGCAGGGTTTATTGGAATTTCAATTTTCGCTGGCAACGGCTGTAGGTATTTTCAAAGGTGTAATTGGGATGTTATTGGTTCTGTTATCTAACAGACTTGTTAAACGCTTTGCCGATTCATCAATTTTATAAAAAAATACGGAAGGATTTGGAATATGAAAAATAACAAAACAATGACATCGACTGTAAAAATGACATTTGGTGATAAAGTTTTTTACCGGTGTCTTGATGTATTTCTGGTTTTTATACTGATTGTTGTTGTTATTCCTTTATGGAGTACAATTACCCTGTCATTTAGACCGAATACCTTTATCGGTACAAATCTTGAAGGTATGTTTCTAGCTCCTTGGAAATGGTCTACTGCTGCATACGAGGCACTTTTAGGAAACAATGGATTTTTAAATGCATTTATAAATAGTATCAAAATACTTATCGGCGGTGTTTTTACGGCATTGATTCTGACCATTCCTATGGCATACGGATTATCTGTAAAAACATTGCCGGGACGCAAGATATTAAATGTGTTTGTATTGATTCCGTATCTGTTCAATGTCGGTATGATTCCGATGTACCTTGTTGTTACAGATCTCGGGTTGATTGATCACTTGTCTGCTATCTTTCTGCCGGGAGCAATCAGTACATATAACTGTCTGATTATGAAGGGCTTTTTTGAAGGGATTCCAGAAGAATTAAAAGAGTCAGCCCGGATAGACGGGGCTGCAGAATGGTATGTTCTTGTTCGCATCATCCTGCCATTATCGAAGCCGATATTGATGACCATCGGTTTGTACTACGGTGTATCATTTTGGAATGACTTTTTCCACGCCATGCTGTACTTGAATGATAATTCCCTTCAGCCGTTACCTATTTTGTTGCGCAATATCCTGATTGCCAGCGGTATGAATGAATTCGTTGAAGTCAATGCGTTCGGTGAGGCACCGATTGCTGCAATTAAAGCTGCATCTGTATTCATGTCAGCCATTCCTATGGTAATTGCGTATCCGTTCATCCAGAAATACTTTACAAAAGGAACCCTGCTGGGAAGCGTCAAAGGGTAAAACCGAAACAACTGTGTTTTGCCGGAGTACCGGTAACATAGTTACTGAATGTTGCATATTATGCCGGCTTAGAAAGCCGGAATAGTATAGGAGGAAAAAAATGAAACAACTTGTTATGAAACTTGCAGCTGTACTGCTTGTTTTGGTTCTGGTTGCACCGGTTTTTGCGGGTGGTTCTTCAGAAAAGAAAAGTACTTCAGGTGGACCGGTTCAGATTGAACTGTGGTATGGTTCCGCTGTAACGGAAGCGGGACCGCCTCCTGCTGATTGGAAGGCGCTGCAGATTCTGAAAGACAAATACAATATTGACTTAAAGATAACAGCATTGCCGTCTGCCGAAAATGATCAGGATGTTAAGATTAATGCTGCCGGTGCATCAAATAATCTGCCTGATATTTTTATGGTGCGCCGCCCTACATTGTTGAAGTTAATTGAACAGGGACTTGTTGCAGAAGTTGACAGTATGTATGCCATGATGCCTAACAGAACAGCAACCCATTATGATGCAGACAGTATTGCCCACACCACCATTGACGGTCATTCCTACGGATTGGCGGACCCGGGTTCAATTACCGGTAATGAAGGGGTTCTGATCCGCAAAGACTGGCTGGATAATCTTGGGCTGGCTGTACCGAAAACAACTGAAGAATATATGAATGTTATGAAAGCGTTCACTTTTAATGATCCGGATGGTAACGGAAAAAATGACACATACGGTTACGGTGCATTCCTTGAGATTACCCAGTTGGAAGAAGGCCTGGGTCGCCGTCTTGAACCTATTATGGGTGCATTTGGTGTTTGTGGTACTTGGGATTTGTCAAAAGACAGTGCCGGTCTTAATCTGTTGAAGCCAGAATACTATGACGCAATGTTATTCGTCAAGCGGATGTGTGATGAAGGCGTTATTGATCCTAACTGGATGAGTTACAAAAAAGATGATTTCCGTGCTGCATGGAAACAAGGTAAATTCGGTATTATGCGTGAACAGAATGCTGCATTTGCTGCTCAAAATAACTATAAACCTTTTGATGACAACTTCCCTGATGGGGAATGGATTGTTATTGATCCGCCTGTCGGACCGAATGGTGAATCATCTGTTGGTCCCCGGGATCAGGGTTACCGCATCTATGCGGTATCTCAAAAAGCTGCCGATGAGGGAAAAATGGAAGCAATCGCCACTGTTCTGGAATGGATGGCGTCTGATGAAGGCTACTATCTGTTAGGTTGGGGTGAGGAAGGTGTCAACTTTGTGAAAGATGCTAATGGCATACCTACAGTTGAAGGTATTCCTGCTGAAAATCAGTGGAGTGACCCGAAAAATGTATCCATCACACAATTAAGAAACATGGTATTTATTAACAATGAAATTGAGCTTGCAGCCCGTTATCCGACATATGTATGTGAAAAATCCGGAAAAACCATGAGTGCTTTGACCGTTCTGTTTGATATGCAGAGCCGCAAATGGACAAATTGTAACGGTGGAAATACGCTGCCGGTTCCGAATGCTGATCTAAAACGTTTTTATGAACAAGGACTGTTGGAATTTTTGACAGGAAAACGTCAACTGACAAAAGCAAACTGGGATTCATGGGTTACTGAATTCAAAAAGCTTGGCGGTGAAAAGTGGAATAATGAAGGTGTCGCATACGCAAAAGAAAATGCGTTGCTATACTAATATTATTTGAAATTGTTTTAATTCATCCGGCGGTTTCCCGGGGGTTCCCGGATATGCCGCCGGTATTTTTTTATAATAAAACAGGAGTCTGGATAATGACAGATGATGCTACACAGGATTTAATTTCTGTTAAAATGGCCCGTTCTGTAATGCACCGGTATAAACCGGAACAAATGCTTTGGCACTATGAGCACGGCTTAGTATTGCAGGGTATATATACTGTCGGAAAAAAATATAATCTTCCGGAACTAACAGTATGGGTCAAAAATATGTATGATACAAAAATTCAAGCCGATGGTTCTATTTCAACATATAAGAAAGATGAATTTAATCTTGATCAGATAAATCCGGGGAAAGTACTGTTTGATTTATACGCAGAAACCGGAGAAGAACGGTACCGAACCGCAATCGAAACACTGCAAAATCAGTTGCGGAAGCACCCCCGCACAAATGGCGGCGGTTTTTGGCATAAAAAAATTTATCCTTGGCAAATGTGGTTGGACGGACTGTATATGCAGGGGCCTTTTTATGCCCGGTATGCTGCACAGTTTGGCAATACGGGTGATTTTGAAGATGTCGTGCATCAGTTTGAATTGGTGTTTTCTCATACCCGGGATGCTGATACCGGCTTATTGTATCATGCTTGGGATGAATCCTGCAGTCAATTATGGGCGGATTCAGATACAGGATGTTCTCCGCATTTTTGGGGAAGGGCAATGGGATGGTTCTGTATGGCAGTTCTGGATGTGCTGGATTGGATTCCTTCTTCCGATGATTATCAGATTCTGAGGGACCGAATGATTGCCATTGCACAAAAACTGGTGGAACCGGTTCTTTCATTTCAGGATACAGAATCCGGACTATGGTATCAGGTTCTTGATATGGGGATGCGGAAAAAAAACTATCAGGAAACTTCCGCTTCTGCAATGTTTGTATATTTCCTATATAAATTCTGCAGGAACAGTCTGCCGCTTCCCCTTGGTGTTGAACAGGATACCGTGCTGGCAGCAGCGGATAAAGGATTTAAGGGATTGTGTGCCCGGTTATCCTCCGATAAAGACCACAACCTGCATTTGAGTGGTATCTGTAGTGTTGCCGGATTAGGCGGCAATCCGTACCGGGACGGTTCATATGATTATTATGTAAAAGAACCCGTCGTGGATGATGATTTTAAAGGTGTAGGACCGTTTATTTATGCTGCGCTCGAGGCTGAGGCTTACCAAGCCACACACCGGTGATACACGCCCCAATCCCGGTAATGCAGCTAACGGACTTTCCCGGCAGGAGGCTGAACGGAGGGAGTTTGTCTTAAACGGTTCTATGCACCGGGTTGTGCCGGCAATCTGTTTCCCACTGGTTGTATACCAAGGTTTTAACCAATTATTCAAAGTGATTGATAACGTTATGGCGTCTCATATCGGTGCGGTGACAGTAAGTGCGGTTGCATATTTGACCCAGATCAATCAGGTTATTCTTGCTATTGGTGGTGGCCTTGCTACAGGAGGTTCAATTCTGGTAAGCCGGTATTACGGGGCCGGTGAATTTGATTATGTCAGGCGATTGGTAAATGTTTTATTCGGTCTCTGTGGTATACTGTCTGTGTGCATTCTGCTTATGATTCCGGTTGCTCCTGCTGTGTTGTCTTTTTTCGGGACTCCCGATACTCTGGCAGAGGAGGGAACCGGGTATTTTATAATCGGATTGTTTGATATTGTCATTGTCTTTTTTAATAACATTTATATTGCATTGGAACGGGCGCGGGGTAATTCAAAAAAGATTTTAAGGCTGAATATTATTTCAATAATTGTTAAATTTATCTTGACTTCAGTGTTTGTATATGTGTGTGGATTCGGAATCAATATGATTGCTGCCGCTGGTATTGCGGCGAATTTATGCATTTTAATTCCCGGTATGAGGGTATTCTTGTTTGATTCAGGCCCATTCAGTTTACATATACCTTATGTAAAATTCAAAAAACATACGGTACAGCCTGTTTCCCGATTGAGTTTTCCTGTTATAACGGAAAAGGCTTCTTTTGCTGTGGGAAAAATTGCTGTAAACAGTATGAGTACCCGATATGGTGCAGAAACAGTCGGTGCGTTGGGAATTACAAATAATATCAGCGGTTTTGTTACCAGTCTCCAGAATGGATTCCAGGATGGTTGTTCCAGTATTATCAGTCAGAATCTTGGAGCAGGGAACACGAAACGGGCTCTTCATGCATTCCGGATTGCATTGATGTGGAATCTGCTGATAGGTGTTACCGGATATACTGTAACAATGTTGTTTCTGCCGCAAATTTCCCGGATTTTTGCCCCGGAAGATTTACAGTTTGCCGGTCTGATTGCTCATATTTACCGCTATGAAGCATCAGGTATTATTCCCCTTGGTGCAAACGCTACCTTTATGGCCTTGTTGTATGGGTTTGGATATACACGGCTGACGCTGTGTGTTAATTTTTCACGGGTTTTGGTATTCCGGGTGCCACTGTTGTGGTTGCTCCAGCATTTTACAGATTTGGGTTCTGAAAGTGTGGGAATTGTCATGATGACCAGCAATATTCTGGTAACATTGCTGAGCGGGAGTATTGTTGCCGTGGTATATTTTAAAGAAAAAAAACGCTTCAAGGAGTAGCGGTGTGCGCCGGTTTGTTGTAGCCCCTCAGAATACCGGAGCCGGGCAACAGGTGGCAGCTGATTTTTACGGGCTTCAGAATGCATTTAATGCGATAATGCAAATTTCAGGTATTACCTCTGTATATTTGAAACTGCTTCCCGGTATATATGAAGGGCAATTCAATTTTTGCGGTAAACGGAAGCAGGATACAGATATTGTAATACGTATAAAGGGTTCCGGAAAAAATAAAACAATTATCAGAGGAAATCTTGGTGGATTTGATCAGCTTGAAGATGGAAAGCGTGGTACCTTCCGTTCGTACACATTACGCATATCAGGGCCTTCTGCCCGGCTGGAAAATCTTACTGTCGAAAATACCTCCGGGTTGCCGTATCCGGCAGGGCGGGGGCGTGATGCCGGACAGGCAATTGCGTTATATGTTGCTGCTGACCGGTTTTTCTGTCGGAATGTCAGGATTTCAGGACATCAGGATACTCTTTTTGCGGCGCCTTTGCCGGAAAAAGTCCGTGAACCGGGAGGTTTTTGTGGTCCGGATGAAAATTCTCCCCGGGTTCCTTCCGTTCACCTATACCGGTACTGTGAAATTTCCGGTACTATTGATTTTATTTTTGGAGGGGCTGCGGCATTGTTTTACCGGTGCCGCCTCAATGTACGTCCCCTGCTGCCAAAATCCGGAATAGGAAAAGAAAATCGCTATATTGCCGCCCCCTGCTCGGAAAAATTTTTTCAAACTACCGGTTGTCTGGATAGTGGTTTTGTTTTTTATCGGTGCAATGTATCGGTGGAAGAACCTTCATCTGTTCCGGTATATCTGGCCAGACCTTGGCGTCCATACGGCCGGTGTTTTTTTGTTTGTTGCACATTGGCTGACGGTATTTCTTCTGATTTATGGCATATTTGGAATCAGGAAACAGATAAAATAACATCATTTTTTGTGTCTTACGGGAATACCGGTGTACCGGTTCAGGTATGTCAGAGGAACGGAAGCCCATGTGGAAAAAAAGTAGACAGAGCTGTTTTATTCAAAATAATAAAAAATCTCAGAAACTGTGCAAAACGGCAGTACAGCAGCTGTTGCAGCCGGAATTCCCCCTGATTATACGGTTTGTTCTTTCTATTGACACTTGTTCACTGTTGACGTATATTGTATATATAATTATTGATATAGGAGACTTACTATGGTTAAGGTTGGTATTAACGGCTTTGGTCGTATCGGTCGTATGGTTTTCCGTGCGGCAGTAGAAAACTTCAGCAAAGATATCCAGATTGTCGGTATTAACGACTTGCTGGATCCTGATTATCTTGCATATATGCTGAAATATGATTCTGTTCACGGTCCTTTTACCGGAGATATAAAAGTTGACGGAAATTACATGATTGTCAACGGAAACAAAATTCGCCTTACAGCTGAAAAAGATCCTGCAAACTTAAAATGGAATGAAGTTGATGCCGATGTTGTTGTTGAATCCACCGGTTTCTTTCTGACAGATGAACTGGCCCGTGCACACATTACTGCCGGTGCAAAAAAAGTTATCATGTCAGCTCCTTCAAAAGACTCAACACCGATGTTTGTTTACGGTGTAAATGACAAATCCTATAACGGCCAGGACATCATTTCCAATGCATCCTGCACAACAAACTGTCTGGCACCTATTTCAAAAGTTCTGAACGATACTTTTGGAATCAAACGCGGACTGATGACAACTATCCATGCTGCAACAGCAACACAGAAAACTGTAGACGGTCCCTCAAAGAAAGACTGGAGAGGCGGACGCGGTATTCTTGAAAACATGATCCCGTCTTCAACCGGTGCTGCAAAAGCTGTCGGTAAAGTTTTACCTGAATTGAACGGTAAATTAACCGGTATGTCTGTCCGTGTTCCTACTTCAGACGTTTCTTTCGTAGACTTGACCTGCGAATTAAACAAAGAATGTACTTATGAAGAAATCTGTGCTGCAATGAAAAAAGCATCAGAAGGCGAGCTGAAAGGTGTTCTGGGTTACACCGAAGATGCTGTTGTTTCTACAGATTTCCGCAACGATGCACGTACTTCTATTTTTGATGCAAAAGCCGGTATCCAGCTTGATCCTACTTTCGTAAAAGTCTGCGCTTGGTATGACAACGAATGGGGTTATTCAAACAAAGTTCTGGAAATGGCACGGGTTATTGCAAAATAACTGTAGCATCATGAATTAAATTACAGCCTGGACTTAACGGTCCGGGCTTTTTTATTCTGAAACCTATGGCTCTTTAGCCCGGTCAATGCTTTTTAATTTTAGAACCTGGTTTGGTGTTAGTGCTGATTGATGTGAATATTGCGGCAGGATAACGCCGGAAACTGTACTGCCGGTTACAATCCTGGTACCGGAAAGAACTGCGGTTTGAAACAGACGGCTGCGGTCAATTTGCCGGATATATTTCAAAATATGCGGTTTCTGTATTCCAGTTAAAAACAGTCTTTTCTGCGGCAGCAATAAGTATTTGCTGTATTTTATTGATTTCACTTTCCGTCAGAAAATTCCGCAGGTGTATTCCGTAGGCGGCGTGTTCCGTATCAAACCACCGGCTGATTTCTTCTGACGAAAGTTTCCGTTTTTCCGTAAGTTGTGACAAAGTGTATGAAACAGTTATCTGCGCCGGCAACCGTGCCTGCATTTGTTTTGCTGCGGTTTCAGCTGTCCAGGAAAACAACGGATTGTTGCTGTCGCTGAAAAAAGCTTCATCTGCTGTCTGCAGTTTTTCCAGCAACGGTGTTTCAATTCTGTCTGCTGCCGGAACTTGCCGGAGAAGAATATTGCTGAGACGCTGCCCGTTGCACGGTATACGCTGACTGAATACACATTTCCACTGTGCTGATAATTTTCCCTGGAGTCCGGCGTTCAATAATGCGGTACAAAAAGAATCAATGTGTTCCCGGGCAGCAACAGGATTTCTGAAATATAGCCGGTCAAATTGAACCGGTCCGCAATCAAAATCAGGAATATAAAACTGTGCGGCGGAACTGTTATCTTGCATTACTTCCAACTGGGGCCGGTCAATTAAATCCAGTGTCCGGGCATACTGTTCCAATATTTCTTTTCCCTGCTGTGTTCTGCATACACCAGCAGTTACACCTTCCGGGCTGAGCCGGAGACATTCCCAGATGAGCAGTCCGTCGTCAATGTTCCAGATAAAATTCCGGCTGTGCCGTACCGGAGCGGCGTGCTGGAGCAGTGTCGCCCTGACTTCCGAAAGCTGTTCTGCCCGGTTAATATCAAGCCGCCGGCGCCAGCCGGTTTCAGCCCGCTCCAAGGTTTTTGTCTTAGCCGGATTGTCAGGGCTGTAAGTAAGTTGTTCACCGCTTTTTTTAACGGCGGCACCAAAGTGTTCCGTCTGCCACCATTCTGCTTCTTTGATCGGTTCTCCGGAACCGGTATCCGGCTGGTGCCGCTGTTCTTCGAGGATTGCCGCAATCTGCATTTCCCGCCGGGATAGGACTTCTTCACGGATTGTCTTTTCGTAACCTTGGTTCCCTGGTGTGTAGAAAACCCGTCCGACTAAAGGGTCCGGCAGGTATTGTTGGGCAACCCAGTGATCTGTGTAGGCATGGGGGTACATATAGCCGGCACCATGTCCGAATCCGGTGGCATCACGGCTGGCATCCCGCAGGTGGTTGGGGACTTCGGTGTGTTCCTTTTCCACAGCAGCCAAGGCATCAAAAAACGCCATGGAACTGTTTGATTTTGGTGCGGTTGCAAGATACAAAGCAGCATGGGCAAGATGATATCTGCCTTCCGGCAGTCCCACCCGGTCAAAGGCTGCGGCACAGCTTTCCACGATTGAAACAGCAGCCGGGTCAGCAAGTCCTGTATCTTCGCAGGCAGAAATCAACATTCTTCTGAAAATAAAACCCGGATCTTCTCCGGCGGCAACCATCCGTGCCAGCCAGTACATGGCTGCGTCAGGATCCCTGCCCCGGAGACTTTTTATGAATGCACTGATAATGTCGTAGTGATAGTCTCCGTCCTTGTCGTACAGGACGACTTTCCGCTGGATACTTTCTTCCGCCGCTTCTTTGCTGATGTAAATAGTGCTGCCCGGTTCCGGTACCGGCGGTTGCCCGTCCGGGTCCCACCGTTCCGGGGTTGTTTCAACAGCGAGCTCCAAAGCGTTCAACAGGCTCCGGGCATCTCCGTTTGCCGTGTCAATCAGGTGTTCCAGAGCACCCGGTTCAAATTCTACATTCCAGCGGCCGTATCCCCTGCTTGTATCATGAAGTGCAGCCTCTGCCGCTTTTCTCAAGTCGTCATATTCTAATGGCTTCAGTTGGAATACCCGGCTGCGGCTGACCAGCGCTTTGTTGACTTCAAAGAAAGGATTTTCTGTTGTTGCCCCTACCAGGATAATCGTGCCGTTTTCCACCCAGGGAAGCAATGCATCCTGTTGGGATCGGTTCCACCGGTGTACTTCATCCACAAAAAGGATTGTCCGTCTGCCGTAGAGTTTATAATGCTGCTCAGCCTGGGCGACCGCTTCCCGGATATTCTGGACACCGGTAAGGACTGCGTTTAATGTGATAAAGTTGCTTTTTGTATGATTGGCGATAACCCGGGCAAGGGTTGTTTTACCGGTACCCGGAGGACCGTAAAAAATAACGCTGGTCAGCTGATCTGCTGCAATCGCCCGGCGGAGCAGCCTGCCTTTGCCGACAATGTGCTCCTGACCGATATATTCGTCCAGTGTCCGGGGACGCATCCGGGCCGCCAAGGGTTCTTTTGAAATCTGACGGTTGTCAAATAAGTCCATACGGCACCGGGAACAATGCGGTTATTCGCAGTTCCAGTTACCTCTGGTTTCATAGTAACCCCACAAGCCGCCGACGGCCGCATTATACGAATATGGTGCAATCGTACCGACATACAGGGATTCTTTTTTTTCACCGGCAATTTCCTGTGTCGTGGCAAACACCGCCAGTGCTTCATAGGATTTTATAGTCGCGCTTCTGTTGCTTCCCGGTAATGTGTCATCGGCTTTGTTCATTGTTCTGTCATCAGCAAAAGTAATCCGTTTAACGCCCGCTTTTGTTCCCACATACAGGCAGTCTGTCGCGGCAGAATACGTTATTGACCGGATTTCTGAACCTGCATCAACAGCCGCCTCTCCGTCGGTAGTAACTGTATTTCCATTTGCAGAGTACGTTTTCCCTTTTGCGGTTACCATAAAGGGCGATGTGATGTCGGATGTCTCCGCCGGGGTACCGTTTCCGTTTAATGTATAAAATTTGCCGTCAGATGACTGTAAATATGCAGCACCGGCACCGTCGGAAAATATCGTTGTGATACTGAGACCGGTGGTGACCTGCGTCCATCCGTCTGTCCCGTTACAATACAATATATCGTTTCTCTTATCCAGTGCATACAAATACGACTCATCTGCCGCCAGTATTTCAATGCGTCCGGCAGGTTTGCTTATTTTGCTCCATCCCCGGAGTGCATTTTTATCTTTGCTGTATATATTGCCGTCGCAGGCATACAGTTTTCCGTTCAGTTCAACAACAGAGTTGACTGTACCGGTGATAACCGCTTCTTCAAGCTCCGTTTCCTGGTTTATCTGATAAAAAATGGTTTCATGGCTGCAGGATACTGCTGTCAGACCGGCGAGTAGCAATACGGCAATGCCTGCGGTACGGATATTTTTTACGGTTTTTTTCATGTACAGATCCTTTAGAAATGGTAGCGGGCTGTCAGGGATACATCCATAATCAGACCCGTGTAGTTGGTATGGGATTCTTTACTCCACTGGGGCATAATGTATAAGCCGGTTCCTATACCAAAAGACCAGCTGGGGGAATGCCGGTAAAAGGCGCCGACTTCCGGTTTTATGACCAGACCAAAGTATGTGTCGTTATTATAATTTTCAAACGCACCGCCAATACCTAATGTCAACGGGAATTCAAATTTGTATACAGTCGGCTGGAACATCACTTTTGCCATCAGTGGTATATAAGTAAAAATATTGTCACCGATTGTTGTCATGTATGCAAAAGATGCATCACCGCCTACCGCCAGCCAGCTGTTGATAAACCGCATATAACCCAGTGTTCCTGAACCGCCTACAAAAAGCTGTTTGACTGACGGTCTGAACGGAATGTTTACCATGAGCCCGATTTTAATAAACTGGCTGCCCTTCTGGTTCATTTTATATACAAATATTTCTTCATTTTCAGAAACCGCTGCTTCCGGGGAGGAGCCGGTATCAGAATCAGTGTCTTCTGATACAGATGGTGCCGCCGCCGGAGTGTTGTTTGTGTCCTGGGACGGAGTGTCAGGTATATCTGCTGTGTCCGGTATTGTTTCCGGCGGGGTACCGGAATTATCCGGTATGTTGCCGGATGTATCTTCCGTGATTGTGCCGGAATCTGCAGCCGGAACGGCTGTTTCCTGCGCCCAGAGCATACTGCCGGTAAGCAGGCAGACACAGATTACTGTATATATGTATTTCATAAAACCTCGCTGGTAGCAACAAAAATAAAATTTATGATATAGTACACTATACCGTATTTCTATAATTAAGGGAAGTATTTCCTGGTTTTATACGCCACGGCATTTATATAACAAACAGTTTGCCGGGGCAGTTACAGCCGTTTCCGGAGGTTTTTTATGAGTGCAGAAATTATTGACGGTTTTTCCATTGCCCGGGATGTCCGGGAAAAAGCAGCTGCTGCTGCGGCAGAATTGAAGGTGCGGGGAGTTACTCCGTGTCTGGCAGTGATTCTTGTGGGAGAAGACCCGGCAAGCATTTCCTATGTTACCGGTAAGCAGAAAGCGTTGGCAGAAGCAGGAATGGACGGCAGGGATATACGCCTTCCCGGTGATACTTCTGAACAATCGTTGCTTGGGCTGATTGATGAATTGAACAGGGACGCTGCGGTTCACGGCATTCTGGTACAACTGCCGTTACCGAAACATATCGATGAAGATAAAATAATTATGGCAATTTCCCCGGACAAGGATGTGGACGGTTTTCATCCGGTGAATGTAGGAAACCTGATGATTGGCAGAAAATCATATCTTCCCTGTACGCCGCACGGAGTTCTCGTGTTGCTGAAAACAATGGGGATTCCCACTTCCGGCCGGCATGTCGTGATTGTCGGAAGATCAAATATCGTCGGAAAGCCGTTATCCGTGCTGCTGCTCCGGAAAGAATACAACGCAACGGTTACCGTATGCCATACCGGAACCAAGGACATGGCATTATTTACCCGGCAGGCTGATATTTTGATTGCAGCCGCCGGCTGTCCGGGCATGATAACGGCTGATATGGTGAAACCCGGGGCAGCCGTCATTGATGTAGGCGTCAACCGGATTCCTGATTCATCAAAGAAAAGCGGATTCAGACTCTGCGGGGATGTGGATTTTGAAGCTGTAAAAGAAAAAGCTTCTTATATAACGCCGGTTCCCCGTGGTGTCGGGCCGATGACCATTGCAATGCTGATGATGAATACGGTGGAAGCTGCCCGGAACAGTTTTGAAAAACGGCAGCAGGATTTATGATTGATATTCAAAACCAGGCCGATACCCGGGATGTGCCGCTCCAGAAGGTGGGGGTAAAAGGTCTTCGGTATCCGGTTCAGGTGCTGGACAAGACTTTTAAAACCCAGCAGACAAGCGGCGTTGTGGATCTTTTTGTAAACCTTCCCCGGCATTTTAAGGGAACCCACATGAGCCGGTTTATTGAAATATTCCACAAATATCATAAAAATGTTTCCATGAAGCAGTTTTTAGCGATGCTGGATGAAATCCGTCGGCGGCTTGATGCGGAATGTGCATTCGGTACGCTGGCGTTCCCGTTTTTTATGGAAAAACAGGCACCGGTTTCCCGTCAACCGGGAATGATGTCGTACGAATGTACGTATGAAGGTATCGTTTCCGCAGAAAGCAGCCGGTTTTATGTGTCCGTTGCCGTTCCGGTTGCGACGCTCTGCCCCTGTTCAAAAGCGATTAGTACCCGGGGAGCTCACAACCAGCGGGGGATTGTCAGGGTTACGCTGCAAAGTACGGTTTTTTTCTGGATAGAAGATATTATTGCCGTTGTGGAACAGGCTGCGTCTGCCGGATTATATTCTGTGCTGAAACGGTCTGACGAAAAATTTGTGACGGAGCAGGCCTATGACAATCCCCGGTTTGTGGAAGACGTCGTACGGGAAGTGTATATCGCCCTCCGGAATTTCCGTTGCGGAGGGGATGCCGTGCGTCATGAAGCAGGAAAAAGTGCGGAAATTTCCGGTGACACTTTCTCGGTACCGGCCACTGGCGCAGGGGTGCCGTTCCGGTGGTTCAGTGTTGAAGCAGAAAATTTTGAAAGCATCCACAACCATAATGCCTATGCATATACTGAATATTCCGGGCAGGAATAATGTTGAGGGTACTGTTGGTGGGGATTGGCTCCCGGTTTAATCATGTAAATCTTGCGGTGCGGATTTTATCCGGATATGTAACGTCTCATTTGTCCGCCGCTGAAAACCGGAACTGTGAAATCCAGTGCGGGGAATGGACAACGGCGGTTCCGTTACAGGAGTTGATCCGGGGAATAACCGGTTCCCAGCCGGATATAGTATTGTTTTCTGTGTATATCTGGAACCAGTCTCTTGTTTTTCAGGTAATACGGGAGTTGCCGAAAATTATGCCCGGTATCATAACCGGTGCCGGTGGTCCGGAAGTCTCTTACCGGGCAAAAGAAATATTGGATTCTGTCCCGGAACTGGATTTTATTATATCCGGTGAAGGAGAAATTCCGCTGCTGCATTTGTGCCGGATGGCAGCTGGATTGCAGTGCAGGGATTCCGACGGAGTTGCGGGTGCGGCAGGGTTGCGGTCCGGCAATGCTGCCTGTGCGGACTTCTGCTGCGGTACCGGTGCGGAAGTACCGGCAGGTGTTTCCGTGGTTGCCGGCGAAGTTACGGGTGCGGTAAACGGGACGACGGAAAATGCCGCTGCCGGCGGATGCGGCTGTGCCGGTAGTTTCCGGGTACGGTTTCTGTCTGCATTGGAGCAGAGCCCGCCGGGCGGTGTCTGGTACCGTAATACGTCAATCCGGAACCCCGTGTGCAGCGGAGCAGCTGCCCGGCACCTGTCCGATTTATCGGAAATTCCGTTTCCTTACCGTTCCCCAGCCGGCACTCTTGTTGACTGGGCTGACCCGGACAACCGTATCTTTTACTATGAATCTTCCCGGGGATGCCCGTTCCGGTGTGCGTACTGTCTGTCGTCTTTGGATACAACCGTCCGGTATGTTCCGCTTGACCGGGTACTGTCCGACATCCAATTTTTTTTGGATACCGGTTGCCGGCTGGTAAAATTCACCGACAGAACCTTCAATCTGGATGAAGCACGGTGCAAAACTATATGGCAGTATATTACTGACCATCACAACGGAAAAACGGTATTTCATTTTGAAATTGCCGCCCAATTACTTACTGCTTCCCTGCTGGAAGTGCTGGAAACAGTCCCGGAACAATCAGTTCAGTTTGAAATAGGTATTCAAAGTATCCATCCTGAGACATTGAAAGCGGTGGGGCGATCCGGTAATATCCGGCAGATTGCAGAAAATATCCGGAAAATACCGTCAAAGATTCACGTTCATCTTGATTTGATAGCGGGACTTCCATTTGAAAATATCCACCTGTTCGGGGCATCTTATGATTTTACCGCTTCCCTCCGGCCGGATATGCTACAATGCGGATTCCTGAAAATTTTATCCGGTACCGCAATGGAACAGTGGGCGTTGACTCATGCCGGGTACCAATGGCTGTCATGTCCGCCATATGAAGTGCTGCAGAGTCCTCACATTGATTTTGCGGATATGCTCCGGCTTAAACGGCTGGAGGTCTTGACGGATATATTTTATAATTCCGGGCAGTTTTTGTACACGGTCGGTTTCCTGCTGGATCAGGGCGTATCTCTGTTTACTTTTTTCCAAGAGCTGGCGGACTGGTTTGAGTGCAGGCAGCTGTTTGATGTGCCGCATAAAACAAATGACTGGTTTGGTTTTTTGTACGAATTCCTTTCTGAACGGGAATCGTCTGGTATGATTCCGGTACGGTGTATGCCGGATTTTTCTGCCGGGGATGGAATGAAATCTGGTGAAAAACAGGAAGCAGCACCGCTGGACATGACGTGTCAGCTCAAAGAATTGCTGCGGTTTGATTTTATCCGGCGGGAAAAAATCAGCGTGTTTCCCGGTTGGTTTATCCGCCGGTATGATAAAGAAAAACACCGGGAAGCAGTCTATTTCCATACGTCTGTTGAAAGTACCCGGGAAACGTTTGCAGCCACAGAATATGATGTGTTTTACGTCCAGCCCCTTTCCGGTGAACCGGTTCCGAACGGCTGCCCTGTGCTGTTTGTGTATCCGCCCCGGCGGGGGCATCAGGAACTTCGCTTGAAAACAGAAGCCCGAAGCACCGGAGAACAGCGGACTCATTGGTTCCTTTTGGAATCATAATTTGCTACAGTCCGTATTTTTCAGTATACTGTACCATTATGACCTACTTTTTTGAAACATACGGCTGCCAGATGAACAAGGCGGAATCCGCTGCGATTGAACAGCTTCTGATTGCCCGGGGCTGGTCAGCGGCAGAGACCCCTGAAACAGCGGATTTGGCAATAATAAATACCTGTTCCGTAAGAGCGACCGCAGAAAACAGGATATTCGGAAGATTGGGGTGGTTTTCTGCCTTAAAAGCGGTGCGGAACGGTACCCGTGATGCAAAAAATGCGTCGTTTCCGCTGGCTGCCCGTGCCTGTGCTGACGGACGGCCGCCGTTGACACTGGTTGTGACCGGTTGTATGGCCCAGCGGCTGCTGGATTCCCTGCAGAAAGATTACCCTGTTGTTGATTACGTTGTCGGTAATTTCCAAAAGCAGCATTTTCAGGATATTATCCGGGCGGTTGAGGAACACCGTCCGCGGATTCAGGTTGAGGAAGAACCGGTATATACGTTTGCGTCTGTTTCATGGGAACCCGGAGCTTTTACGGCTTTTGTCCCGATTATGCACGGCTGCAATAACTTCTGTACTTATTGTATTGTGCCGTATGTGCGGGGCAGGGAAGTGTCCCGTTCCCCGGAAGAAATTTTTGCGGAGCTGGATCAATTGTCCGCCCATCAGGTGCGGGAAATCACATTGCTGGGGCAGAATGTCAATTCATACCGGTGGCAGAATCCTGATGGTACGGAAACCGATTTTCCCCGGCTGATGGAACTGATTGCCCGGCGGATCAGGGATACCGGCTCCACAATCGGATGGGTACGGTTTATGTCCAGCCATCCCAAGGATTTGTCAGACCGGCTGATTGATGTTATTTCACGGGAACCGGTTTTGTGCCGGCATATTCATCTGCCGGTGCAGCACGGTTCTTCTGAAATACTGCGCCGGATGAACCGGAAATATACCCGGGAGCAATATTTGGATTTGGTGTCAAAAATCAGAAGCAAAATACCGGATGTATCACTGACTACAGATATTCTAATTGGTTTCCCCGGTGAAACAGAAACAGACTTTGAAGATACCCTGTCACTTTTGGCACAGGTCCGGTATCAGGCAGCATATATGTATTATTATAATCCCCGGGAAGGAACACCTGCTGCCGGCTATCCGGATCAGATTCCTGTAGAAATAAAAAAAACTCGTTTACAACGTATTATTGATATGCAGCTTGAAATCACCCGGGAAGAAACAGCGGCACGCTTAGGTAAAACGGTTACTGTCCTTGCGGAAACGGTGTCCAGGGATAATCCTGCGGAACTTTTAGGTAAAACAGAACAGGATGAACGGGTTGTTTTTGCTGCCCCGGAATCCTGTTGCGGTGCCTTTGTTCAGGTTCAGTTGGTTGAATTGACGGGTAATACTATCCGTGGTATATTGAAAAACAAGGGGAGGTAGCAGATGCCTTGGAAGCTGGTTTTATTTATTGTTTGTCTGGTACTGGTAACAGTATTCATGGGCTTTAATATCGAAAATCGCTGCAATATTTCCTTCGGTTTTACGGAATTAACTGGGGTTCCAGTTTTTGTCACTATTATGGCATCTTTTCTGTTGGGAGTCGTTCTTGTTCTGCCGTTTACCTTTATCCGGAAAAAAAACAAGAAGAGTGTTCATGATGCAGATAAATCCGTTACCGGTAAAAAACTGTTTAAAAAACAGCCGAAATCTGTTTCTCCACAACCGGATTTAATAAAAAAAATGCCGGCTACCGGAAGTGGTACGGAATCATCCGGTACGAAACCGTCTGGCAGCGAGTCCTTAAAATAATATGGATTGTGTCCGTAAATTCTTGCCTGGAAGGTCGTTTCAGGTAGTCTGTTGCCTTAGTATTTTTTTTCTGTGTAATATTATCGGTATTCAGTATCTTACTGCGGCGTCTGCTGCACAGATTATTGCTGATGCTGCAGACCGATCTGCAACGCAGGGAGCTGATATTGCAGAAGTGATTACAGCGGTTGAATCCGCTGCGGAATCTGCTTCAGGATCTGACAAAAGGTCTTTATATGCATTTCTTGGCGAACTGACAGAGCAGGCAGGAATGTATAATGCTGCTGCAAAATGGTATGCATCTGCCGCAGGTATTGCGGCGGCTCCTGCGTCTGGTACTACTGCGTATACATCGGAACAGCTTGTTCTGGCTGCAGTCCGGGCTGCATTGAGCGGCGGAGACTACGAAACGGCAGACACATATCTTGCATCTATCCGTAATACACGTACTGAAGCTACTGCTGCTTATGTGCGTCTGTACACTGTCTGGGCATGGCTGTGCAGGGCTGAAACAGAAGAAGATTTACTGGAACCGGTTGTTTTGTTGACTTCTTATGCCGATTTACCATCTATGCAGAATCTGCGTCCGGTAATTTATCTCACTTTATGGTTTGTTACTGGTTCCGCTGAATGGAGCGGTAAATTGGCTGGAGAATTTCCTGATACTCCGGAAGCGGCTGTTGTCTCTGGAAGCGCAGAGCTCGTACCGTCACCATTCTGGTATTTTCTTCCAAGGCCGGAATCCGCAGTGCTTGCCACAGGTGTAGCGGGCAAAGGGATGGATGATACTTCCGTCAACTCCCCGGCCGGTGGGGGACAGCGTACCGGAACTGCGGCTTCTGGGCAGGAGACTATTGTCCGGCATCAGTTGGGATTTTTCCGTAACAAAGAAAATGCGGAACGCTTGGCAGAACGGGTACGGGAAGCCGGTTTTTCCCCGGATATTACTGAAGAAACCCGTTCGAGTGGAACGGTATATTTTGTGGTTACCGTCCGGGAAGATGCTTCCGGCAGTGTAAGTTTAAAGCTGAAAAATGCCGGCTTTGAATCTTATCCGGTGTATTCAAATGAATAACAGTTCTTATTGCGGTGTACCGGCTTCATCAGTCTGAAGATCCGGTTCAAGCACAATGACGGACTGCCCTGCCGGTAAAACTGATGTCGGGGAAAGATTAACCGGTATAAGCTGGAGCGCCTTTACCGTAGTGGTATCTTCTGAATATTCGATGACCGGCAGGTAATTTTCGTGTCCGCTGAACGGTGTACCGTCAAGCTGTTCCAATTGAAGGATATCCCGGTTACCACATCTGCTGAATGCGGTTCTGCCGGTATGGTTTTGGACAGTAAAATGTCCGTCTTCAAACACAACAGGTGTGGAATCCGGCAACAACCAGGTATTCTGATTTTCAAGTAATGAAATGATGGTATCAGTGTCTGTGCCTGGTGTTTTTTGAAGCGCTGCGACGGCATTTGTCTGTTTCCGGTATTCTCCGTCCCACAGTGATGTTTCTTTTATCAGCATCAATACATCATCCTGGGTTGTGATTTTAATTTTGTCTATACCGGTCAAGGATATATCAATCCGCCGGGTTAAATTTCCCACAGAACTGTTCACCGCAGAAATGTACATGCCGTTCCGCCGTAATGTGCTGGTAACCCAAGAGTACACTTCTTGTGTATCTGCTGTCTGGAAAATGATTTCTTTTTCCTGAAAATCAAAAAAAAGATACCTGATACCGTCATCTGTATTATTTGTCTTATACCATAATCCATTCAAAAAAGCTGCAAAGGTTTCCACCGTACCATCCTGAATACGGCTCAGTTCCTGTGCTGTTACCTTTGTTTCTGTGACTCTGGTTTCGGAGCTTTTCACAAACAGTTGTTGTCCGGGATCCCATGAATACATTGTCTGCAGCTGATCCAGTGTATTTCCTCCCCGGGATGCATCGGTACTATAGACCCAGACAGGGTAACTCGCACCGGTTGATTGTTGTGATTCATAGGAATCGTACCGGTCAAGCTGCTGGATAAAAATTGTTCCATCTGAACGGAAATTTCCGATGCGTTTTACTGAAAATTGTCCGTTCTGGTTCTGGGGAATATAAATTTTCATGATAGAATCACTGTTTTCAGCAAGTCCGCTATATATCAATGCATTACTATGGTCACCGATAATATCCATGCATGTATATGAGAAAGTTCTTGCCTGCATGATTTCCGTAATAATTTCGGCGGAGCGTTCATATTGTCCTCGGTAGGGATTGTATAATCCAACCAACAGTGTAATATACGGACTGGAAATTGTTTTGACTGCATTGATTTGGTCATCATATCCGTCACCGTCAAAATCAATACTCAATGTGTTGATGACAGTTTCATCACTACGGAGAGGAATCAGTGAAATAAGGGTTGTGTCTTCTGCGTATATATTTTGCTCTGTATTTCTTTCCGGAGAGCTGGAATCTGTTGCGGGAATAACTGTCCGTGCCCGGGTAACAGAAATTCCGTTGTCTGGCTGGATAGTACTTCTATTGAAGAAAAAAAATATCAGTGTTGCAGCACAGATAGCAAAGATAATGATGATTAAACGTTTCATACATGAACTATACTATTTTCTGCAGACAATGACCATAGTCGTTGCTTTTTCATTGTATGGGGAAAATGAAAAATCTCCATATATTTCTGCAGAAGAAAATCCAATGTCTAGAAGTATATTTTTCAATTCCACCGCTGAGTACAACCGCTGCACAAATTCATGTTCAATCCGTTGTCCGGTGGTATTGTCAATGAGAATCCACCGGGATCGTAGTCCTTCCCATGCTCCTTCTACGGAAAAATCGGTCAGAACGGTTTTCCCTGCCCGTTCAAACCATTCCCCGCTCGTAAAATCTCTGACAGCATTTTCCCGGCTGAGACATTCCAGAATAAACCAGCCGCCGTCTTTTATAGCTGCGGCAATATTCTGCAATATAAGCCTGTCTTCTTCCATGGAAGCACAGTATCCGAACGATGTATACAGGTTGACTGCTGCATCAAAAGGTTCCGGTGCCGTATAGGAACGGAGATCAGCCTGTACTAATGTTAACGGAACATTTTCATCGGCTGCGGTTTCCCTGGCTGCATCTAGATAGGGTTTTATGTTGTCAACACCGGTGACATTCATGCCCAATAGAGCAAGTTCCACACTGATTCTGCCGGGACCGCAGCCGGCATCCAGTATACTGTTTCCTTTAGAGAGCCCTGCAATGGAACAGATTTTTTCTGCAATGCCGGGAGCTTCTGCCCAGCGCTGGGCGTCAAACATAACTGGACCGTAATTCAGCCAAAAGTGCTCTTTTTCAAACCATTGTTTTTCTGACATATAAATAGTATAACACAGGATTCAGAAAAAAGTTATATGTTTTTTGCAAGCTGTCTGCAGCGTGAAAATAAATATATAGAAACAGATAATCATATGTATGACAGATAGCTTTATATTTTAATTTTAGGAATTTTATGGGTACACGCTGGGTTATTGCAGGTTATGGATTGGAATATGGGCATTTTTTTTGTGTTTTGGTAACTGCCGGAAATTTTTCTGAAAAAAATCATTTTTTTTGTTTTTTTCTCTTGCTCATAACGCTGGGTAATGAAGTATTTTTATTCAAGGTGGCAAGGCTTGGGATTCATCTTGGCAGGGAAAAATCCTGGGCTTTACGGAATTTTTACGGAAGCTGCTGCCTGTACTTTTAAAGGCAACAGGAGCGGGATTTATCTTCCGGCAGGAAGTTACAGAGTGTAGGCTGGATTTCTTCCGGAAAACTTATTCCCCGGCGGGAACAGCTTTCTGGAATCTTTACGGAAGCTGCTGCCTGGACTTTTAAAGGCAACAGGAGCGGGATTTATCTTCCGGCAGGAAGTTACATAGTGTAGGCTAGATTTCTTCCGGAAAACTTATTCCCCGGCTGAAACAGCTTTCCGGAATTTTTACGGAAGCTGCTGCCTGCTGCAACCTTCCGGGGCTTTCAGGGTTTGATTCCCATTGACCCAAGGCAGTAACCAGGGCAGTGCCACCGGGGACTTTAAAAGGCCTGCAAATTCAGTTTTGCCGGAATTTGAGTGTTTGTGCCGTTTTAAGGTTTTTGGGTTTACATTTTTCCGGATTTTC
>CALXOI010000028.1 GCA_944389965.1 uncultured Treponema sp.
AAAATGCAACCACAAAGGAATTATCCCCTGTTGATTTTTTTTTTACAAAAATATACTTTTTTAAAAGAGGTATTGCCATGGATAATTTTAAACCGGTGGATCTTGCCAAAGCATATAAAATGATGACCGGTAGCGGCACAAAACTGATTGCCACAAAAGGAAAGACAAAAACACTGTACAATCTGACCCCGATAGACTGGTGTATGCCGATGGATTATGAGCCGGTTACAAAAATTATTTTTTCCTGCGCACCGGAACACCAATGTGACGTCAACATCCGGCGGCAAAAAGAATTTGCCGTATGCATTCCCATTGAACCGAAACATCCGCTCATCGGGCAATGTGGCTCGGTGTCTGATCCTGCAGCAGATAAATTCAGACAATTCAATATTACCGGTCAGAAAGCTGAAAAAACAGATGTGATGATTCCTATAGAGGCTGTCCGTGGCTGGATAGAGTGCAAACTGATACGGGTGTTGCGGGAAGGTTCCGTCGATTTGATTATGGGACAAGCTGTCGCTGCATTTTATCGTTCCGATAACGGGGAACACGGCTCCCACTAAAATCCGGCAGATGACAGGATTTCCGGGATGAATATACTTTCAATTAAAGATGTGACAAAACAAGGCAGAGACAAACCGTTATTTTCAGGTGTCACATTCGGATTAAACAGTGGCGACAAAGCAGCCCTTATCGGCAGAAACGGCTGCGGTAAAAGTACACTGCTCAGCTGCATCGCCGGACTTTTACCGGCAGATGACGGTACCATTGTAACCGCAAAACAATGCGGCATTTCTTACCTGCCCCAAAATCCAATATTTCAGCCAGAAGACACTATCCGGTCATATATATTCGGTGACGGAAACAGCAAACTGGCACTCATCAGAACATACGAAGATTTGTGTTCCCGAACTGCTGCCTGTACCGGAGAAATTCCTGTGGCACTGCAACAGGAATACGACACAGTTACCGAAGAAATGAACCGCCGGGACTTGTGGAATTATGAATCCCGGATACGGCAGATTTTAACCACACTGGGAATCACTGATTTTAACCGCCCTATGAAAACACTTTCTGGCGGCATGATAAAAAAAACAGCCTTAGCACAGGTACTGGTAGATGATACCGGACTGTTGCTGCTGGATGAACCCACCAACCAGCTGGATATACAGTCAATTGCCTGGCTGGAAGACTACCTGCGGAATACAGACCGGGCAGTGCTGATGGTAACCCACGACCGGTATTTTCTGGACAACGTGTGTTCTTCAATCTATGAACTGGAACGGGGGCGGCTACAGCTGTATTCCGGTAATTATTCTACCTATCTTGAAAAAAAAGAAACAGAAGCACTCATACAGGAGAATACGGAGCGGCGGATTGAATCTGTCCTGCGTACCGAACGGGAATGGCTGATGCGGGGCCCCCAGGCACGGGGAACAAAAGCACGGGCACGGGTTGATGCCATCCACCGGATGATAAACCGGGAAAAAATCGTTAAAGACAAAGGTTTTTCCTTTGAGGTAACCGGTCGGCGCCTCGGCAGCACAATTCTCGAGTTCGACAATATATCAAAAAGCTGGACATCACCGGACGGACAGATACATCCTGTTATTACAGAGTTTTCTTATATATTCAGAAGCGGAGAGCGGCTGGGGATTTTTGGCTGCAACGGAGCAGGAAAAACAACCCTGCTGAATATACTGACCGGTACCCTGCTCCCGGATTCAGGAACCGTTATCCAGGGAAAAAACACTGTATTTGGATATTACCGGCAGAACCCGGAACAGCTGCTTGCAACAGAACAAACCGCCGTTCCGACAGTACTGGAATACATACAGGCTGCGGCAGAAGTCATTACATTGAACAACGGAAAAACCTTATCTGCAGCCCGGATGCTGGAACAATTCGGGTTTGAAGGGAAAATCCAATATTCTCCGGTTACCGCCTTATCCGGCGGGGAACTCAAGCGGCTGTACCTTGTCCGGCTGCTCATGGGTAACCCCAATTTTCTTGTTCTGGATGAACCGACGAATGATTTGGACATATTCACGTTATCAATTCTGGAATCCTTTTTGAAAACATACGCCGGCTGTCTGATTGTTGTTTCCCACGACCGCTGTTTTATGGATAAAACTGTCGACTCTCTTCTGATTCTTGACGGGCATGGCGAAGTAACAGGCTTCGCAGGATCATGCAGCGAATATCTTAGATTGTTACAGGAAAAAACAGCAACATCCCCGGCACCCGGTTCCCCACCAGAAAAAAACACGGCGGAAAAACAGCCGGCGAACCGCCACTGTCGGGCAGAAATTACAAACAATGCGACGGAAAAAACTTCTCCGCCGGGTGTTACCGGTACGGCAGGTCACACTGATACTGTAGAAGTCCGCCGCCGGACGTATCGGGAACAACAGGAATTCCAGCAGCTGGAACAGGATATTTTTGCTGCAGAAAGCCGTAAGGAAGAACTGGAACAGCTTCTTTCCGGTGGCGAAACCGATTATAGCAGAATGAAAAACCTGACTGCTGAATACGGAGAACTGTCCGCCCGGCTGGAACAGGCATACCTCCGCTGGGAAGAATTGGGCGTCCTCAAAGAGTACTGACTATAAAAACAGCAACAGGCTGACCGCCATCACTGCCATTCCGGAAACAAGCCCGTAAATGGACAAGTGGTGTTCACCGTATTCCCGGGCAGACGGCAGCAGTTCATCAAGGGATATAAACACCATAATTCCTGCAACCATTGCAAAGACTACTCCGAATATAATATCATTCATGAACGGTCGGAGTATCGTGTAACCTACCAGCGCACCGACGGGTTCGCTTAATCCCGACAGGAATGAGTACACAAAGGCCTTTTTCCTGCTGCCGGTGGCAAAATATATCGGAACAGATACTGCAATACCTTCGGGAATATTATGAATTGCAATTGCCGCAGCAATAGGAAGCGCCACGGATGATTCCTGCAACCCGGAAATAAAAGTGGCAAGCCCTTCCGGAAAGTTGTGAATACCGATTGCCAGTGCTGTAAAAACACCGGTTCTCAGCAACTGCTGTTTCGATTCCCTACGGGAAGCTGGAACCGGGCACACTTGGCGTCCCTGCTCATCAAAAAAACATTCTACTTTTTTCAACTCGTGGGGATTTTCTTCTGATGGAATGCATTTATCGATTATACCAATCAGCAACATTCCCGCAAAAAAACCACCGGCAGCAGCCCATGCGCCACCGGTTGCTCCCAGTACAGAAGTCAATGACTCCCGGGCTTTCACAATAATTTCCACCATGGAAACATAAATCATTACCCCGGCAGAAAAACCAAGTGCAATTGACAGAAACCGCGTATTTGTTTTTTTTGCCAGCAAAGCAATCAGACTACCGATTCCGGTAGACAAACCGGCTCCGGCAGTGAGCATAAACGCAAAAACAACAGAATTCATGGACGTATCATACTGCATATACGGCAGTTTTGCCAAGGAATATGCCGGACATTATGTAATACGGCATAATCCGTTTCCCCTGATCACCCGGTACAGAAATTCCGGCAGAACATCCGGTTTTTTAGCGGCAGAAGGGATTGCTCTGTTTACGTTTGCCCCAGCTGAAAAACCGGTGCCCCCCGGAGCAGGCTCCGCCGGCGGTGCCGGATCATTGCCCGTAACTGTACAGCGTTCCGGTACCAGTTGTTCCAACAGGGTACAGCACCGCCGGGCTGCAGCGTCACTGTATCCTGCAGGTAAATCTTTATACAGCATTTCCCCCATATATGACCAGGTAAACTGCAACCGGCCTTTGTGACGCTGCAGCTCCGGGGCACCGCCCAGCCAGATGTAATCCGTACCGCCGCACCGGATAAAATGCCCGTAATCATCAAACGACCGGTTCCGGTTTTGTTCATACCGTGCCAAAGACCGTTCTATATAATCAGGCGGGACAGAGGGTTTGGGCATCGGGAACGGAAACCAGCTTCTGACATTTCTGTGCAGATCCCTTCCTTCCATCCAGGCGGCAAGAGATATTTCCAGCGGCTGTGTATAGCGGCTGCTTTTTTCTTCTCCGGAAAACCGGACATCATTGGCAGCAAAAACAGAATCATCATCAACAGCAGAACCGGCAGGTATAATCCGTCCGTCTGAATCAAGGGGCTGCAAATCGGGATGCAATCCCCGGCTGTATTCCGCAAAAATGCGGGAATGGCGGGTCAACGTAAATTTATGCCAGAAAGCGCTGTCAATCAAACCGGCGGCAAACATCTGCCGGAGTGTCTCCACCGAATCAATTAAAATCTGAGGGGTTTCAATCCAGTAGCCGTAAATCATATAGGCATGGGTAAGGATTCCTGCTTCTTTAAAAGCGGCACAAGCCGCAATAACGGAATCAATATCAGTTCCCTTGCATACCGCATCCATTCCTGTTCCGGTGGCAATCTCTATTCCCCCGGACACACCGGTCATTCCGCCGTGGGCAAGCAGGTCAGCGGTATCCCGGGAAAATACTTTTTCATACCGGATATTACCCCAAAAAGACAGGGGACGGGAATGCGTCAGGTTTTCCAGCGCAAACTGCCGCAACGCAACCGGAGGAGCGGCTTCATCCACCAGATGAACACCCCGGACACCGGTCATCTGTGCCTGCCGGTACAGCCCCTGATACAAACGGTGTATATCTGTCATCCGGTAGGAACAGACGTAATCCAGTGTCGTATCACAGAATGCGCACCGGTGCCAGTAACATCCATGGGCAAGGTACGCTTTCAGCCACGCTCCGTCTGACCAGAGACGGTGCATGGGATTCCGGCTGTCTGCCAAACGGGGATACCGGGAAAAATCGATTCCTGAATAATCAGGAACCAGTGTCCGTGTATACCATTCTTCCAGTTCAACACAGGAACGGTAAGCCGGACATTCCGGCGGTTCCATGCCGGAACGGGAACCGGTAGCGTCAGAACAGGCTGCATCCGGAACTGATTTTTCAGCGGAATGAATTCCGGCGGCACCGGAACAACCGCCGCTGGTTCCGGACGGAAGCAACGGCTGCCCCGGCGCAACAGCTTCCGGCAGCGGAACCGGCCCCTCCGGAACAGGGAAAATCCGCATCCGGTATAATGCAGACGGCAGCCGTTCTGCAGGGAATGACGCACCGCTTTCCGGCAGCCGGCAGATGTGTTCAAACAAATCAATATAGGAACCATAGCCCCGGTCAAAACTCAGCGCATCAATGTAAGAACACAGCCGGTTTTCCCTGACCTGCCGGAGCTCTGTGTTCACATACCCGCCGCCTAACACGACAAATACCCGGGAACCGTACTGTTCCTTGAAAAAACGACCGGTATACAGTGCGCCTGCCAGTGTTCCGGGAAACGGACAACTGATGCAGACCAGTGTCCGGCGGTCACTGGAAATACGATGTGCCGCAGCCTGCAACACCGGCTGGTACAATCCGGTCAGCACCGGCGCTTTCACCGCATCTTCCACCGCATCAAATCCCCGGGTACTGGAAGCAAGGGATTCCGCATACCGTACCAAAGAAAAATCCGGGTCAAAAACGGCGGTAATATAATCTGCAATATCCGCCAGTGCCAGTGATGCCAGAATCCGGGCATCATCAGCATCCGGTTCCCGGTTCAATTCTGACAAAAAAACCTCCATCCGTTGCCCACGGGGAACAGACGGAGAACGGACAAATTCGTGGCACATTTCCCGGGCGGTTCCTGACAGGATTTCTGTAATAGCAGGAATCCAGCGGATCCAGTCCCGGCGCCGGATCAGAAACCGCTGAAGATTATATGATTCATCTTTATTACCTGACTTTTCCGCTGCGGCAATCCGGTTACGGGCAGCGGCTTGCGACCGGCTGAAAATAAACTGCAACCCGTTTTCAGAAAAAACTTGCCGGTATAATTCATGTCCACCGTCCCACCACTGTACCGTCCCCAAAGAAAAATCCGGCCGGTCAATTTTTAGCTGTTTGAAAAAAGCCTGCAAATAAGCCCCGGACGGATACGGTGTATTCAGCTGTACCATAGGCGGTTGGATAATCAATACATCTGTTTTCAATTCCATATACCGGAGTATACACAAAACGACTGTACATTGCCACAACCAACAGATTGTAGTAACATATTATATATGGAACGGCGGATTTTTAATGGAATAGTAATCACGGTATTGATTGCCATTATCATTATCTTTTGCATTGGATTATATATTTCTATATATTTATTTGTACCTATAGTACCGCTGAAAATTCTGGCAGTACTTCTGGGGACAGCAGCAGCCGGCTGTCTTGTTTTCGTCTGCATCCGTAGAATACAAGAAATCCGGGAGGAAAATCCAGATGATATTAGTAAATACTGACTACATTTCCGGAAAAACACTGGAAACCTTGAGTATTGTAAAGGGGTGTACGATACAATCAAAGCATGTCGGAAAAGATATTGCCAATGCATTTAAAACATTGGTAGGCGGGGAATTAACATCTTATACCGAAATGATGAATGAAGCCCGGGCTATCGCAACAAAACGCATGGTAGAAGAAGCGGAAAAACTTGGTGCTGACGGTATCGTAAACATCAGATATGCTTCTTCTGCGGTAATGCAGGGTGCGGCGGAAGTTATCGTATACGGAACAGCGGTAAAATTCATCTGACAAAGGAATCGCAGATTTACAGGGTATGTCCACCCAGATATATGCGTCTTTTGTGCAAAAAACGGCAAGTTGTTTTTGCGTATATGCAGCACAGAACAATCCACCCGGAATCCGGCGACGCAAGTGAAACAACAAAGGCGGACATGACACCGGCGGGTATTTCGGCAGAAAGCGGGATGCATCCTTTGACGGAACCATCATGACTCAAAAGGAATTCAGACACTGTGAAATTCGTTCTATAAACCCAAAAAACAGCAGGTCTATGACAAAATAAACACAGGAGACTGCTACAGGGAAAGAAAACAGAGGAAGGGGAGTTTCTATGGAACATTCCCAGAAAAAGTTTGTTCCCATTCAAGTATATATTCCCTTTAATACGTCGCGATTGCTAAAGATTGCGGCCGCAATAGAGGGAATATCCGTGAAAAAGTATGTCTTCACTGTGATTGAAGATCACGTACATCACAGTGAAAACTTGAAGAACATCAAGCTGACCTAAGAGCGACCCCCCGTAGCGAAAAAAAAGACCGCCGTAAAACCGACGGTCTTGAGCCAACTTTCGGACTCGAACCGAATACCTGCACGTTACGAGGGTGCTGCTCTGCCAGGTGAGCTAAGTTGGCAATAATACCCGCACTATACCAGAAAAGCCCTTCCCGGTCAAGCCTGACGCTGTGTCCTCCGGGAATCCGCCAAACGCTTCATATCAACAATATTTGTTACAATAATGTATGTATCAAACACTTCAATCTTGCGTTTTTCAATCAATTTATTTGTTTCATCCCGAACAACTTCAACCGGCAACCCTGACCAGTGGGAAATATCAGAAACAGTAAGGTTAAACCGGCGGACTTTATCATTCGGATTCACGGGCGGTGCCATTTCATCAAACATAAGAAATACATCAGCAATCCGTGCTTGGGCATCCGGAACAACCAGAATTTTCAAACGACGCTTTTGATCATAAATCCGTTTACAGAATAACTTCAACAAAATTAATGCCATCTGAGGATTACCGGTCATTAAAACTTCAAAATTTTCTTTGTTAAATTCCAGTACTTCAACTTTATCAATTGCAACACAAGTGGCAGACCGGGGAGAATTCTCAAGAATTGCCATTTCACCAAAAAATTCCCCGGGATGCAGAATATCAAGGTTTTTCCGGGAACCATTGACACATTTCACTAACTGGACAGAACCAGATTGTATCAAATAAAAAGTTGCACCCGGTTCATATTCGGAAATAATAACGGAACCTGGTTCAAACGTTTTTGCAAACCGTGCAAATCCCGGTAAAGAAAAAACACTGGGGGTTATTGGCACTGCATCAATTGAATTTTGTTGTTCATTCCGGGCTGCACGTTGCTGAAGTTTTTCCATCCGGATCTTTGCATCAGCATACATTTTTATCATTATATCTTTTGCCGGAGAATTCGGATATAATTTCAAAAATTTAAGACAAACATCGCAACAAGAACGGTATTCATCTTCACTGTAAAAACTCTGAGCAACAGAAACCATTCCAGTTTGAACGTTAACATTTTTTCCACTACTCAAAATAGATTCTGTTTTTTTGTGTATAGCCCGCAATTGGTTTGAAAAAACCCGGAGCATCTTCATAATAACTGCTTTATTGCTACTAAATAGTTTTTCAAACTCGGCAACTGACATAGAAACAGCTACAGAATCCATCACAACTGTTGCTGTTTCTTCCCGAGGGAAATGTCCGAATGCAGATTTTACACCAAAAAATTCCCCTTCCCGGATATATTCTGTTACAGGTGCACCGGTTTCTACATCTGTACTGGTAAGAAAAACCATTCCTTTCTGAAGAATAAAAATACGGTCATCTTTATCACCTGAAAAATAAATAATTGAACCTTTCGTATACGGAATTGATTTCGGCATATTACTGCTACTCTCCATATTCTAAATTACTACTGGAGTTTTTATAATAAGCGTCCAGCAGAAATTTGCAATTTTATACACAGATGCACATAAAACAAAAAATCTGTATATTATGATAACATAAAAATATTTTTTATGCTATGCTTTTTTTATGATAGATTTACATACTCATTCAAAAGCATCAGACGGAAGTCTGTCTCCGGAAGAACTTGCCGCATACGCAGCAGGAAAAGGACTGGATGTATGGGCATTAACCGATCATGATACTACAAGCGGATTACAAGAGGCATCAACTGCAGCAGCCCAACATCATATTCAATTTATACCAGGAATTGAATTGAATATCGACTGGTATTCCGGGGAATTCCATCTTCTGGGCTTAGGACTTACAACCGTATCAGCAGAATTGGCAGAAACAACAGAAATGTTAAGAACAAGCCGTAATGACAGAAACATAGAAATTATAGAAAAAATGGCCAGCAGCGGATTTCCGGTATCAAAAACAGAATTGTGTCAATTATATCCACAGGAAAACCTTGGCCGCCCCCATATTGCAGCATATCTTACCCGGAAAGGCATTTGTAAAACGCTGCAACAGGCGTTTGACCTTTATCTGGGTAAAGGCCGGCCTTTTTACGTCCACCGCAAAGGAGCAGATTTAGATGCGGCGATTTCTGCAATAAAAAAATCCGGAGGAATCCCCGTCCTAGCACACCCCTTATCGCTCTATATTTCATGGGGAAAGATTGAACCGGTCCTGAAAAACCTGCATGAACGGGGCATAGAAGGCCTGGAAGCATTCCATTCCGGTGTCAAAAAAACAGAGGCTCTTCGTCTGGAAGAAATTGCACACCGTACCGGTTATTTTGTTACCGGAGGCAGTGATTTTCACGGAGAACATATCAGAAAAGACAGAAAAATTGGATATGCTTGTAACGGAGAAAAAATACCTGAACGGTTATGGACAGAAGAACTTCTTCCCCGGTTACAAGCCCTTCACTCCGCCGGAAACGGGAGCCACAGAACCGGTACTGATTACTTCCACATCAATGACAACTGATGACCGGGACTGTCCTTCCAGTAAATCTATCAAAATTTCTGCAGCCTGCTGTCCTTTTTCAAAACCTGGCTGATTGACTGCTGTTGGAACCGGGGACAGCAATTCATTGTATGGTAGATTATCAAACGTTACGATAGATAAATCATCCGGAATACGTAAATTGAGTTCTCGGGCGGCACGATAAAATCCATATGTCTGAATACCTGCCATACAGAAAATAGCTGTGGGACGGTTTTGTTTTGAAAGCTCTTTCTTTGCAACCATATAGGACTCATAGAAAGACGTTGCAGCACTGATAACATAAATATCCACGTTTTCCCCAGGACACACGTCAGCCACAGCTTTCTTGATTCCCCGATATCGGGCATTCATTGTTTGAGACGTTCCTTCATTTAACAACTCATGGGACACCGACATTAATGAGCAAATACAGATACGCCGATGTCCGTTTTTCAAGAGAACGGAAGCAAGAGAACATGCGGATTTTTCATCATCAATACCGATATTAATATAGTTTTCCCCAATACCGGCATCAATAGTCACATACGGCATATTCCTCTGGCGGCACACAGAGTGTACATCACTCGTTTCCGTAACCCCAAGAATTGCCATCCCGTCAACCGCAGCATTCAACACCGCATGGGAAATGATACCTTTTAACGGAGATAATACGAGAACGGAAAAACCTTTTTTATCACAGACTTCACCAAATCCCCGGAGAATTTCTGTTATATATGGATTTTGAAAAATATCAGGAATAGATTGAGGTAACAACAACGCCAATGACTGAGTTTTTCTTTTCGCAAGAATCCGTGCAACAGGATCTGGCGAGTACCCCATCTCCTGTGCAATATCCATAATCCTGTGATACGTTTCAGATGAAATCCGTTCAGGAGAATTGAACGCAAAAGATACAGCTGTCTTTGATACACCTGCTCGTTCTGCTAATTGTTTTATTGTCGGTTTACCAGATTTTATCATAGCTATTATTATAAACCGGTTCATTAAAAAATACAACATACAAAAACTATAGATAAATTTACCAAGACTGCAGATTCCTAAAAAAAATTTACTATAAATATAGTAGAGGAAAATATATGCAGATTTTTAGTTTTTCACCGTTCGGATATGAAGGTTCACTGGTTACAGTAGAAGTTGATTTACGGCGAGGTATTCCTTCTGTTGATATGGTCGGGTTGGCAGATGGTGCAGTAAAAGAATCCCGGGAACGGATGCGGGCTGCCATTTTGAATTCAGGTTTCGACTTTCCCATGGAACGGATTCTTATCAGCCTGTCACCGGCTGATGTAAAAAAAGAAGGGGCAGGATTTGATCTGGCAGTGGCACTGGCAGTCCTCGCTGCAGCAGACACCAAACATGATATTCCGAATGGAGTTTGTCTGATTATGGGAGAACTGGAATTATCAGGTAGTATCCGTCCTGTACGGGGAATCCACGCTGCGGCAGCCACTGCAGTTGAGCAGGGAATCACATCATGCATCGTAGCAAAAGAAAACGGAGCAGAAGCAGCCGCAGTTCAGGGAATGACAGTTTATGCCGCGGCAGATTTAAAATCAGCCTTTTCTGCCCTGCATCAAACAGAATTATATACACCGCAACTTACCATGACGGAACAAAGCAATGAAGCAGCTGTAGAATTCCCAGAAATAGTACCGTCACTGGAATTTGCCGATATAAAGAATCAGCCGTTTCTGGTAAGAGGTCTGCAAATTGCCGCAGCAGGAGGACACAATGTTCTTGTGTACGGACCTCCTGGTTGCGGGAAAACCCTTGCACTGCAACGATTTCCAGGACTTCTTCCATTATTGACGAAAGAAGAAGCCCGACCCGTAACACGCATCTACAGCCTTGCAGGACTACTGCCCTGTGATCAGCCGGTTATTCGGAAAGCGCCATTTCGTATGCCGCATCAAAGTGCAAGCTTAGAAGGGATTACCGGTGGCGGAACCAGATGCCGTCCGGGAGAAATATCCCTTGCCCACAACGGCGTATTGTTTCTTGACGAAGCGGCAGAATTCAGAACATCTGTATTGCAGACGATTAGAGTTCCCATGGAAAGCGGCAGCATTACATTGAGCCGGGCAGGCCGCTCCACTACGTATCCGGCACAATTCCAACTGCTGGCAGCAGCAAATCCCTGCCCCTGCGGAAACTTTGGTGTACCGGACAAAATCTGTTTGTGCAGCGCCCGTTCTGTAGAGCAATACTGGAAAAAATTCTCTGCGCCCCTGCTGGACAGGATTGATATCAGAATCCCGGTATTTCAGGCAGTACAGGATTGTGATTATCCGTCTCGTTCTACCACAGAGTTGAGATCCTCCATTGCAACGGCAACGGTAATCCAACGCCAACGGCAGGATAAACGTAACAGCAGGCTGCTTCCGGATGAAATAAACCGGATATGCATAACAACACCGGAAGCGCGGCAATTACTGGAAGAAGCCGTCAGGGAGTACGGATTCTCACCCAGAGCCGTTGCAAGCTGTATGAAATTAAGCAGGACAATCGCAGACATGGCCGGTGCCGGTACCATCATGGAAAAACACATGGAAGAAGCTGTTTCTTACAGAAAAAACGAGGGCGGGGTTTCTTTTTGTTTCTGATTGTCATACTGGAGAAATTGATTTATAATGATATATCTATCGATAAATTAAGGATACACTGTGAATTTTTCTTTTCTTAGCCGGTATTGGTCTTTTTATCTTATTGGAGCAAAAAATACAATTCTGCTGGCGCTTATTGCGGTTATGTTGGGAACCTGCTTCGGCCTGATTATTGCCATGTGCCGTATCAGTAAAAACAAGGCATTCCGGTTTATCGGAACTGCATATGTGGAATTCATACGGGGAACCCCTCTGTTAGTCCAGCTTTACATTATCTATTACGGGCTCCAAGCTGTAGGAATCCGGTTTCCTGACATTCCGTTTATGACAGCATTGCTGGGTATCAATTTTTCAGACTTTATGTCCGGTGTTATCACAATGGGAATGAATTCCGCAGCCTATGTGTGTGAAATTTTCCGGTCGGGAATACAATCTGTTGATGTCGGACAAATGGAAGCAGGCCGGAGTCTCGGCCTTTCATACGGGAAAACCCTGCAGCATATCATTATTCCTCAAGCGGTGCGGAATGTTCTGCCGGCATTAGGAAATGAATTTGTTGTTGTTATAAAGGAATCTTCTATTGTTTCGATTATTGGAATTGCTGATTTGATGTATAAAGCTAATACCGTGCGGGGTAATACATTCCAGCCGTTTGAACCGTTGCTGGTTGCCGCTGTAGTGTATTTCCTTATGACATTCCCGCTGTCAAAACTGCTTGCATATATAGAAAGAAGGATGCGGACCCATGATTAAAGTAGAAAATCTTACAAAAAATTTCGGGCAGTTACAGGTTCTGAAAGGAATAACCGAAGAAATAAAAAAAGGTGAAGTTGTCGTCATTATCGGTCCATCCGGTTCCGGAAAAAGCACATTCCTCAGATGTCTGAATCTGCTGGAAATACCAACGTCGGGAACCATTATTTTTGACGGTCATAATCTGACAGATACTTCATTATCCCGGTGTAAACAGGAAAAAGCCGTCAACACATACCGCAGCGAAATGGGAATGGTTTTCCAGCATTTCAACCTTTTTCCCCACAAGTCTGTTCTGGAAAACATAACCCTTGCTCCGGTATTACTAAAACGGCAGACTCCGGAGCAGGCGGAAAAGCAGGCTATGGCGTTGCTTGACAGGGTTGGGCTTGCAGAAAAAGCACACGCCTATCCGCCGCAACTTTCAGGAGGGCAAAAACAGCGGATTGCCATAGTCCGATCCCTGGCAATGAATCCAAAAGTTATGCTGTTTGATGAACCGACGTCTGCGCTGGATCCGGAAATGGTAGGGGAAGTTTTGTCGGTTATCAAAGACTTAGCGAAAGACGGCATGACGATGGCGGTAGTCACCCATGAAATGCGGTTTGCCCAAGAAGCCGGCAGCCGGATATTTTTTATGGATGAAGGCGTTATCCTTGAACAAGGGACGCCTGCCCAAATATTCGGGAATCCCCGGCATCCCCGGTTGAAAGACTTCCTTGGAAAAGTTCTGAACACCTGACCGGTACCGGATAAAATCAAGCTGTACATATTCAACCAGATCCGGCATTACTGCCAACGGAATAATTCCGGTTACCGGAACTATCTTTACTTTACCGGCAACTGAAACATATGCCGCTTTTATCAGACAGATTTACAGAAATCGCTGACAATACTTTGCAGCCAAACTAAAACTGCTTATCCTCCGGTAAAAAGGCAGCCTGTTTCCCTTACCGGTACCACATTACCGGCACACAGTGATTCCTGTTGTCTGACTGCACAAAAACCGCCGCAAAAACAATACGGATATTTCCGCCAGATTCTATTCTAGTTATACTCCCGGCGCACCTTTATACACAGCAAAATTCCACCCGCTGAATAATGTTTCTGTTATTTCAAAAAACTCGACATCATACCGCTCCGTCCGGCCGGGAAAAGACACAACCGCAAAAGACGGAGGAAAATTTCCCCGTGGACGGGAACAGCTGCCGGGGTTTAGAACCAAAGTAGGTCCGGCTTCTTCCCGAAAAATACGGTGGGTATGCCCAAAAAACACCATATCCGCATCCATCACTTCTGCTGTTGATACCAATGTTTCCGTACCGAAATCAACCCCGTGTCGGTTTCCATGAACACACAGCACGGTTCGGCCTGCTACCTTAAACAATACAGTCGGAATGACTGAAAAATAAGGTTGAATATGGCGGGGTTCCAGATCACCGGAACTGTCAATTTGAATTTCAAGCGGATAGCGGTCTGCATCCCCATTACCCCGGGCACAGATAACAACAGGGGGTAAATCCTCCGTCATTTTTTTATCAAATGCTGCCTTATTAATATATGAAGTTATATCACAAATCCCGTCACCACAGAATACTACGGCATCACAATCAGCGCCGAATTCTTTTATGATTTTTTCAAATAACTCAGATTCACCGTGAGAATCCGAAATTACCAGCAACCGGGCCGATTCTTTTTGTTCCAGATATAAAATATCTTCTTCAGAACCAATAATAGATGCTGTCTGCACCGTCAGTGAATTCACCGTTCCTCCTATTGTGTACAGCAGTACTCATTGCATACCTTTAGATTTATTTTCGATGATAAAATGATTTTCAGGCCGTATGCCTGTTTCCGGGTCATTATACCGGGCAACAGTCCATCTGCTTCCTACCATCTGGCGGGCATGAATCATAAGTTCTGTCATATCTTTTTCAAAACCACCGATATGATCGGTAGGAACCAGAGACAAATATCTTATTGTACGGACAATCAACTCCGGCATATTTTCCACATATATAGAACTTTCTTCTGACAATTCATCATCTGATGCTGCTACCGGCAGGTATTCCAGAACTAAATCGCAACCAGCTTCCATACCAAGAATATCATCCTGTGGCAAAAGTGAAACAACCGGATACGGAATAGTGCCACCACCCGCATCCTGTAGTGATGCCAAAACTGAATGTGTCCCTTCAGGAGCCCCGACTAAAACCAGCCCGTTAACTTGGGCGTCCTCAAGCATTCCTGTCAGCAAAGAAATTCTGGCAGAAGCCCCCCATTTAAAATCATCAGGAAAAACTAATGGAAATACCGCTCCGCCGTTGGCAGAGAGACCAACTGTTTTTTTGATTTGATCCAGTACAATATCTATAAACGCTTTATCATTGTATCCATATCCAAATAACACAGCAATCTTCCGCTGTGGTTCAGGTATATTGTACAAAGATTTAATCTGCAACATATCATTCTCTGATACCAGTGTTGGCTCTATCAACAATGCATTGACATCTTCCAGCATTTTTTTCTGTTTTCCGCTGCAACTGCTCAACAACAGCAGGCACAAAAGGAATATCCATACTGAATATTTTTTTTGCATCATAAAGATACTATACCGTAATAAAATATTCTCGACAATAGCAGTTGATATATTTGACTTTTTCTGGTACTGTAAATTCCGTGCGCATCCTTTCAATAATCTTCCAGCTCACCGGTGCGCTGGCGTTCCTTTTGTACGGAATGAAAATGATGAGCGACGGCATACAGAAAAGTGCCGGAAAGAGCTTGCACCGAATTCTCGGAATGATGACCGGTAACCGTTTTCTGGCCATGCTAACCGGTATGTTTATCACAATGATTATCCAGTCATCCGGGGCAACTACTGTTATGGTAGTATCGTTCGTCAATGCAGGATTGCTGACATTAACCCAGTCAGTGGGAATAATTTTCGGTGCAAATATCGGAACTACAATCACTGCCTGGATTGTTGCATTTTTCGGATTTAATTTTAAAATATCAGCTGTCGCTATACCGGTGTTTGGTATCGGATACCTTCTTTCCTCAATAAAAAAAATACGCCGCCCGGCTTTTGGGGAAGCGCTAATGGGTTTCGGTCTGTTGTTTCTGGGGTTAGATCTGCTCTCAAAAGCCATACCTGTTCTGGATGCGGGCAGCGTAGGCTTTTTATCACACTGGACAGATATGGGGGGCTGGAGTATCCTGCTGGGTATTGCGGCGGGAATGATTATTACAGTTTTACTCCATTCATCAAGTGCATCAACTGCAATCATTCTCACGATGTCGTATAACCACCTGCTATCCTGGGAATTTGCAGCCGCAATGGTACTGGGCAGCAACATCGGTTCCACTATCGACGCTGTTATTGCAGCAGCTGGAACAAAAGTAAACGCCCGCCGGGCAGCATTGATTCACGTTCTGTTTAATGTAACCGGAACAGTTATCGCAGCAATATGCTTACATCCGTTATTGTATTTTGTCGATATACTGGTTCCCGGACCGGTAGAAGAAAATATGACATTTCATATTGCAATGCTGCACACTATATTCAACGTATTAAATACAGCAATTTTCCTACCATTTACCCGGCAAATCGCATACCTTACGGAAATTATTATCAAGCCAAGACAAGATGAAACCCCGGATATATACCGTCTCGACTTTACAGAAACCGGCGCAAAGGAAAATGCTGCAGCATATATTATCCGGGCAGAAAAAGAAATTGCCGACATGACAGGCGTTGTAACCCGAATGTTTGACCGGATAGAACAGGGATTTACCCACCGGGATCAGTCTTTTATTGACGAGCAAATGGATCCTTTGGCAAAAGATGAAGAATATGCGGATCAAATGCAGGAACAGCTTTCAAATTATCTGATTCATTGCTCCCGATTACCGATGAATGAAAAAATGCATAACAACGTATCTATAATGTTACGCATTGTCGACGATTTGGAAAGCATGACTGATGATTGTTATAGCGTTGCCCTGTTGCTGCGGCGGAGCATAGAAAAAGAGATGCACTTTGCCAAAGAAGACATAGAAAGATTGTATCCATATATTGATTTGGCACACCGTTTTCTCTCCTTCATCAAAGAAAATATCAATAAGCATTTGACAGAAAAAGAACTCATCGTCGCCCGGGATTTAGAAGATCAGATAGATATCTTCCGCAAAAACTTGAAAAAAGTCGCCCGGAAACGTCTGGAAAACGGAGCTGATGTTAAAGCGGAGCTGCTGTACATAGATTTAGTCCGAAACATTGAAAAAATTGGAGACCGTGCATTCAGCATTTCAGAAGCGCTGTCATTGACAGAATAAACCGAATAAAAGCATTTGCACATAAGATATACCAAAAAAACGATACAAACCACAACGGTGCGGAAACCACTGGTATCCGAACCATTTATTTATACCGAGATGGAAAATGTGCAGATGCTTCTGATTTTGGAGCTGCAGATATAAAAAGTTTTACCTATAAAAAAATCAACAACTAAAATAAGACTCCTGCCTACCCTGAAAATACTTGATTGAATATCCGGCTGCGCCTGCACGGTTTTACAAAAAAATTATTTTTATTAGCATGAGTTCAATTACTTTTGCAACAAATAATCCCTGACAAAACCGTGTCTGCATCCAGCATAAAATACAAACACGGTTTTACAACAGGCACTGGGGGATAGGCAAGGATTGGATCCAGTCTCAGAGAATCACGGCTTTTTTATAATGCAAAAAAGCCGTAAAACACCCTGAACAACAACCTAACCCAGCACGGCATCCGCCGGAAATCCGGCATAGTTATCTACCGGCGGATTAGCGCAGCAAGATTTTCCGCCGTAAAACCAAGATGCTCTGCAACTTTTTTACCGGGGCCAGATTCTCCGAATCGGTTTAAACAGAATATATCTTCAGTACACGCTGTAAATCTATCCCATCCTGCAGCGACGCCAGCTTCTACAGCAATGATTCTACTGCCGCCAGTATCACTGTGACCAGTAAGTACGGATTTCAGTTCCGCAGGCTGAGAGGCAAACAATTCCCTGTCAATTACAGAGATAATCCTGACAGATTTTTCCGGAACAAGCCGGGCCGCCTGCAATGCAAGTTCAACTTCAGAACCTGCAGCAAGAATTGTTACATCAGGGACATCACCAGCCCGGCGTACAATATATGCACCGCATTTCATTGTATTATGCCAGTCAGGATCGTCCTTTTCATACACAGATACATTTTGCCGGGTCAGCAGCAGGCAAACAGGGTGATCGGTGACAGAAACCGCCCATTTCCATGCAGCGACAGTTTCTTCTGCATCACCAGGACGCAGTACCTGCAGTCCGGGAATAATCCGCAGCGATGTCACCGTTTCTACCGGTTGATGAGTCGGGCCATCTTCACCCACAAAAATTGAATCATGGGTCAGAATATAAATAACCGGTAGTTTCATTAGGGATGCTAATCTAATAGCAGGCCGCATATAATCAGCAAAAACTGCAAATGTAGCACAGAAAGCCCGTAATCCACCGTGAAGAGTCAAGCCGGATGCGATAGATGCCATTGCAAATTCCCGGATACCAAAGCGGATTGTCCGTCCGGTTCTGTTATCCGCAGAATATATACCATATTTTTTCAGTGCTGTTGAATTCGGACCTTCCAAATCAGCAGATCCGCCCACTAACGCAGGGCACATATCGGCGATATACGGCAGTGTCGTACCGGAAGCTTTCCGGGTTGCCAAAGAATCGCCAAGTTTATATTCAGGAAGGGAACCATCATTTACAGCAAGATTGAACATTGCATCCCACTCTGCTCTCTTTTCAGGATATTTTGAAGACCACATCTCAAATAATTCCTGCCATTTTTGTTCAACAGCAGCTCCCGCCGATTTTCGCCGGGCACAATAAGATACCGCAGCTTCATCCACCGCAAAAAATTCCTCCGGATTCAGTCCCAAGAGTTTTTTTGTTGCGGCAACATTTTCCTCACCCAACGGCGCACCATGGGCAGCAGATGTTCCGGCAAGTGGAGAAAATTTACCTATCACCGATTTTAGCATAATCAATGAAGGATGTTCCGTATCTGATTTAGCCTGTTGCACCAGACCGACAATCTCTTCCATATCATACATGGATCCGGTAAGAACCTGCCAACCGTAAGCCCGGTAGCGGGCTGCTATATCTTCTGAAAAAGCTTCATCAGTGGACCCATCAATACTGATTTTGTTTTCATCATAAAATACAATCAGCTTTCCCAGTTTTAAATGTCCGGCAAGACTTGAGGCTTCAGAAGCGACCCCTTCCATCAGACATCCTTCCCCGACGAGAGAGTAGGTATAATGATCTACAACCGTGAATTCAGGAGTATTAAAGCGGGCAGCAAGCATTGTTTCAGCAACAGCTTCACCCACAGCAAGAGCTATCCCCTGTCCCAGTGGACCACTCGTATTTTCAACACCATCAGTCCAGCCATATTCAGGATGCCCCGGACAACGGGAACCAATTTGGCGGAACTGCTTAATATCATCAAGAGAAACTTTATATCCACAGAGATATAAAATTGAATACAATAACATTGAACCGTGTCCTGCAGACAACAGGAACCGATCCCTGTCAGGCCAGTGGGAATCAGCGGGATTGTGCTTCATAATTTCCCCATACAATACAGCGGCCAGTTCCGCACACCCTAGCGGTAGACCGGGATGACCGGAATTTGCCTTTTGAATTGCATCTACAGCTAAACTACGTATTGAACGTGCTACCGCTTCAAGTCCTTTGATATCCATCTTTACACTCCTTCTCTATAATTTTATATGTACCAGTTTTATACAAAGATACAACAAAAAAAACTTCCCCTCACACTATTTCTATCATGCCATGAATCAATACCTGCTGATTTCTGCCAACAACTCGGATTCCGGTGCCTGTCGCTCCAATAACTTCCGAATTGAAACAATTTGAAACAAAGACGCCATACGGGCAAGAATCTGCTGGTGATCCTGCCGGTTGCTCGTGAACAGAAAAAATAACGCCGACACAAGTCTTCCGTCCGGAGCATTCATATCTAAAAATGATTCAGGATAACATAAAATAATCCTCTGGGATTCTACATTTTTCAGCAGGGGAACACCCGGATGAGGAATTGCAATTCCGTTGCCAACTGCGGTTGTCATCCGCTTTTCTCGTTCCAAGAGTCGCTCATATACATCATCCGCAGACAAATCCTCCGGAAAAACAGCAATACTACACAAACGGGCATATACATCTTCCGGCGTTTTCCCCGGTACGTTATAATAAACACCACCTTGCTTAATCAACCGACATATATCAATGTGCGAATCCATAAAACCTCCTGTATCATTTTGTTATTACTGAAAATTTTTTTTTCCGCTGATTTTTTAGCGCAACAGAAATTTCCACCGAAACCTCTTCATAATTAAATTCCATACCATCCAAGGATGCCGCAAATGCATCAATATCAGTTTTACTAAGTTGCTCGGAATGCAGCAAGGCTTCCATCATATATTCGGAGTGTTGCATCAACTGAGTGAGAATAACCAAAGGTTGTTGGGGAATTTCTTCCAGTTTACAGCGGGATGAATCAATTTCAGATGCAGTTGTCGAAATAGAGCGGTATAAATATAACAGTCTTCGCCGGATCATCCCACATTCAAAATCAGCAAAACGGTTATAGGATTCAGATAATTGCTCCCGACGTCCCGCAATAAGATGTAGAAATTTTTTCCGGTTTTCTTTTGACAAAGAAATTCCTTCAGGAAACAAATGCCGTAAAACCTGTTCATCTGATTCTTCTCCCATAAAAAGAGCGTTTAAAATCCATGAATCAAGCACCAGCTGCACAACCGGAAAATAATCCTGAGAACCTGCAATAAACCGGAACTTCGATCCCTTTTCCCCATTGTTTTTATTTTTTATCCAAGAACCTACTGCCGGAACATCCTGTCCTTTAAACCAAAGGCGAGTTTCAACACCATATGATTCAATACCTATCATCCGGGAATTTCTGATACACTCTTCAATACATCCGCATGTTTCAATTCCAATATGGTCT
>CALXOI010000029.1 GCA_944389965.1 uncultured Treponema sp.
CAAGCGCTTTAACCGGTTATTGCGGTTAATAACCCTTCGGTACAAATCGTTCAAATCACTTGTCGCAAACCGGCCACCGTCCAATTGCACCATCGGGCGAAGATCAGGCGGGATAACCGGAATAACATCCAGAATCATCCAAGAACATTTATTACCAGAAGAGCGGAAATTTTCCACAATTTCAATGCGCTTCAACAACCGTTTATCGCTTTTTGCACCCTTTTCAATCATTTTTGCCCGCAATTCCGCGGCGAGCTCATCAAGATTCAGATTTTCCAGTAGTGTTTTGATTGCTTCAGCACCCATACCTGCAGAAAAAGATCCGCCGTAACGTTCCTGGGCTTCAATATATTCGTCTTCTGACAACAGCTGCATTTTTTTCAGGTCTGTATCACCGGCATCAATAACAATATATTTTTCGTAATACAAAACCGACCGCAGCGCTGCAACCTGTAAATCCAGCAGCAACCCCATCCGTGACGGAACAGACCGGTAATACCAGATATGGGAAACCGGTGCAGCCAGTTCGATATGACCCATGCGTTCACGACGCACTTTGAAATGAGTGACTTCAACACCGCAACGGTCACAGACAACACCTTTGTACCGGATTGACTTGAATTTTCCGCAGAAACACTCCCATTCTTTTGTCGTACCAAAAATACGTTCGCAAAACAACCCGTCTTTTTCCGGGCGGAGTGTACGGTAATTGATAGTTTCCGGTTTTTTGACTTCACCGTATGACCAAGACCGTATTGCTTCCGGAGAAGCAAGTTTTATCATCAAACTGTCAAAATCTTGTATATCCCGCATCTTTTTCCCCTATCATTAGAAATCTGAACCTGTTTTTTTGATAAGTTCTTCATCCCGTTCCGTAAGCGGAATTTGCTTACCTTTTGCATCATAAATCGTAAAATCAAGGGCAAGACCACGGAGTTCCTGAACCAAAACGTTGAAAGACTCCGGCACCCCTGCCGCTGTAGACGGCTCTCCCTTAACAATCGATTCATATATTTTCGACCGGCCGTTCATGTCGTCGGATTTTATGGTGAGCAATTCCTGCAACGTATTTGCTGCCCCATAAGCTTCCAATGCCCAGACTTCCATCTCACCCAAACGCTGTCCACCAAACTGGGCTTTACCACCCAACGGCTGTTGGGTAACAAGCGAATACGGGCCAGTTGAACGGGCATGCATTTTATCATCAACCAAGTGATGAAGCTTCATGAAGTAAATAACTCCGACAAACACTTCATTCTGAAAAGGTTCTCCTGTCCGGCCATCTCGCAACACAGCTTTGGAATTAGCATTAAAACCTGCTTCCTTCAGTTTTGCTTCAATCTGTTCATTTGTGGGCGACTGGAAAACCGGAGCTTCGTACCATTCGTTCAAATATTTACCCGCAAGACCGAGTTCCGATTCCATAATCTGCCCGATATTCATTCGGGACGGAACACCCAGCGGATTGAGACAAATATCAAGTGCAGTTCCGTCTTCCAAATACGGCATGTCTTCTACCGGCAGGATACGGGCAACAATACCTTTGTTACCGTGACGGCCGGCCATTTTATCACCTTCCCGGAGCTTGCGTTTTGTTGCAATCAGAACCTTTACCACTTCATCCACACCAGGATTCAAATCATCCCCTGCCGAGCGGCGGAGACGCTGGACATCAATAACGGTTCCTTCAACCCCGTGCGGAACTCGTAAAGATGAATCCCGAACTTCCCGGGCTTTTTCACCGAAAATCGAATTCAACAGTTTGAATTCCGGTGTTGTTTCTGTTTCGCTCTTAGGGGTAACCTTTCCTACCAGAATATCACCGGATCGGACTTTCGCCCCGACACGGATAATACCTTCTTCATCCAGGTTATCGAGGGTTTTTTCGCTAGTATTCGGAATATCCCGAGTAATTTTTTCCGGACCGAGCTTTGTTTCCCGGATTTCTGTCTGAAATTCCTTGATATGGATAGAAGTAAACATATCCTCTTTGACAACCCTCTGGGAAATCAGGATAGCATCCTCATAGTTATATCCATTCCACGGTACAAATCCGACAAGGATATTCCGGCCTAACGCCAATTCCCCGTTAAATGTAGCGGGGCCATCGGCAAGCACGGTACCTTTTTCAACCCTCTGCCCGACTTCAACAATCGGCCGCTGGTGATAACAGGTATCCTGATTTGTCCGCTGATATTTCAGCAACGGATATTCGTCAAAAGAATCTTTACCGTCCGGTTTTACCCTGATTAAATCAGAAGCAACATAGACAACTTCACCGGGATGTTTTGCTTTCACCAACACACCGGCATCATAAGCACATTTTGTTTCCATACCGGTACCCACATGAGGCGGCTCTGGGAACAGCAATGGGACAGCCTGCCGCTGCATATTCGATCCCATAAGTGCACGGTTTGCGTCGTCATGCTCCAGGAAAGGAACAAGTGCCGCCGAAACAGAAATAATCTGCTTCGGAGAAACATCCATATATTGTACATCTTTAGGAGACCGGGTTGTATAATCCCCCTGATGCCGGCAGGAAATCTGCTCCGTTGCAAAAGAACCATCCTCTTTCATATTAACAGAAACCTGACCGATATAATATTTATCTTCATCCATAGCAGACAAGTAATCAACCTGATCTGTTGCTTTTCCGTCAACAATCTTCCGGTACGGAGCTTCCAAGAAACCGTATTCATTAACCCGGGTGTAAATTGCCAGAGATACAATCAATCCGATATTCGGACCTTCCGGCGTTTCAATAGGACACATCCGTCCATAATGAGTGTAATGGACATCACGGACTTCAAATCCTGCCCGGTCACGGGACAAACCACCAGGGCCGAGTGCATTTAACCGCCGCTTATGGGTCAGTTCTGCCAAAGGATTGATCTGATCCATAAATTGTGAAAGCTGGCTGGAACCGAAAAATTCTTTTATCGCAGCAACAATCGGTTTGATTGAAATCAAATCCTGCGGTTTCATTGTTTCCGTTTCTTTCAGGCTCATCCGTTCTTTCGCAATCCGCTCCATGCGGCTGAAGGCAGTCTTTAACTGGTTTGTCATCAATTCACCGACAGAGCGGACACGCCGGTTACCCAGATGGTCAATATCATCCAGATTTGCATCCCCGACGGACACTTTAATCAGATACTTCATTGTAGAAATAATATCTTCTTTGACCAAAGTGTGCTCTTCAACCGGTTCCTGATAATCGAATTTTTTATTCAACTTATAGCGGCCAACCCGTCCCAAGTCATACCGCCGGAGAGAAAAGAACATCGTTGTCAGATCTTTTTCCGCAGCTTCAACTGTAATCGGCTCGCCGGGTAACAAAACTGAATATACGGCAGCCAAAGCATCTTCTTTTGAAGGTTCATCTGATGCTGCACCTTCTTTTGTGAAACGGATTTCCTCCCGTTCAAAACAGTTGATAATCATCTGGGAACTGAGGGAAGTATCATCATCAGCTCCCGGTTTTGCAAAACGGATAACGATTAATTCCGAAATACCATGAAGAACAAGCTCATCAACGTCGTGAAGATGCAGTTTCTCACCGGCACGGAACAGTTTTTTCTGTTCTCCGGATTCGCTGTCAGTAATATACACAGCATCCGCCAAAACCTTGCCAACCAGCTGTGTTTTTTCATCAGGTGTTGTGCCTACCGGTATCTTTTCTGTATCATAAAAACACCGGATGATTTCTTCCCGGGTACTGTATCCCAGCGCCCGTAAAAAAACGGTTCCTAAAATCCGCTTTTTACGGTCAATTTTTGCATAAATCAGTTCTTTTTTCTGATCAATTTCAAACTCAAGCCAGCTTCCCCGGTACGGGATAATACGGCTGGAATAGACACCTTTTTCATGGCTGAAAATCACGCCCGGTGACCGGTGGATTTGGGATACAACAACGCGTTCCGCACCGTTGATAATGAATGTTCCCCGGTCCGTCATTAGCGGAATATCACCCATATATATATCTTTTTGACGGATTTCACCCGTCTGCTGAAAATTCAAATTAATGCGGGCTTTCAGCGGAACAGAATAAGTCAAACCTTTCTGCTTGCATTCAAGCTCGGAAAATTTTATATTCTCTTCATCAAGCTCGTAGTATTCATATTCAAGGAACATATCGCCATTCGGGCTTTCAATCGGAAAGGTAGAAGAAAAAACTTCCTGCAATCCCTGTTCAGCAAGCGGTTCATGATTATCAAGCTTCTCTTTTTGAAGGAAACTTTCATAAGAAGAAAGTTGTATATCAATCAGATTGGGAAGCTCCATAAAATTCTGGATATTTTTACCTATATATTGACGGTTGATCGTCCGGCTCTTTGCGAACATCAAAACCCCCTTGAATAATACTTCGTATAGACAGATACAGCTGCCACAGAAAACTCACTGTCCGCGGCAGCATTTTTGAAACATTGATTTACGTAATCAGAATAAATATATTCAACAGCCGTACCGGCAATCCGATACGGCATGAACGCAACCTGCGGATTAAGCAATCTTAACAACGCCGCCGGCTTCTTCAATTTCTTTCTTGATTTTTTCTGCTTCTTCTTTAGAAACACCTTCTTTCAGAGGTTTCGGAGCACCTTCAACCAAGTCTTTTGCTTCTTTCAATCCCAGACCGGTAACAGCACGAACTGCTTTGATAACACCAATCTTCTTGGAAGCATCAGCACTTTCGAGAGTTACATTGAATTCGGTCTGTTCTTCAGCAGCGGCATCTCCGGCTGCACCAGCTGCACCGGCAATCATAACCGGAGCGGCGGCGGTAACACCGAATTTTTCTTCCATTGCTTTAACAAGTTCGGATGCTTCCATAACAGTCATAGAAGCAATTGCATCAAGAATCTGATCTGTAGTAAGAGCTGCCATATTATCTTCTCCTTAAATAGGCATTATTTATACACAGACAGGACGACAGCACCTGAAGCCTGACTGTGTGTTCAAAAGACGGATAGCGACAAACTGCCGCACCATTACGGACATGCTTATTCGGCAGCCGCTTCCCCGCCTTCCGATTTTTTGTCCACATACGCCTGCAATGTTGCAGCAAGCTTCTGAACAGGAGCATTGATTGTAGACATAATCATTGCAATCAACTGCTTCTTTCCCGGCAGCTTTGAGAATGCTTCCAGTTTCGCAGCATCATACACTTCTTTTTCAATCAATCCACCTTTAACCTGCAATGCAGGGGCATCTTTTGCAAAATCATACAGAATTTTTGCAACTTCGTTTGTATCTTCTGTTGAAAGAGCAATTGCCGTCGGGCCTGTCAAATAGTCTGTAACATCTTTTATTTCCAACTCTTCAAATGCAATACGAGCAAAATTATTTTTTACAACTTTGAATTTGCAATTCTTTGCCCGCAGCTGTTTGCGCAGTTCAGAAATCTGTTCCACAGTCAATCCGCGGTAATCAGCAAAAATGTAATCAGAACAACTTTCCAAGATATTTTTCGCTGCTGCAATTCCTTCAACTTTAGCAGGCTGGAGTTTTTTTGCTTTCATAGCCATAGTTATTCTCCTTCCTTAAAGTTTACCCAAACACCGGGCCCCATTGTTGAATTCACAGATACAGACTGGACGAATCCTGATTTTGCATCTACCGGCTTTTTCCTGATAATTTCAGCCAACAATGCATTCACATTTTCTACTAATTTATCTGTATCCATTGAAACCTTACCCACGGCGATATGGACGACACCACCTTTATCAGCGCGGAATTCCGTGCGTCCTTTTTTCAGTTCGTTAATTGCCTGGACAATATCAGCTGTCACAGTACCTGTTTTAGGATTAGGCATCAATCCCTTCCGTCCTAAAACCATACCAAGGCGGCCAACATCTTTCATCATATCAGGGGTTGCGACCGCGACATCAAAATCCAACCAACCGCCCTTTACTTTGTCGATATACTCATCTGCACCGGCATATGCTGCACCAGCATCAAGCGCTTCTTTGATCCGGTCTTCTTTACAGAAAACCAACACTTTTTTTTCACCTTTGAATTGATGAGGAAAAACCAGTGTGTCGCGGACAGTCTGGCTTTTTGTCAACCGCAGATTAACATGAACTTCAACTGTTTCATCAAATTTCGCAAACTTTAAATCTTTCACCAGCTGGCACGCCTGCGCCAAATCATATACTTTTGAAGGATCGTATTTCGTCAGCGACTCGCGATATTTTTTTCCGTGCTTCATACTACCGCTCCACCTCTACACCCATACTGCGGGCTGTTCCAGCAATAATTTTTTTTGCTGCCTCAATGTCGTTTGCATTAATATCAGGCATTTTTGTCTTTGCAATTTCCTCAAGCTTCTCTTTTGACAAAGTTGCGACTTTATCCCGCAAAGGATTTGCAGCACCTTTATCCAATCCGACAGCCTTTTTAATCAACACGGCAGCAGGAGGAGTCTTGAGAATAAATGTAAAGCTTTTGTCCTGATAAACAGTAATGACAACAGGAACAACCAGCCCCGGCTCCATTGACTTTGTGCGGTCATTAAACTGCTGCACAAACTGAGGTGCGCTGACACCGTGCGGACCAAGCGCCGGTCCGATTGGCGGAGCTGGTGTTGCCTTTCCTGCAGGGCACTGCAGTTTGATAACGGCGGTCACCTTTTTTTTAGCCATATATATCTCCTTACATTGGTGTGACAGAAAATCAGATTAATATCTTCATTTCCACCTAGCGAGACAGAATCAGCAACGCAGTCTGTCTCTCCCAAAACAAGAATATCCGGAACACATTACATACTCCGGGAATTCCACAAACTAAATTTTTTCTACCTGTAACAGATCCACTTCTACCGGAGTTGCACGTCCAAAAATCTGAACCATAACCCTCAGTTTATTTTTTTCAAGATTAACTTCTTCAATAGTACCGGAAAAGGATGCGAAAGCACCATCAACAATCTTAACCTGCTCACCGGCAGAAAAAGACTGCTTCATCCGGGTTGTTTTTTCACCTTTTATTTCACCTGACTTCTGCAATAAAGAACGGGCTTCGGATGCTGAAATCGGCCGGGGACGTTCTCCGGCGGCGGTACCGACAAAACCGGTAACTCCCTGAATACGGCGGATTGCAGAACACACTGCCTTCCATCCTATATCAGGCAAATCCAACTCAAGCATTATATATCCAGGTAAAAATTTTTTAGTTGACGTCTTTTTTTTGCCGTCTTTAACTTCTACAACTTCTTCAACAGGAACTTTTATATCAAGAACCACATCAGCGGAAAGTTCACCAGTCTCCAGCAAACCCCGCAATGTTCTTTCAATCTTTCCCTCATACCCTGTATAAGTATGAAGAATATACCAGCCTCTCGCCATCAGACACGCCTAAAATCAGAATATATAATTCATACCGGTTACAAAAGCCAAATCAAGCAGACCAAGAATCACCGCTATGACAATTGTTGAAACCAATACAACTTTTACAGAAGATACCACATCAGCACGACTCGGCCAAACAACCTTCTTTAGCTCGGCACCACACTCTTTAAAAAAACGCATGATTTTTCCCATATCAGTTCCTACTTAATCAAAGATACAGGCCAGGAAGGACTCGAACCCTCAACATTCGGTTTTGGAGACCGACGCTCTACCATTGGAGCTACTGACCTAAATATTCAAAGAACAGAAAACTGCTCAATAATACTTATTTTGCTTTTGTCTCTTTATGTAAAGTATGCTTACGATCAAACGGGCAATATTTATTCAATTCCAATTTACCCTGAATATTTTTACGGTTTTTATAGGTTGTATAATTCTTACGCTTACATTCACTGCACTGCAATGCAATAATTTCAACAGCTGTTTTTTTACTGGCCATACTTATTCCCCTTCATCAAGATATTCTCCGCAGACCGGATTTTTCAGCCTCCGAGCGGGATCGAACCGCTGACCTCAACCTTACCATGGTTGCGCTCTGCCGACTGAGCTACAGAGGCATATAAAAAATATATGCGTTTTGGTACTATACAAAAAATATTTCCTTTTGTCAAGAGAAAGTACTACAATAAATACAATGCCGCCGGAACCTGACGGCTGCAAAATTTTCATATTATTGAAATTCCCGTCAAAGTCTTCATCAGAATAACATTCATCCGGCCGCCATTACCGGAAATCTTCTGGAATCTGCCAAAACAACTTTTTTTCGCAATCCTGCGGCAATTCATTCTGTTACGGGTTACACCCGTTTTCCTTAATTACGTCCCGTTTTTTTCTCTTTGTACACAGGGTTCCTGCTTTTTAATTTTTTGCAGAACCGAATTTTCCGGACATTGTCCATGGCTACTACAGCAAACATCAGGGGTATTTTTAAATACTGTACAGACACAAACAGCCTGTACTACCGCCAACCAAGAAACAGATAATTTTCAGCGGAAAGTCCGTCCCTGTCTGATTCTACCCCTGTCACATCAGAAGCCGGAATTCCCCCTACAGATGGATCTACCCCTGTATTCCTTCGTACCGGAAAGAACATCAAAAAGTACCTTGTCCCCGGCATATTTTTTTGTTACACTGCATAAAACAAGAGGTACCTATTATGATGTTTTCACCGGTCGAAGTTCAGGAAACCGTCAATATGTTTATGCGTTACAAACTTGATGTCCGCGCTATTACTATGGGAATATCCCTTCGGGACTGTGCCTGTGAAAGCGGAAAAGAAAGCCGCCGCAGGATGAGGGAAAAAATACTGAAATATGCAGAAAAACTGGTGGAAACGGGGCATTCCATTGAAACAGAATTCGGAGTACCGATTATCAATAAAAGAATTGCCGTTACTCCCATCTCCCTTGTTGCGGAACCAAGCGGAGAGCAACACTACGGGGAATGGGCAATAACCCTTGACCAGCTGGCAAAAGAACTGAATGTCGACTTTATCGGCGGATTTTCAGCCTTGGTACAAAAAGGCATTACTCCCGGTGACCGGATTCTGCTTGAATCCATTCCAGAAGCACTCACAATAACAGACCGGGTTTGTTCTTCCATCAATCTTGGGACTACTAAAAACGGCATTAACATGAATGCTGTCCGGGATATGGGGCGAATTATCAAAAAAACAGCCGAACTTACTAGAGATAAAGACGGATTAGGGTGTGCAAAACTGGTTGTTTTTTGCAATGCTCCTGAAGATAATCCTTTTATGGCAGGAGCATTTCACGGGCCGGGAGAAGGCGATGCTGTCCTTTCGGTAGGAGTCTCCGGTCCCGGTGTTATAAAAGCTGCTTGTGAAGCATACCGGGGGAAACCGCTGGATGAAGTGGCAGATGGCATAAAAAAAATGGCTTTCAAAATCACCCGTATGGGACAACTAGTCGGTACAGAAGCAGCCCGCCGGTTGGGTGTGGACTTTGGTATATTGGATTTATCGCTGGCGCCAACGCCGTTTGTCGGTGATTCAGTTGCACGGATTCTGGAAGAACTCGGTCTTGAATCTGCCGGAGCACCGGGTACAACGGCAGCACTGGCAATGCTTACTGACATGGTAAAAAAAGGCGGTGTTATGGCTAGTACCAATGTAGGCGGCTTGTCGGGAGCTTTTATTCCTGTTTCAGAAGACGAAGGCATGATTACTGCCGTAAAAAACGGTTCCATCAACTTGGAAAAACTGGAAGCAATGACCTGCGTGTGCTCCGTCGGGCTTGATATGATTGCTATTCCCGGAGATACCAGCAGTACAACTATCAGCGGCATCATTGCTGATGAAATGGCAATCGGAATGGTAAACAATAAAACCACCGCAGTCCGGTTGATACCGGTTCCTGGGAAGGGCGTAGGAGAATGGGCGGAATTCGGAGGACTGCTGGGAGGCGCTCCAATCCTGCCGGTAAACACTTTTTCCTGCGCAGATTTTATCAACCGGGGCGGAAGGATTCCGGCCCCCATACACAGTTTCCGTAATTAAATCTGTGAAAATACCGGATATCCGGAAACAACAACGGACAAGGTTCCGGCATTGCCATTGTTTCCAGCAACCGGTACACAGTTTGTAGGTATATATGAAATTCGAAAAATCTTTTTTTAAAAACCTGGTGATTATTGCCGTTCCTATCATTCTGCAGAATTTGATGCAGTCGTTTATCAACATGTTGGACACAATCATGGTAGGGCAACTGGGGGCAACAGAGATTGCTGCGGTGGGACTGGGGAACCAGATATTTTTCATTTTAAACATGATTTTATTCGGAATATCTTCCGGAGCGGCAATTTTTATTGCCCAGTATTGGGGTAAAAAAGACATTCCGGCTATCCGCAAATTCCTTGGCCTTGCTTTAATGCTGGCTCTTGGCATTGCGGTCTTATTTACCGCTGCGGCTTTGATCGCCCCGGAACAGCTCATTGCATTGTATACAAATGACCCGGCTGTCATAAAATCCGGCGGTGAATACCTGCGGACAGTTGCTATCAGCTATCCGGTTACTGCAGTCAGTTTTGTTTTTGCCCAGGCATTCCGTAGCACTGAACATGTAAAACTTCCTATGACTGCCACAATTATTTCGTTTGCAGTCAACGGTGTTCTTAACTACATTTTTATTTTTGGAGCAGGCCCAATCCCGGCCATGGGAGTCACCGGTGCAGCATTAGGGACAGTCTTTGCCCGGCTGATTGAATTCGTTATATTAGTTTTTACCGCATACTCCCGTTCCTATGAAGCTGCCGGCCCTTTAAAAGAGTTGCGGGCATATTCAGGATACGATATACGCCGGTATATCAAAATTGCGTTACCGGTTGTTATCAATGAGACACTTTGGGGTACCGGTGTTACCATGCAGAATTCAATTTTTGCCCATGCCGGTACTGACGCAATTGCCGCATTTAATATAACAGGAACTATTTCCCAGCTGACATGGGTCTTTTTTATCGGAGTCGGAAATGCAGCGGCTATTATCATCGGTAAAAAAATCGGAGCCGGTAATGCCGATGAAGCCTATGAGTATGCAAATACATTTGCCGTTCTGATGCCGCTCCTGGCAATACCTATCGGTATCTGGCTACTGCCGTTATCCAAAACTTTACCGGTATTTTTTAAAGTAGAACCACATATTATCACCCAAGCATCAATCATGCTGCTACTATTGATGTGCACATATCCATTTAAAAGTTTCAATATGTGTATGATAGTCGGTATATGCCGTTCCGGCGGAGACACGGTATTTGCAGCAGCTTGTGACGTACTGTTCATGTGGATAATTGCACTGCCGGCAGGCGCAGTTGCCGCACTGGTTCTCCACGCATCCCCTTGGATTGTATATATCTGCATTTTATCTGAAGACTTATTCAAATCCGTCGCCGGATTCATCAGATTAAGATCAAAAAAATGGTTGCATAATGTTACTGTATAAATTCATAATAATATTGTGCAAACACAGGTAATGTGACATACTACGGTGGTTTTGAGGTTATATTATGAAAGAACAAGTATTAAATCATCACCGTAGCAGCAAAACGTTCTGTTCCCGTTACCTGCTACTTTCCCTTATTCTGTTTACCGGCGCTGCCGGTTCTGTTTTTGCAGAAGATGATATTACAGCTGCAATGGCAAATCTTGTCATTCAAATCGGTATCATCCTGTTTGTTGTACGTCTCGGTGGCGGCTTGGTTAAAAAATTAAAAATACCGTCAGTGCTCGGAGAACTGCTTGCCGGTGTCGTTATCGGTCCGTATGCATTGGGCGGCATACCACTGCCGGGATTTCCGGACGGATTATTTCCCCTCAATTCAGCTTCGCTGGCTGTTTCCCCGGAACTGTACAGTTTCTCTACCGTTGCATCAATTATTCTGCTCTTCGCATCCGGGTTGGAAACAGATTTTACGCTCTTTTTGAAATATTCTGTTGTCGGCGGAATTGTCGGTATCGGAGGAGTAATCGTTTCCTTCGGTGCAGGAGCCGGAATTGCATCAACCTTGCTGCATACAAGTCTGATGGATCCCCGGTGTTTGTTTTTGGGGATCATGTCCACCGCAACGTCTGTCGGTATAACAGCCCGTATCCTGTCCGACAGAAAAAAGATGGATTCCCCAGAAGGCGTCACAACGCTCGCGGCAGCAGTTTTTGACGATGTTTTAGGAATCATACTATTGGCGGTAGTTCTGGGAATAGTTTCTGCCATGACCGGATCCGGCGGTTCCGTTAGTGCCGGTCAGATTGGATTGATTGCAGCCAGAGCTTTTGGGATTTGGCTGGGATTTACCGCTGCCGGTTTGATTTTCTCAAAGCAGCTGGCATCCTTTCTGAAAATCTTCAAACATTCCTTTGATTTTTCTGTATGTGCCCTTGGAATAGGACTGATTCTTGCAGGAATATTTGAAAAGCAAGGACTGGCAATGATCATTGGTGCCTACGTAACAGGACTTTCCCTTTCAGGAACTGATATTGCAGCCGTTATTCAGGAACGAATCCACGGCCTGTATGAATTTTTTGTACCGCTGTTTTTTGCTGTCATGGGGATGATGGTTAATGTCAAGGAACTGATGTCTGTCCCCGTTTTGATATTCGGATTGATTTATACAGCATCAGCTATATTGGCAAAAATTCTGGGCTGCGGTCTGCCGACACTGGCGTTGGGATTCAACATCAGGGGTGCACTCCGCATCGGTTCAGGAATGATTCCCCGGGGCGAAGTTGCCTTAATTATTGCGGGAATCGGTATGACGGCAGGTATCCTGAATGAGCAGCTCTTCGGTGTTGTTATTATGATGACATTGGTAACTACATTGGTTGCACCGCCGCTGCTCAATTTTCTGCTGAAAAAACCCGGCAGAGGTACGGTAAAAGAATCTGCAGCAACAAATTCAGAAACTATGTCCTGGGACTTTGGTACTGATGAAATCGCTGATTTAGTTGTGGACACGTTAATCAAGGATTTGAAGGCAGAAGGTTTTTATGTACAGATGATGAATATAGATGAAGGTCTGTCGCAAGCCCGTAAAGGTGATATGGCTCTATCCATTACAGAACAGGAAAACCTAGTGAACATTGAAGCGTCCGCAAACACAGCCGGTTTTGTAAAAACATCAATGTATGAAGTTGTACTAAAACTCAGCGATGCAATACAGGACTTGAAAAAAACATGTGATCCGGTACAGTTGAAACGGGAAACAACCGATGGCAGTACAAAAATCGATCCCCAGCTCTTAAAAATCATCACCCCAACGACGATTTCAACGAATCTGAAGGGAAGAACAAAAACAGAAATCCTGCAGGAACTTACAATACTATTGGCAAATTCCGGTCAAGTATGCAACTGGGAGACAGTCCTTCAAGATATAACCGCCCGGGAATTAACCATGAGTACCGGTATGCAAAACGGTATTGCGCTCCCCCATGCAAAAACAGACGGAGTCAGAGAATTATGTATTGCGGTCGGCATCCACAAAGAAGGAATTGATTTTCAATCACTGGACAACAAACCGGCAAAATTGTTTGTAATGATTGCATCTCCAAAACATTCTGCAGCGCCACACCTTCAATGCATCGCAGCTATTACCGGTTTACTGAGGAATGCGGAAACGGTTGAAAAAATCCTTCAGGCAGAAACACCGGAAGAAATTGCCAAACTGATTACTTCAGCCATCCATTGAGTTTTCGGTAAGCGCGGCAGCTCCGGCGGCGGCATCCATCCGCCGGAAAAACATTACTAAAAACGGAATGCAGACGGCAGCAGTTAAAATATCCGCCGCTGTCTGCGCCATTTCCACACCCTGCAAACCGGCAACATATTGGAAAACCAGAATAACCGGAAGAAAAAAGACACCCTGGCGGCAGCTGGATAAAAAGGTTGCCTGCCCGGATTGCCCCGTTGACTGGAGCAGCATATTTGACAGCGTAATCAATGGCAGCAGCGGCAGTACGATGCTCTGGTACCTGACCGCAGCAGAACCGACGGCAATAACTGCAGGATCATCCCTGAACATATGGATAACCGTCTGTGCCCCGGCAAACAATATAACAGCAGCGACAGTCATAACCACACAACCGGCTTTTACCGTAAACCTGAACGCAGCTTTCACCCGGTCATACCGTCCGGCACCATAGCAGAAACCTGCCACCGGCTGGAATCCCTGCCCCAAACCAATCATCACAGATGAAACAAACAAAAAAATTCTACCGGTTATAGACATTCCTGCAACAGCAGCATCCCCGTACTGTCCGGCGCAAACATTCAATGCGATTGTCGCCAGGGATGCAAGCCCCTGCCGGAATAAAGACGGCATGCCTGTTTTTAAAATTTTCAATATCCAAATATGCAGTCCTTTTACTGCTGCTGAAAAACTTAACGTTGTTGCACTTTTTTTCTTCAGAAACATTGACAGCAAAATTGAAAAACTGATAATCTGGCTCAACACGGTGGCAACCGCAGCACCGGCAATCCCTTGTTTAAACCCGAAAATAAAAAGCGGGTCAAGGAAAATATTCAGTATACCGCCGGTCGTCAGCCCGATCATCGCAAGGGATGCCTTGCCCTGTGAGCGCAACAGGTTGTTCATTACAAATGAAGTACACATAAACGGCGCACCAACCAGGATAATCTTACCATAATCCCGGGCATACGGAAGAATTGTCGGCGTTGCCCCTAAGCCGTGCATGAGCGGATCAAGAAACAGCAGTCCGCCGATGGCAATACACAATCCCCCTGCTATGGCAGAAAAAAAAGAAACAGAAGAAATAACATCTGCATCACTGATATTCCGGGCACCAAGATTACGGGAAACGAGACTGCCGGCTCCCATACCCAAAGTAAATCCGACAGCCTGAATAATCGCCATTAAAGAAAAAACGATACCAACTGCGCCGCTGGCACTGGTTCCTAATTGGGAAACAAAAAAAGTATCTGCCATATTATACAGTGCTGACACCAGCATACTGATAATCGTCGGAACTGCAAGCCGCCCCACCAGTTTGGATACCGGAGTATCCAACATAACGGAAAAACCTTTTGCTACATTATCGTTCATAGGAAATAGTTTGGTATATTTTCCCGGATTATGCAAGACTACGCAAATACCGCACATAAAAAGAACCGGCAGTTTTTATCCTGTCAGCCGGTAAAATGTATGCCCTAAACATGAATCCGCCGAAAATACCAGGCTATGTATAGGACACTGTTTCTATGCGGTTGAATAAAAAGGCAAATACAGATACACTGGATATCATGAAAGTACTCGTTATCGGCTCCGGTGGACGTGAACACGCAATCTGCTGGGCATTGGCACAAAGCCCCTCTGTAACAGAAATAATCTGCGTTCCCGGAAATGGTGGTACAGCGCAGGAACCAAAATGCAAAAACATAGATCCTGTCCTCTGCAGTTATATCACAAAACCGAATACAATCCGGATGTATGCAGAGATTGCAAAACAAGAACACTGTTCCCTTGCAGTTATCGGACCAGAAGACCCTCTGGCAGCCGGAGCCGCAGACATATTATGGGAACAAGGCATTCCGGTAGTCGGTCCAAAAAAAACAGCAGCACAACTGGAAGCCAGTAAAGACACCGCAAAGCACTTCATGCAAAAATACGGTGTTGCCTGCGCAGAAAGCACAACATTCACGGATTCTGTTGAAGCACAAGCCTACATTATGAAAAAAGGGGCTCCGCTGGTCATAAAAGCGGACGGACTTGCGGCAGGAAAAGGCGTTGTTGTTGCCGCAACAACAGAAGATGCATTGTCCGCTGTGGACAGTTTTATGAATAAACATACACTGGGCGATGCCGGTACAAAGCTTGTTATTGAAGAATACCTGCAGGGTGTAGAAATATCAATTCTTGCGGCAGTTTCTGTTACTCCTGAAAGTGCTGCGGCAGGAAACGCCTGTATCGTTCCGTTTGTTCCTGCCCGGGATCATAAACGGCTGATGGACGGGGCACGGGGACCGAATACTGGCGGTATGGGTGCCGTTGCACCGCTGCCTGACGTAACGCCCGGGCAACTGGCTGCGTTTGAAAAGACAATCCTGCAACCCACGCTACAGGGAATGATTGCAGAGCAAATGGATTACCGGGGATTTATTTTTTTTGGGATAATGCTGACAGCCGGCGGACCGAAACTGTTGGAATATAATGTCCGGCTGGGAGATCCAGAAACACAGGCTGTCCTGCCGCTGATAGATTTTGATTTTGCGGAGTTGTGTACAGCGGTTACTACCGGAACTCTTAACCAGTTCAAATGTGTATGGAAACCGGGATTTGTTTGTGCCCCGGTGGTTGTTTCCGGAGGATATCCCCAGAAATACCAAAAGGGTCTGCCGGTATCTCTGCCCAAAACAAACATCCCCGGTACAAAAATATTCATTGCAGGTGCAAACATTGACCGGAGAACAGAAAACGGCAGATTGATAACCAGCGGGGGACGGGTGCTTGCAGCGGCAGCATACGGAACCACCGCAGAAAACGCACGGGAAGCAGCATACAATTTAATACAGCAAATTCAATTTGACGGAATGTTTTACCGCCGGGATATAGGGCTTCCCGGAGCAGCAGAGTCAAAAGAACTTTAGGTACAAAGGGAAAAACGTATAATTCGTCAAATTGCTGTTTGTATACAGACAGATCCGGTATCAGAAATTTGTCCTGTATTCTAAGTGGCGTATGCCTTATCAGTTACTGAATGCAATCTTCTCATATTCATGCATGGGTACCGGACGACAATAAATATATCCCTGTACCGTATCGCATTTTGCTTTCCGCAGGAATTCGACCTGCCATTCCTTTTCAACACCTTCAGACACAGTTTTCATTTTTAATTTCCGGGCCAATTCAATTACACTTTCTATAACAGACGCACCTCTGTCGGTGGCGTTTTCTGTATCCGCAAAAAATTCTTTATCTAATTTTAAAACATCAACAGGAACCATTTTCAAAATATTCAAAGATGAATATCCGCTTCCAAAATCATCCAAAGAACAAGTAAAGCCAAAAGAATGCATCTCTTCAATTTTTTGAATCAGAATATTCATATTTTCAAAAACAATTGTTTCTGTCAATTCCAGCTCCAAATACGAAGGCGGAACAGCGTACTTGTAACATAAATCTTTGAACGAATCAAGAAAATGTGGCCGGTTCAAATATGCACGGGAAAGATTAACAGAAATCTTGTGAGGCTTTAGACCGCGGTCGATTTCTTCCCGTATCATCTTGCATACTTGTTCAAAGACAAATAAATCTATCTTAAAAATAAAACCGTTCCGTTCAAACAGCGGGATAAACATATCAGGAGGAATCATCCCTTTTTCCGGATCAAGCCATCTGATTAACGCTTCTGCACCGCTCACCTTGTTTGTCGAAATATTATATTTCGGCTGGATATATACAACAAATTCATTGTTCGCGAGGGCTTCCTCCATCCTGTTTTCAATCCGTTTTTCTTCCCGTAACCGCAATCTGTCCTGTTCCTGGAAAAATGCATACCGTAACAAAATCCCCTGTAATTTCTTAGCCCGGGATAAAGCCATTGCAGCCCGGTCAAAAACAGACAACAATTCCAGACGGGTGTCTTCTATCCGGTATACGCCCGCTGACAAGGAAATGATATAATTATTATCAATACCGGTACCGGTTTTATCACAATTATTGATTTTTGCGACAAGCTTTTCAATCCGATCCACAAGAGTGTCATTCGCCGAGTAATGGAGCAACATTATAAAATCATCCTGCATAGACCGGGAAACAATTTCTCCGGAATCCAGCAGCTCCCGGGAAAACTGGTAAATGAGCTTGAGAACCATATTTCCTGCATCATAACCGAAGGTATCATTTAATATTTTCAGATTGTCAATATCAAGTAAAACCAATGCATACTGATCCGGCTCAGCCGACTGCAGTATCTGTTCCGCCTCATACAGAAACCAAGCCCTGTTTCCTCCACCGGTTACAGTATCTTGGAATGCAAGATTATATAACTCTTTCCTGTTGATTTGATAAAGAACAACAAAAAAAGCCCCTATCATCAGAATAAATATTGTCTGCAAAATTGCAATCAGTATCGTCAACCGGGTAAAAGCACCGGATATTAACTCAAGAGATTCCGCCGGAATCAGCGTAAAAAGATAACAGTTATCGAAAGATAACGGATTATATGCAATATAACAATATTGACCGTCAAGCTTGATGCCGGTTATTCCTGTTGTCCGATACATTACTGCACCACGGAGACTCTCAAGAGAGTATCCGTTAAAAAAATCATTCTGAGTAAGTGTATCAAAAAAATTGTTTCCGAATTTGCTGAAATCCGGATCATTGCGGTGGGTAATAAACGTACCGTCCCCGGTAACAATAATTTTTATATTGTTCTGTAAACCGTTATTTAAATTGAGAAGTTGTTCAAGAACTAATGTATCATATACACCGACAAGGACACCGCCAATACCATCTGCCTGAAAAACAGGCACTGCACACACAAAAACTTCAGTTAAATCAAAAGGCGGATCTTCCAAAAAAGAAATTACCGGAATACCCTGCATTGCTTTCTGAAAAAATTCTTCATCAGCATAATTGATCCGGGAAAAAACAAATCCGCCTTTACTGACAACATACGCAGAACCATCCGGTTGCACAATGTCTATATGTCCTACGCCTAAAAAATCAATTTTTGATCTAAGATATTCAATGATTGAATCAGAAAATAAATCTTCAGAATAATAAAAAACAGAGCTTAATTGCTCCAGTGTCCGGATATTATTTGACATACGTTCTTCCACCAGCAACGCAGTCTGCCGGGCAGAATCCGATATCCGGGTCTCGTTATCATTTTGAAAAATCTCATGGAGATACTGTATATATACCGCATACAGTACAAAGAAATAAACAATACTCACCAATAAAGCAATAATAAACGGAATAACGAGATGACGGGTTTTATGCTTATATAATCTCCGTATATTCATGCGATAATACCTTATTGCATTAGTATATACTATGTTATCGGAAAACACAAACAGAAAATCAAATATTGTAATTTCCTTACATCATACATTATGGTAAAATAAACATCCTAAAGGAGAACCTTTTATGATACACGAAAAACTGTTCAGACAAGCAGAACCGGCAGATATTCCGCTTGTTCTTGATTTTATCAGGCAGCTTGCCGAATACGAGCACATGGAACAGGAAGTGACTGCAACAGAAGAATTGTTGCAGTATTGGCTATTTGAAAAACACGCTGCCGAAGTATTGTTTGTGCTGACACCGGAAGGTACTGAAGCAGGATTTGCGCTTTTTTTTCATAATTTTTCCACATTCCTGGGCAAAGCAGGAATTTTTTTAGAAGACCTGTTTGTAAAGGAAAAATACCGGGGACAGGGATACGGCAAAGCACTGCTGCAGAAACTGGCGCAAACAGCACGGAACCGGCAATGCGGCCGGTTGGAGTGGAACTGTCTGGACTGGAATACGCCCAGCATCAACTTTTACCGTTCCCTTAATGCAGTTCCTCTGGAAGAATGGACAACGTACCGGCTGACCGGACAGACCCTGGATACCGCAGCACAGGAAGCAGACAGCCATGACGCATGATTACATCACCACATACAGTGGAATCAGATTTAATCCTACTGCACCGGAACCTGACGGCATTTGTATAACGGATATTGCCCATGCCCTGTCATTGCTGTGCCGGGGGAACGGACACGTGCAGCGCTTTTTCTCCGTCGGGCAACACTGTATTCACTGCGCCCTGGAAGCGGAGGCCAGGAATCTGCCGCCACGGTTATGCCTTGCCTGCCTGCTTCATGACGGGGCAGAAGCATATCTTTCCGACATAACCCGCCCTGTAAAAAAGCACCTGCACAATTACGCCGGTTATGAGCAAACCCTTCTGGATATGATTTACCGGAAATACCTGGGCAGCACGCTGGCACCGGACGAAGAACAGATTGTCAAGCACATAGACGATGATATGTTGTATTTTGATTTACGGGATTTGCTGAAAGAACCGGTCCCTGAGCCGGAACCAGTTATGTGCAGTACCTTTACGTATGAAGTCATCCCTTTTGCGGAAACCGAGCAAACGTACCTTGAGTTGTTCCACAGGTGGTATCCGGCATAACGGCATCACGGAACCCGCTGTTTGCTGCATTCAGACTGTCCTCTGATATGTTTTTTCAAGCGGCTCATTACCGGAACAGATACCGAACCGGTACTGCAAACCAGCAGCACCGGGAGGAACGGAACCAGCCGGCAAGTCCCGTATTGGCAACCGACCGTCCCTGAACACCGGAAACGAGGCAGAAAACACACCGCTGTTCCGGCGCAACAGCGGTTCCGGCACCGGACCAAATGCGTTTTTTTACGCCAGATCTGTGTCCACAGTACACATACCGTACTGCCCCGCAGTTCACACAACCCTGCTACCGCCCCTACCGTTTATCTGACCGGAAAAGTTCCGTCACCGCAATAACTGTCCGGATACCGGCAGTGACCGTGTCTGCAATCCACTCACCACTTGCCGGAAGCCCCGCCGCCGCCGAATCCACCGCCACCGCCACGGAACCCACCGGAAAATCCGGAACTTCTACCACCACGAAATCCGGAACTTCC
>CALXOI010000030.1 GCA_944389965.1 uncultured Treponema sp.
TTGGACAGGAAGTGCACAGACATCAAAACATGAATTTGATAACATATATCCTGTCCGGGACGGCTATATCCAGTTGCCGTCCGGGGCAGACCGGGTTATTACGTATTATCTGGTGAATCCACAGGCATATACCCTTAATGCGGATGTAACATTTCCTGATACAGTCACCGTTTCACCCGGATCTGACTATATAATCGAGCAGGACGCATCCGATAAATCACTGTTTTATTTGACATTGAAAAATAATTTCTTACTTCCGTATGATGGTGATGGTATCATTATTTCTCCTACGTTAAAACTGACAGAACCTTTATCTTTACGGGATTTCGGTTCGTACAGCATTCCGATTATGGTCAATTCAGTACCGGCACCAGTAAGTTCTCCGGTAGTGTTGAGGAGTGGAACAAGTGAAGAGACTTATGTTATTTGCTTTAATCTGCCGGATATGAGCGGTTCAAATATCAACCGGGATATTGTCAAATTGGAAATAGGTGCTCCATACAACCGAACGTATATGGTAAATACAGATGGAACGCTGAGTGGTGGAGGCTCTGAAATACAGACAGTCTACAATGAGGACTGGCAGTCGATAGAGCTTCCGGGAGGAGATGATGGAGCTGTTTTTATTGGGGATAAAACAAAAAATTTTATTGGTATTGTAACTGATATTGCCTTGACCGGTAAGCGGACAACTTTTAACTTGATGTTAACTGATAAATATGGATTGACAAGTACCATTCCGGCAACAACACAGGCTCCTAAATTAGAGACGGTTACAGCTCAACCGGGAAGCGGTACAATAGAGGTAACAAGTAATGTTACGTTTAGTCATGCGGTACCGAACGCTACAGTTGTTGTAGAATATAGTTCAGGTAATAGTAATAATATTGAGGTTGTAGAGGGAATATCTGACGGTAACGGAAAGGCGACGGGAACAGGTTCTGTAACATTGAAATTTATCCGGATCGGTTCTTATACCATTACAACTTATGCAGAAATGATTGGTGCAGCGGATTCTGATGAAACGACTTTTTCTTATACGGTAACGGGACCTGAAGCCGGAATAGAAATACCTGGATTTGGTGTTGTAATACTTACCGCAACAGTTTCCGGTACTGATGTAATCATCGGAAATTTACCGACGGACGCTGTGATTGAGGCCGTTTCCATTCATGGTGTTCCGCTGCCTGGCAGTGATACTATATACAGTTTTAATGGTATGAGTTTAAGTCCGGGTACATATCCATTGACTGTAATATTCACTTGTAATGGAGTCAGTTACAGCACAGTTATAGATTTGACAATATCATCATAATTGTTATGTAACACCTTTTTTGGGTGTATAAACAAGTGTATGCTTTTGGTTCTGTATTACCTTGGTTGTAAAACCTTTACAGTTGGGGTAATACAATAAAACCGCAGTTTTTCCTACCTAATTCTAGTAGTTATTTGTTGTTGGATACGGTTACAGCTGGTTTTACATATAAATTTTGTGATTTTCAATAAAATATCATGGTTATGATTGGTTTTTGTTGTAATAAAAACAGCCATATGTAATATCTGTGTAAAGCACACGGAGCGTTCCGCCCATCGTTTGTATCAAAAAACCGTTTGATTTGTGGCAGAGCTATTTATCAAAATGTATAAAAAACTCCGGTTATCAAAACCGGAGTTTTTGAAACACAGATGTATATTATGGTTCTACGCCACCGATAACGGTAATTCGTCCGTCTGTTTCCGGCATAACCGGCTGGGACAATGTTTTGACATATTCGATAACGACATCACTCAGCAACATGGATGTATTAAACGTATCTGTACTGCGGGTTAAAACTTCGTAGCCATCGCCGCCGCCGGCAAGGTAGTCATTGGTGACAATCTTATATGTGCGGTTCGGATCTATCGGTTCCCCGTTTATGGTAAGCCCGGAAATTGTACCTGTTCCGTTTGTATATGTGATGGTATACCGTACTTCTTTTGACACTTGGGCAAAGGCACCGGCACCTTGGGGAATCGTAGCAATAAAATCAAATAATTCGATTACATCTGATCCGCTTAATGTGACGACATACAGATAGTTTTCAAAAGGTAAGACAGTCATTACAGCTTCTTTTGTGACATCACCAGCTGGAAGTGCGGCTCTGATATTACCACCATTTGTAAGGGCAAAGTCTGCTTCTAGACCTGCTTGTTGTACATACCATACCTGGGCATCGCTTGTCAGATCTCCCAGTGCAATTTCCCGGTAACGGCTGAGCCGGTTTCCGAATTCAAATTCAGCACCGGTAGTCATAACTACTTGTTCCAAAGTTGCCTGTGCTTCGTCTACATAAGGTTGCAGCAGTGCTTCCATCTCTTTATCGGGAGGAAATGCCGCTGTTGTAATTTCTACCGGTTCCCATTCAATATCGGTAATTTCCCCGTCAACAATGGTTAAATCAGCTTTTCCGACATATTTTCCCCATTCATTGGCAGAAACAATCGGAATTCCATTCACAAACAGAGGTTCTGCAAACATTGTATGGGAATGTCCGTCAATGATTAAATCAATTTCCGGAACATTTTCTGCTAATTTTATTGATGTATTTTGCCCGACTGCTTCTTCTACACTGCCGAGATGACCCAAAGCAATAATGACATCGCATTTTTTCTTGTTTTTCAAATAGTCTGTCATTTCTTTTGCCGCATCAATTTCATCAGTAAATGAAAGGCTTTTGTCTGGGGATGCAATAACTGTTGTCCGCAGAGTCGTCAGTCCTATAACGCCGACGCGGAATCCTTCAAAATCTTTGATAAAGTATGGCTTACCGAGATAAGAAGAACCTTGTTTGATATTTGCGGAAATCCAGGTGAACTGCGCCTGCTCCATCTGTTTTTTTAAAGTGGAAAGGTCTTTGTCAAACTCATGGTTACCAAACGCTACTGCGTCATAGCCAATCAAATTGTATCCCATAATGTCTGGTTCTGCGGAAAACATGTTTGACAGGGCAGAACCGGTATTGATGTCACCGGCGTCAAGCACCAGTACATTAGGGTTTTCTTCACGTACCGTAGCAATGAATGTTGCCCGTTCTGCAAGCCCTGCAACCCCGTCCTTTGCCAGCACAGTACCGTGATGATCATTTGTGTGTAAGACGGTCAGTTCATATGCAACACCGGACTCTCTGGGTACTGGTGCCGTTGTGCATCCTGCAGAGAACAGAACCAAAAGAACGAGTGTTACTGCCGTAAAAATTCTAAAAGATAATCGTTTTTTCATAGAATCCTCCTGAAACACATTTTATATATCATATATGATAACATGGTATAATACAAGAAACAGGTATAGAAAATTTTAAACTGCCAGTATTTATGTTGCAAGCTTTGTGTGTTCTGTGTATAATTATTATGTGTCAACGTTATATATAGTGGGGACGCCTATTGGCAATCTGGGCGATATCACTTTCCGTGCACTGGAAATATTTAAGTCAGTGGATGTTATTGCTTGTGAAGATACCCGGCATACCCTGTCATTGCTGACACATTTTGATATACGGAAGCCGTTGGTATCCTGCCGGGCGCAGAATGAGCAGACAGCCGGTCAAAAGATTATCCAATTACTGGACAGTGGACAGAATGTAGCGTATGCCAGTGATGCAGGAACCCCGGGTATCAGCGATCCGGGAGCTGTTCTCGTACAGATGGCATGGGATGCAGGGCATACAGTTGTGCCGGTTCCAGGTGCTTCGGCTTTTTCGGCTTTGGTCAGTGTTGCGGGTACCGGTGGTAAAACGATTGTATTTGAAGGTTTTTTATCACCAAAGTCAGGCCGGCGGCGTTCACGGCTTAGAGAACTGTTGGGGACTGGTTATGCGTTTGTTTTGTATGAATCCCCGTTTCGAATTGTTAAGCTTTTAACGGATATTGCCGATATTGAATGTGAGCGTCATGTAGTTGTCGGTCGGGAACTGACAAAGCTTCATGAAGAAATTGTGGTGGGGACAGTGGCAGAAGTTCGCGATAATTTTGCCGCCCGCAATAAGATTCTTGGTGAATTTGCGGTATTTGTTTCGGGTAATAAAAATGCTCAACTTTTAGAAGAGAGTACCGATATACAAAGGTAGAGGCAGGTCAAGATGATGATTGATAAATTAGGAGGGATTAACCCTCTGAACAATGTGCAGAATTCCCACCGTATAGCTGCAAAAACAGCAGTTTCTTCAGGAGTTGATTCCATTTCTGTCTCCGATGAAGCACGGGAAATGGCAGAGGCTCATTTTCTGGCGCAGGTTGCAGAAGAAACACCGGATGTTCGTGCGGATTTAGTTGAACAGGTTCGTGCAAAAATACAAGATCCGGGATATATCAATGATGCAGTAATAGATTCTGTTGCAGATAAAATTCTGGAAAGTTATTTTGGCGTCTAAGGGTGTAATTTATTCAAAAGGCGGAACATAAGTTCCGCTTTTTTTTTAATAACTGTATACGGGAGGAGGATATCCTTATGGCGGATTTAGTGTTTAAAATTTCACCGGATATTATACTGGGATCGTACTGCGCATCCAGAATAGGTACATTCGCAAAAGAGAGAGGATCCCGTTTTATGCTGATTCTGGATCCTGTGTTGAAGGCACAAGCTACTACTAATGCGATTACAGAATCTCTTACATCCCGGGATGTAGAATTTTTTGTATTTGATGAAGCCTATGGGACTCCGGATACAGAACTGATAAACCGGGCTTTGGAACTTGCCCGGGATGCGCATATTCATGGAGTTATTGCTGTCGGCGGGACTGCAGTACAAAGTGTCGCCCAGGCAGTGTGCGCTGTGTACCATGAAGTTCACGATTTATACACGTTTGTTGATGGTTCTAAGCCAATGTGTGCCCCATTGCCGTTGCTGAGTATTCCGTCTACAATCAGAAGTATTTTTTTATTTACAGATACTATTCCTGTGGTGGATTCCCGGAACCGGCAGTTGCGTTTGTTGAATATACAAAGCGGTTTATGCCGGCAAGCAATTTTTGATCCTAATCTGTATGTATCGCTGACTGATAACCAGCTTAGTTCCATTACTTTGGAAACATTATGCCTTGCTGTTGATGCGCTGGTATCCCAAAAGGCAACCTTTTTTTCAGATATGCTGGCAGAAAAATCTTTAGAAATTTTAGGTCAGGCAGTGCATCCCGCTACACAGATGTCGGTGTCTGCTACCCGGGAAATGTTGTTGGCACAGGGTGGGTGTCTGGTTTCTTTAGCAACGGCGGTAAGTGCGCCGGGACCAGCGGTGCTGATCGGTCTGTCTGCTTATGCCCGGCATAATATTGCCCATGCGCTAATAACAACTATTTTATTTCCATATTATATTGAATGTTTTTCCCAATATAAGGCTGACCGGATTCAGAAGGTTGCCCGTATTCTCCGGTTAGAAGGTGCCGATGGCTCTCCGGAAGCCGCAGTTGCTGCATGTGCAGATTTTATCAGACAAAAAATAGCCGTTGCTAAACTGCCGTCCCGTTTGAAGGATTTGGAATTGACAATGGATCAGTTGTCTCTTGTAGCAGAAGATGCAGGGCAGCTTGATTTGATGAACGGGTTGTCCCGGTCTATGACAGCAGATGATTTGTTTGAGCTGATAAAAAAAGCGTATTAAATCTGCTGGTTACGGTGTCTGTGGCGATATGATACATCCTGATAAATTGAATTATATTCACGGGGGGCAAAAACGCCGTAAATTGGCATTGTGTTTTGGCGCACTTGAACGGGATATTGCCGGTATTGCGGAATCTGGTTGTGGATATTCATTCCCGTCCATGAGCCGGTGTGACTATGTGAAAAAACTTACCTCAATTGTTCTGGAAGATCCCCAGCTTCCGCCGGAAGCAGCCCGGGAATTGGAACAATTGTTGTCTGAAATACCATTTGATGAACGGCGTACTTGTAATTGTGCCAGAAACCATCTGCTGGCCCTTATCGGCTCTTTTCCTGCTGAATGGGATTTGATTATTGCTCCCCATACCCGTCCCGGAATGACAGTGGGACAGCGCCCCTTTTATCCGGGAATTCAAGTTTATGCGGAAGATATACGCTCACCGTTTAACTTGGGTTCCATCTTCCGCACGGCAGAAGCGATGGGTGCAGAAAAAGTGTTGCTGTCCCCAGGTTGCTGTGATCCGGAGCATCCCCGGGCATTACGGTCAAGTATGGGCTGCATAGAAACAATGCCGTGGGAACGGGTTTCTTTAGAAGAGCTGCCCCGGGATATTCCTGTTTTTGTGTTGGAAACAGGGGGGACCTGGCTGGAAGATTTTTCATTTCCAATCCGGGGTATTGTAATTATTGGTTCTGAAGAGCTAGGTGTCAGTCCCCAAGCTTTGGCCCGGGCTGATGCAGGACAGGTGTCGATTCCCATGAAAGGCTTGAAGGCATCTCTAAATGTAGGTGTTGCGTTTGGAATTTTGATGCAGGCATGGATCTCATCTTTGACATAAATCCGGTAAGCCATATTTATGCCAGTTATTTTGTACCAGCAGGGCATTCACAGGATTGTGTTTTTTTGTATCCCGTAACAACACAATTTTTATACTGAAGAAAACAGCGGGTCATAATACAAAATATTAAGAGATGCTGCTACCTTTCAAATTCACCCCCCCCCCTATTGCCATTAAGTTCATATGCAAGAGCTGCTAGTTGTTCTTCTGAGTTCAAATTAAATACTTCCAATGTTTCTGTGTCAAAGTCACGGAAAGACACAGTACCATTTTGATAATGAGTTATCATATTTGCCAAGTATACGAGTCTGACAGATTTTTTAAATTCTTCTGGTGCCTGATTTGGATTATGATGGTATCTGATAGCATTTGTAATAACTGTCGGAAAATTCCAGTTTGTAGTTATCAATGCACCGATTTCCCCATGATTTGCCCCTGCAATGATTTTTTCAAAAAATAGAAATGGAATCGATTTTTCTGTACAGATTTGTTCAAATATATTCAATGTATCAGGATGTGCTGATTCAAATAATATTTTTCCAATATCGTGGAGTAAGCCGCATACATATGCATCTGAAATCACATTGTATTCATTCCTGAAAAAACGGCAGCTCAGTACGTAAGAATAGATTGCTGTTTGTGCTGCATGATCCCACAGGATTTTTTGATCTTTATCAGATTTCATCAGATTCTTGATGGTTCCGATTGTGTACAGTAGGTTTTTAATATTTCGCAGCCCGACCATCTTTACTGCTGTAGCTACATCTGTACATGGAGATGTCCGCCGTAATGATGCATTGTTGACCATTCTGAGCAAATCGGCTGTCAAGCCTGCGTCGTTATTGATTGCTTCGACAATTTCAGTAATTTTTGTTTGGGGATTATCCAGCAACCGGTTGATTTTTGTAATATTTTCCGGAAACGCTGGAACAGCTGCAATTTTTTTTGCGATTTCTTCGGATAATAACAACATATGCTGTTGCTCCCCGTGAAATACTGGTATGGTGATGCCGATTGCTGTTTCACCGTTTTGACTTTGTACTGTAATGTTATTTGTCTGTACCCCGAGTTTTTGTAGAATCATACAGATAATAATCAATCCCAGTCCTGCCCCTTCTGTTTCATCTGGATTCATAGCCGCATCTGGGATGGAGTGAAATTGTACTGAACGGGTCAGTTTGTCATGGATACGTTTATATTCATGGACTGTAAGTTCTGTATTATTTTTTATTTCCAGTTTAATATAGTTGTTTTTTACTTGTAGGGTGAGTTTTATATACAGACCTGCTTGCCGTTGTAGGGCCAAATAACGGGTAATGTCTTTGATAGTATCATTTTTAAATGATTCCATACCTCGTTTATAATCATCATTTTCAGCAATATTCAGGTGTCTTTCTTTAAAATAAACACGTTTTGTATTTGCTTTTTTGGAATTAATAATCAATTCTTTCAGGCAATATGCAAGATACTCCGTCATATAGTCCTGATCAAGTTCATGGAGGAATACTTTAAGAACTTGATTTATATATTGTTCGATTTCAATCGGAAATGTATATGTGGTGATTGATAACGGAAAGCCATGTTTTACCGCATTTTTGATTGCTTCGGTATCCGGTGGAGCATTTTGTATATTACTGAAAACAAGAGATTCTTCTGACATGGTATCTTTCTTAAACGGTAATGCTACAGAATAACATAGAAAAAATAGACTGTAAAGATTTATTAGAAAAATTTAATTTTAATATACAGACAGTTGAGCTTGTCGTAAATTTATTTTATTATAAAGTATATGACGGATTGTGTAATAAGCCAGTTACTCGTGTTGCTGCTCCTTTTTCTTGTTTGCAGCAGGGTTTTCTGGATAAAAGGTGACCGGCGCGATACGTTTGCAGTATTGGCACCTTTGGCAGTATTGTTGAGTGTATTGATTTTTATTGCATGGGATATTACGTTTCCGTCATTTTGTGTATTTGTTTTGTCTGTAATTGTGTGCATTGAAAATATGCACAGTTTATCCCGTTTGTTTCACAACATGGTTACTGATTATTACAGCCCGTTACTGGTAGTTTGTTCAATTATTAACTTGGTGCTTATTGTTGTGGTTGCTACCGGTATTATACTACTACGGCCGGTTCCGGTTCCGCTGGATGAACTGCAAGTATATGAAGAAAAATCTTTGCTGGAAGGTTCTGTTACCGGAGGATTCCATCCGCGGGACGGTGTTTTCCATTCTATTGATGTTGTTATTTCCCGGATGGTGCCGGATCATGTTCCGGCAGGGCAGCTTCCTTTGGTTTTATGGGTTACTGATCCCCGGCAGACAGAAGAGCAAATCCGTCCTGTGGCAGCCCGTCTAGCGGCCCGGGGATATGAAGTGATAACAGCTGATTTTTCAAAGAAACCAGTGTCATCTGCTTTGTACCGTTGGAAATCTGTGTTAAACGGCGGTATTTTGCCGGTAGAAGATTACAGTATGCTGTTGATGCAGACCATTGCCCGGTACCGGAGCTTATTGTTGTTATATGGAAATTCTGCTGTAGATTCAGGCCGGCCGGTGTTTATTGCGGGAGAAGGATTGGGCTGTGAAGCTGTTGTTGCTGTTGCCGGTCTGCTGCCGGATATTGTTTCTGGATATTACACCGTAAATGGGCCGGATTCTTATGGGAATTTCCGGCAGATAGATGGTTGGTTTGACGGATTCGGTGTTTTGACAGAATCTGCTCCGTGGGCTTCTTGGGCGCTATATGGTGGTAATCCTTTAGACAGCAGGGATGCAACCTGTTTTTATTCTATTGCAGCTGCGATACAGGCAGATTTTGTCTTTAAAAATATTTTGGGAAACAACGGATTTTCAGGTAGTACTTCTGATACAGTAAATAATTTTACTGTGGCGGTGGAAAATTTTAATACCGGTAATTTTGTTGCTGCAATTGGCAGTTCAGCCAGTACGGGCGGAAATCCGGTTGCTTCCAGATAAAGCAGGGACTTTTGTATCAGTGTTTTGTCAGATAATATATGTAGTTAATGGACAGCGTGTGATGACAGTTCCGGTGCCATTTAGAACAGGTAATTGAGGAGTTTTTCGTGACATTACAGGAGTTGGAGACATATTTTTATTCTTTTCTACAGATTGATGAATATTCGGGAGATCCTTCCCGGAATGGGGTGCAGGTAGAGAACAGCAATCCTGCCGGAAAAGAGATAAAAAAGGTTGCTTTTGCTGTTGATGCTTGTGCAGAAACAATTATCCGGGCAGGTGAAGCCGGAGCAGGCTTACTGTTTGTTCATCACGGATTATTGTGGGGACAATGCCAGCGGATAACCGGCACCTATTACCAGCGGATGGCGCAGCTTATACACAATGATATGGCATTGTTTGCGTGTCATATTCCGCTTGATGCGAATAAGGCTGTCGGCAATAATTATGGGCTTGCCCGCCGGATGGGTTTGGCTTCTATTGAGCCATTCGGGGAGTGGCACGGAATGACGATTGGTGTAGCAGGAAGCTTTCCGGTACCGGTTTCCATACATGAGTTGGCGGCAAAACTCTTTCCTGATGGGGAGAAACCAGTACGCCTTTTACCGTTTGGTAAAAAAGAGATTCAAACGGTTGCTGTTATTTCCGGCGGTGCGGGGGATGATTTGGATCAAGCCATTACGGCAGGTTATGATGCCTTTGTTACCGGAGAGATCGGGCATGAGCAGTACCACGTTGCACTTGAATCAAAAATCAATGTAATTGCCGGCGGACACTATCAGACAGAAACCATTGGGGTACAGCAGGTGATGCAGAAGCTCCAACAGGAAATGCAGGTGGAAACGCTGTTTATTGATGTTCCTACCGGATTATAATATAACATTACAGGGAGAGAGACTTAATGCAGAGGTTTATAGTATGCCGATGATAGATAACATTGTACCGGTTGAATTTGTAGAAAACAACAGTTTAAAACATAAACTACTGCCGTTAATTCTGACTGTAGTTGTTTTTGCTGTAGATCAAATAACAAAAATGCTTGTAGTGCTGAATATTGAACCTTATACAGTCGGAGCCAGTTTTTTTGGTGATGTGTTGCGGATAATTCATGTATATAATACTGGTGTGGCATTCAGCATGGGAAACGGTTTACCGGATATGTTCCGCAGTATCTTATTTGCAGTTGTGCCGCTGATTGCACTGGTACTTGTCATGGTTGTTTATTTCCGGAGTTCTGGATTTTCCTTTTTCCAAAGATGGATGATAGCCGGTATTGTCGGAGGCGGATTGGGAAATATCTTTGACAGATTCTTTAGGAATGAAGGTGTCATTGATTTTATCGATGTGAAATTTTACGGATTGTTTGGATTGGAACGGTGGCCTACGTTTAATATTGCGGATGCATCTGTTCTGATATGCGGGATTCTCTTAATCATTTCATTTTTAGTAACAATGGTTCATGAAAATCAAAAAGAAAAGGGAGCTGGAAATGACGAATAAGCAGCGTTCTATTGTATTTATTTTAATCAGTACAATTTGTAATGTTCTGATTATGCTGGGCTTAATTCTTGTATTAAGTGTTTTATTGCTGTTAATTTTCAAAGAAAAAGGGATTGTTGCTCTTCCTCTTGTATTTATTATTGCTTTATTTGGGGGAACATTGATTTCTCAAAAATTGATGAACTGGGCAATAAAAAAATGGCAACTGGAAGATAAAATGGATCCCTTGTTCCACTCAAAAAAACAACCGCGGAACCGACTTGATTAGGGGCAGGAGATCCCGCGGGATCTGTTGTCCGGTTTGATTTCACAGTTATACAATTACATTACCAATGCATTGTCCCGGGCAGAGAATCAATAACCGTCTGACATTGCCCGGTTGATATCCCGCTGATATAATTCCTGATAGACAAGACTACGGGTTTTTAATTTTTCTTTTATATCTTGTGCAAAAGGCATATGTCGCCAGAAAACACCTCTGACTTCTTTATCAAGGCGTTGTACGCCTTCGCTTTCTTTTGTCATCCACAGTACATAATCGCTGATAAAAAAGTCTTTTACATCACCTTTCAATTTTTGTGAAACAATCCACTGGTAATACTGACCGGTGAGACCTTCTTCCATCCAATAGTAAGAAGCTTTCTCTTTTGCAACCTGCCAGCGTAAGTCCGCAACGGCAGTTAACAACGCTACTTTTAAATCCTTTGGATACATAGGGATTGCAATTCGTCCCCGGCTGGTAATACGGTTATACCGGTCAAAGGGCTCCCAGCAGAATCCTGTATCACCGTATGTTGGCAATAGAATAACATACGGAACGATTCGATTTGATATATTTTTATGGATGCGGCAGAATGCTCCGGGGTCAACAGATTCAATCCATGCCATTGTATCAATAACATTTTCCCTGAATCCGGTACCACGCGGAGTGCAGTGATAATATTCCCGGGTAAAAACCGGGAAATGGTTTCCCTGCCGTCCGACGGTCATTTTTGCCATTTGGCGGACAGTATCGAGTTCTGTAAAGATATCTGATTTATTGACTTCAAGGTTTGCCGGAGTATTTGCCATTTTGCTGTCAAGGGACTCAGAAATAGACTTTGCCTCTTTAAATTCGTTGAGATGATTATTTAGTTCTTTGTCAATTTTGGACAAAGTTCGCAACCGGTCTGTAATCTCAGAGAAAAGGCGCTTCTGGCTTTCAGTATACGGGGCTTTATGTTTTCCTAAGCCTAGTAATTGTTCATGTTTACATAACTGTTCTACACGGGAAACAAGCTCTGCTTCAATCATAGTACGCTGACTTTCTTTTGCATTCAGGAGGCTCTCTGCACTCTGCAGCTTTCCGGAATTTTTGCTTTTGAGCTGCATTAAATGTGCATTTTCTTCTGCCGGATTACCGCTGTTTTTACGGGCGGGGCGGGCTTCATCTGTGGCAGACAAGGACAATCTACCGGAAATAATTTCACGAAACCATTCATCCAAATAATAAACCGGTTCCCCGGTATTGTTATCAATAAAAACCGATGCAAAGGTTTCTTTTTGTTCTGTTGTAAACAACGATGGAAGTACCACCCCGAACCGCATGAGCATTCGTTTACACATAGGAATTCCAAGGTTTCCCATTTTTGGCGCAAGTGAACGCAAAAATTCCCAATAGGCAGTAACCATCTGCTGACGGAATACCGTACGGTCTTTCGGGTCTTGGCAGGTTAAATATTTTGTTAAAACAGCGTGGAGCCGTTGGGCGGATTCATTTTCTCCAGAAAGCGCCGTTTTATAATACGCAGGATCATCAAAAACTTTATTTGGAGTAGTGGAAAAAAATTCTGTGATTGGTTTAAAAGCTCTAATACTGAGATCGACGTCTCCCGGTGAAGAAAGAGCGTCTTCGGGTTCATCTTGATCAAAAGAAAAATTCTGAGGAGAAGATGGATTATCAAAATTAAAATCAGCGAAATTTGTGTCATCCGATTCGGATGAGTCTGCAGCATCTGTTGCGGCGGCAGATAACAATGCCGCTATTTCCGGATCTAATTCATTTTCGTACATAATTTTATTATGCGGCATCTTTTTTATAAAGTCAAGGTTGGGATTTTTGAGTTATTTTAATGGATAAAATTCACTTGGGGGTATTTTTTTCCCGGCAGGATACTGATTGTACAGGGAAACCGCCGGGCATGACTGCAAAAAAACGGTAGATCCTGTGTATACTGGCTTAAAATATCATCCGGGTGATATTGCAACCTTACTTCTGTTTTTTTGTTATCTGCTACGGCGCGGGTGAGGGCTCCATTCAGACGGATGCAATCCAGCGCTGCCGGCAACAGGTGCTGAAGATGCTTTTGCCGGTACTGTTGTTGTATAAATGCCGTCTGGAGCTGTTCTACCGTATAATGTTCCGGTACGGAACAGGCAGGATTTTTCAGAAAAGGTTGGGCTGCCGGAAACCGGCTGAATAACTCAAAAAAAACTGAGGGGCGGCAATGCAGGGGAGCGAGGACTGCATTAAACCACGTTACGGCTCTGCCAGCAGTATAAAATAATGATGTTGCCCGGGCAAGGTGTTCGCACCGGGTAAGTTCTTCCGGCGAAAATCCTGGTGTAGATTCCACCAGGTAAGGCGGTTCTTGTTGTGAATTCAGACCGAGGTGTATTCGGTTATCGTACAATGTTGTACCCGGAAGGACTGACAGACGGAACAGTTCCAGATTGTTGGGGTATAATTTTACCGCAAAGTCAATACTTTCTTTGAAACCTTCCAGATTATCTCCGGGAAGTCCGTATATTAAGTCAAAACCGAATATAACACCGGCTTTATTCAGCATCCCGATTTTTTGTGTAAATTCCCGTTTATTGAAAGTTCTGTTTACTAGTTCCAGTACGGTTTTATGGATGCTTTGAAGTCCGATTTGAAGTGAGCAGGCAATACCCGTAAAAGCATGTGCAAGTTCTTTGTCAAGGAATTCCGCCCTGCATTCAAAGTGAAAAAATGTTTCCGGTGTTTTTTCTTTTATCATCCTGAGAATTTTCAATGCCCGATTTTTTTCTGCATTATAGGTCGGGTCAAGGACAAATACCTGCCGGACTTTTTTCCGATTGAACAGTTCCAATTCGGCTTGAATCCGTTCCAACGGGAAATATGTGACGGTTTTTTCTCCCTTTGATTCATAGCAATATGCACATTTGAAGGGGCAGCCACGGGCGAGTTCCCACAAAACTCCACCGTTATATGCGGACGGATTCAGGGTTCCATCTAAATATGGAGATTTCAATTCTTCAGGGGGGAGTCTTGTCCCCTGGATAACAGAAGATACCGGACGGTTGCATAAAATATCTTTGATGGCGGCAGGTACTGCAGCTTCCCCTTCCCCTCTGACGAGAATATTAAAAGGCACGGTTGCAGGAGACGCCGGAGAATTTGCTCGGGTGTTTTTTTCAGGGGCAGGGGCTGCCGGGTGTTTTGGAATATCCTGACGGACTGGTTGAATGTTGTCTATTGTGACCGGAATTTCTGGTATGCCAGGCAGGGGTGCAACGTTGGTACAGGGTTGTCGCAGTTGAATGTTGCCGGTTACAGCTGGAATTTCTGGTACTGCAACTGCACCGGCGGTAACTTCCGGGCCGCCGGCTACGAGGATTATGCCGGGAGCTGTTGCTTTGATAATGCAGGCAACGGATTCCAGCAGCGGGCGGTTCCATACATACAGTGAGAAACATACTATCTGCGGGTGGTGTGCCAATATTAGTGCGGCAATCCGGTCTGCCGCCGGCGCAGATTCTGCCGAAAAAACAGACAGTTCCGGCTGCACCGTTGTTTCTGGTACCGGGAACCGGTCAAAGTAATGGCGGATTGCAGAAACGATACAGGCAGCCCCCAGTGGCAGTGCCTGGGGAGATGTTTCAGCCAGCACAGTACATACACATACCCGGTAAATTTTATGGACGGTATCTGTTTTTTTACGGTTGTTTTTGAAAGAAACGCAGGCTGCGGTTGTTTCCTGCTTCTGAACGTGCTGAAGGTGTACGGTCTGTTTCCGGGGGATTTTATTGCGGCTTGTCCCTGTTTCGGAAGCCCGGGATGTATCCGGAACGGAATTTCCGGACCCGTCCGGGGATGTTCCGGTGTCTTGTTTCTTGGTACAGGATTTTCTGACAGACGGTATCCGGTGTCCGGTGCGGTTTATGCTGTTCACCGGAGAACCTCCAGCAAATCAAGCCGCCCGGCTTTTTCCAATGCTTCCCTGACCAGTTTTCTGTTTTCCGGTTTATTGAACTGAAGCAGCGCCCGTTGCAACCGGCGTTCCCGCTCCCCCCGGGCGACATATACCGGTTCCATTGTCCGGGGATCAAATCCGGTGTAGTACATACAAGTGGCAAGACTGCCGGGAGTCGGGTAAAAATCCTGCACCTGATCCGGTACAAAACCTGTCCTTTTCAGGTATAAAGCGGTTTCAATTGCTTCTGCAAGTCCTGCGCCGGGATGGGCGGAAATATAGTAGGGAATCAGATACTGTTTTTTCCTTAAAGAAGCGTTCATTTCCCGGTACGCAGTGGCAAATTCTTCATAGATTTCGTGACGGCATTTTCTCATCAGGGCCAATACCCGGTTATTTACATGTTCCGGGGCGACTTTCAGTTGACCGGAAATATGATGCCGGCACAGTTCCCGGAGAAAATCCCGTTTTTTGTCCAGCATTAAATAATCAAACCGGATACCGCTGCGGATAAAAACTTTTTTTACGCCGGAAACTGACCGGAGTTTCCGGAGCAGGGTGATATAATCATCATGGGAAACCTGAAGGTTGGGACAGGGATCTGTGCCAAGACATTCCCTGTTTGTGCAGGCACCGTATTTTTTTTGTTTTGCGCAGGCATCCTGCCGGAAATTTGCGGTGGGGCCGCCCACGTCGTGGATATACCCCTTAAACCCCGGTAATTTTGTGAGTTTTTGTGCTTCGGCAACAAGGGATTGGTGACTGCGGGTCTGGATACGCCGCCCTTGATGAAAAGTAATTGCGCAGAATGAACAGGCGCCAAAACAGCCCCGGCAACTGACAAGAGAAAATTGAACTTCGGCCAGTGCCGGAATACCGGTTTTTCCGTTTGCGGCAGGGGCGTTGTACAGCGGATGCCACAGCCGGGTAAAGGGTAAATCCATCACGGCATCAAATTCCTGCTGTTCCAACGGAAAAGCAGGGGGTTCCTGAACGACATAACGTTGATCGCTCTGCTCGATTATCTGTGCCGCAGAAAACGCATCGGTGTGTGCTTCCTGCAACAGATAGGCTTTAGCAAAATTCCTTTTGCCGGTTTCATCTCCGGCTGAAACAGATTCATACGACGGAAGGACAACAGATTTCCGGTACGTACCGGTGTTATCCGTTATCCCTGCCGGGAGGTATTCTGCAGTGCTTGTCCGCCAGCAAGTTCCCCGAATTCCCTTCAGCTGGGACACCGGTTCTCCTGCTGCAAGTCTGCCGGCAACTTCCAGAATCGGCCGCTCACCCATACCGTAAATCAACAGATCTGCTTTTGAGTCCAGTAGGATGGAGCGGCGTACTGTATTTGACCAGTAATCATAATGGGCAAGCCTCCGTAAACTTGCTTCTATTCCGCCTATGATAACCGGGATACCCTTGTATGCTTCCCGTATTTTTGTTGTATAAGTGATGAGGGCCCGGTCGGGACGGTGACCTGCTTCTCCGCCATGGGCATAGGCATCATTAGAACGGGGTTTGTTGTTTGCGGTGTAATTTGAAACCATTGAGTCCATGGCACCTGCACTTACCAGGAAAGCCAGCCGGGGTCGGCCAAGCCGGGTAAAAGGTTCTGTGGAATGCCAGTCCGGCTGGGCGATAATACCGACAGTGTAGCCGTGATGTTCCAGCAACCGCCCTAATAAAGCTGCTGCAAAGGATGGATGATCTACGTATGCGTCACCGGAAACAAATACAAAATCAAGCTGCGTAATTCCCCGCCGCTCCAGATCTTCCCTGCTTACCGGCAGAAAATAGTCCCGGGGTATACCGGTGTTTCCCGGGCTACTGTTACGACTGCTGGAAACGGAGTGCAGCTGGGCGGGGTTTCCGGAATGTGCTGTACGGTTGTGTTGTCTGTTATTTTGGCGGTGCTGTTTTTTTGTAGAGTTTGTGCTGGAATGGCCGCCATTTTTGCGTGTACTATGGTTTTCATCCCGGCCGGTATCCGGGTTGTTGCCGGTTGTATCATTAAAAGAGGAATTACGCATACCGCAGTATATCATGCAGCGGGTGCTTTGCACAGGGTATAGGAATATGCAGAAAAGACAAACCGTAAATAATGGTACGGTGTAACAATTGTGGTTATGGCAATACTTTGTTTTTTTCTGTGCGGATTCAATGGGTTGCTATGGAATCCATTCTGATTTTATATTGTTACAATTTGACATATGCAGCAGGGCATCCGTATTCAGGGTGGGTATATACTCCGAATGTTTTTTCAAAAGTCATGCCCAGATTTTCCGGTGTTATAACTTTTGCCGGTGAGCCGGAGATAAGTTGATTTTGTTTTCCGGTTGAAAACGGACTCATAAGAATCAGTGTATCAGCAAATGCAGCAGCCAGGTTTACATCGTGGATGGAAATGAGAACACCCAGATGTCTGTTGCCGGCAAGTTTTTTTATTCCTGCCAACAGTGAAAACCTGACAGCAAAATCCAGATTCGCAGCCGGTTCATCCAGCAGCAGTATATCCGGTTGTTGGGCAAATGCCCGGGCAATCCGTACCCGCTGGAATTCCCCGCCGGACAGCGTGTAAACGGGGCGGGTATATAAATGCTCCAGGTGAAGCTCTGCCGCAGCCTGGCGTGCCGTTTCGTAGTCGCCGGGACTGTATATGCCTGTTCCGTTCGTGTGGCAGAATCTGCCGGACAGGATAATGTCTTCCACCGTGTAATTCCAGGCGCTGTGTTCGTTCTGGGGCATATATGCAATGTGCTTTGCCCGGATACAGGGTTGCATTTGCTTCACCGGTTGACTGTTAAAAGTCACCTGACCGGAATATCGAAGTCCTGGTAGCGTTATTCCTGCAAGCAGGGACAGCAGTGTCGATTTACCGCATCCGTTTCTGCCGCTCAAACAAATGAATTCCCCGGCAGAGATGGACAGGGATATACTGTCCAAAACGGGAGCTGCTCCATAACCGGCGGATAGGGATGCCGCCGCCAGTTGTGGATTGTTGCTGTTTGTGACAAAACGCAATTTATCCATTCCGGTACCTCCGCTCCTTGGCAAACAGTAATGAAATAAAAAACGGTGCGCCGGCCAGCGCAGTGATAACACCTACAGGAATTTCCGCCGGAGGAGCAGCCGTCCGGGCTATTGTGTCAGCTGCAATTAGAAATGCGGCACCCCATATCATACTCAGCGGAATCAGCTGGCGGTGGCGGGGAGAACAGAATTTCCGTACAATGTGCGGTGTGATGAGCCCGATAAAGCCGATGGTTCCGCCGGTACAGACGGCTGCCGCAGCTGCAATAGAACCTGCGGTCATAACCTGCCGTCTGACCTGCCGGGGTTCCAGACCCAAAGCCTGGGCAGTGATTTCTCCCCCACTGAGAACATCCAGTGCCGGTGAACACCGGAGTAGAAGAATAACTGATATAATTGCTGCCGGCAGAACAAGCAGAACGTCACCGGCTGTTTTTCCGTTAAAACTGCCTAATGTCCATACGAACATTTTATGAAGTTCCCGGTCTTTCAGAAGAATAACCAGAGATGTTACGGCAGAGAAAAATGTGGATGCTGCGGTTCCGGTCAGCAGGATGACGGTAACGGCTCCGGTTCCGCCGTACAACCGGGATGCTGTGTAGACAAGCAGTGCAGCGGTTCCGGCTCCGGCAAAGGCACAGAATTCGGTTATATGGGTTGCAATCAACACCCGCAAAACAGAAGTACCGTTTCCGGTCATTATGGCGGTAAGGATTGTTGCTCCGGTTGTACCGGAATTTGCCATGCCCATGACCGCCGCCGGTACAGTTGCTGCCGGCAACAATGCGGACAGCACGGCGCCCAGTGCCGCTCCGGAAGAAATGCCCATCAGACCAGAATCGGCCAGCGGGTTGCGGAAAAAACCTTGAAACACAGCTCCGGCTCCGGCCAGCAATGCACCGCAGATTCCTGCCAATACAACCCTTGGCAGCCGGAGACTGCAAAGAATCACCGTGATGAAAGGATCTGCGGTATCCGGTGAAAAAAGCGCAGACAAGGCGTCGGTGAACGGTACTGGCTCTGTGCCAAGCAGGATTCCGGTAATTATTGCGGTGAGCAGCACTGCTGATGCAACGGCAGCCATTGGGGCGAAACTCCTTCCCCTGCCTGCCGGTTTTTGATTGTGCCGTTTTATCCTGTAACATATCCGGCAGGTTAGCCGCCGGATTACTGCATATATGTGCGCGATATAATTCATATTTTCTACCAGAAATCAGTCTCTATATGTTGCCCGTTTCCGGGGGATACAGCAGGGCTGCTAATTCTAACGCCATTTCTCCTATCCGGGGACCGGGGCGGGAAAATAAATCGGCATTTACCGGATAAATCCGGTTGTTTTTAACTGCCGGAATCAACTGCCAGCCCCGGCGTGCGGCAATCAGGGCAACTGTCTGTTCTGTTCCGGTATAGTCAGGAAAGATAATAACCTGCGGTTGCCGGGCGATAATGCTTTCTTCACTGACTTGTGGATAAGATTGTTTCAAATCACTAAAACAGTTTACCGCACCGATTTCTGTCAGCAGGCTGGTGATAAAAGAATCTTTACCGCAGGTAAAATATGGGGCGGCAGATATTTCCCAGAATACTGTTACAGGTTGCCGTCCTACTGCATAGCTCCGGGCATAGGAAAGCTGTTCCTGAATCAATGTGACGCAGGCTGAACCTCCGGCTGTGTGCCCTGTCAGTTCTGCCAGCTGAAGAATTTCCCGGCAGGTTTCTTCCACTGTTTCCCCAGAAGAGATGAATGTTTTGATACCATAAGATTCCAGTGGTTGTACCAGATAATCATGCATTCCCCGGGCAAGACAAACCAGATCCGGTTTGAAGGATAGAATCCGCTCCAGACTGATTGTTTTGCCGTCAAATCCACCGGCGGAAGGAATTTTTGCTGCATCTTCCGGCCACGTGCAGAAATCTGATCTGGCAGCAATGTGTTCTTTGGCACCGATTGCAAAAAGGGTTTCTGTGACGGATGGAACCAGACTGACAATTTTTTCCGGAACCGGTTGTGTATCAGTTTGCATGGCTGGTTCCTGTGAACCGCCGGCATAACCCACGCCTGTTGCGGCTATTATCAACAGCACTGAAAAAAATCGCTTCATATGTCCGGGATTTTATCATAT
>CALXOI010000031.1 GCA_944389965.1 uncultured Treponema sp.
ATCCCCCCGTTTTTTTCCTTTTTTTCCGGTTGACAGATTAATTACATCATCAAGTATTTGGAATCCAATACCGATGTCTGCGGCAGCTTCTCCCGCTGTTGCAGCTGTTTGATCTTCTGCTCCGCCGGCAAAGCATCCGGTACGGGCGGCAAGGGAAGCCAGTGTTCCTGTTTTTAATCGTACCATCGCAGTATATTCAGAAATAGAAGGAATTGTTTCATTGTTTCGGTGCCAGGCAATATCCATGGCCTGGCCCAAATGGAGCCGCCGCAGTTCCTGCGTATAGAGACAATAAAGCTTTGCTTTTAAATGCACCGGAATATCTGCAGATTCAATGCATTCCGGGGCGGAAAAATATAACCAGGAACCGGCATTCAGTGCAGTATCTAATCCATAGGTTATGTGGGCAGCAGGCGCACCCCGCCGCATATCTGCAGCATCTTCAATGTCGTCATGGATGAGACTGGCAGTATGGACAAATTCTACGAGCGGGGTTAATTGATACGCATTTTCCGGCGGTAATTCAGTTCCGGCTGCTGCCTGGGCACAGAGTACCAGCAGCAATGGCCGCCATCGCTTGCCGCCAAGGTGAACGAGCCCTGCGCAGGGCGCCAGCAGCGGTTGAAAGTGGGTTCCCTCAACAACCGGCGGAAGTGAACCGAACTGCTGTTGCTTCCATTGAGATGTACATAAATCCGGCAGTTTTTCATTCAGGATACTTTCAATATGTTCCAATTCTGTGCTAAAATTATAGTCCATACCGGGAGTATATCAGAATATATTTATTCTGAAAACCTGTGGAAAAGAGTCTTTTTCAGTAAATTACCCCGTAATTATGCCGAAAATAAAGGTGTCGTATGGCCGCAAACAATTATGAAAAACCGGATTTCTGGTCCCGGAAGGCATTTTCTGAAGGGTATCCGGCTCGGTCCGTTTATAAATTAAAGGAAATAAACGAGAAATTCGGAATTTTAAAAAAGAATTATCGTGTTCTCGATTTAGGCGCAGCGCCAGGCAGCTGGACAGTGTTTGTTCTGCGGGCGTTGGCAGGAACCGGTCATATTACATCGGTGGATTTGAATCCTTTATCAAAGAATGTGACCGGGGATAATCTTGTGTTTATTCAGGGCGATTTGTATGATGAAGACGTTCTCCGGCGGGCTCAGGAACTAGGACCGTATGATGTGGTTATTTGTGATGCAGCCCCTCCGACTACTGGCAACCGTACCGTAGATACAGCCCGGTCTGCGGGGTTGGTCGAGCTTGCAGTATTTTATGCCCGTACAATGCTGAAAGAAGGTGGAAATTTTGCAGTAAAGATTTTTCAAGGTGGTGATCAGCAGAAATTGCTGCAGCAGATGCGGGAAATTTTTGTTTCCGCCCGGGGGTTCAAACCGGAAGCGTGCCGTTCAGAATCCTTTGAAACATACCTTATTGGATTGAAAAAAAAATAAGAGGTGGATATTGTATGTTACGCGCTCTTTTTAAAAAATATATTGTGGCTGGATGTATTCTGGTAACAGGGATTATCGGTGCTTATTTTGCGTATCCGTATGTTGACGTACTAGTTCGTGGCGGGGGGCGGGGTGGTTTTGAAAGTCCTGTAATGCCTGTTACGCCCAGTGCGGAAGGTTTCAGCTTGATTGGGGAAGATGTGCTTCCTGAAGAAAGTGCCGGATCTGTTTCCGCTGATACAGGCCTGTATTATACCGCATACCGTGTAAAGCAGGGTGACATGATAGGTGTGATTGCAGAAGAATTCGGTCTGAATCAGGATACAATTATCAGTGTGAATAATATCCGCCAGTCCCGTCTGTTGCAAATCGGCCAGTATTTAAAGATTCCGTCTATGCCGGGAATTCTGTACACGGTGCGGGAAGACGGGGAAATTATTACTGATATTGCGGAAAAATATGAAATATCGGCGGAAAAATGTGCAGATGTCAACAATCTGCTGGTATCAGCATCATTACCGGCTGGTACAACCCTGTTTCTGCCTGACGCAGAACTTGACTGGGTTACCCGGCAGGAAATCAACGGGGATTTGTTCCAGCGGCCGCTGAAAGGCTGGTATTATTTTTCATCATATTATGGCTGGCGCAACAGTCCTTTTACCGGTGCCCGGTCATTCCACAGCGGGATTGATATGGCCGCAGCAAAAGGTACGTCGGTATATGCGGCACTGGATGGTACCGTTGTAGAGGTAGGGTATAACAACACATATGGTAACTATATTATTATCCAGCACCATTCCGGATACCGGACATTATACGGTCATTTGGATTCCACCTTGGTAAAACGGGAACAGTATGTGTATACTACAACCAAAATCGGCAAAGTTGGAAATACCGGTTTAAGCACCGGTCCCCATCTGCACTTTACAGTTTATAAAAACGGCTATACGGTTGACCCCCGGAATCTGTGGAGCTGAGGTTTTATTTATTGCGATTTGAGAACCAGATTGTGAGGATCTGTTGACGTTATACGGCGGACAGTAAGTCCGCCGTTTTTATTTTGCGGGTGCATATTTGCCTGGGAGAGATCTAAAACGAGGGAACGTTTTCCATGCAAAAGCACCTGTTACGGAAATAGCCGGCAAAATTCCCTGGAAAATACCAAGTATGCGGGAATCTCTGATATACCGGGAGGATAAGGTACCGTAAAAGGATACGGGGTATTTACACGGCATCATCATGCAACGGTCTCCTGCGGGACAGAACAGTAGCACGGAGGACCGCAGCAGTCTTGAATGTCAGTATAAGCGGAGGACGTAAGTTTCAGCTTAAATCCTTTGGACTATCCGGCTTTGTCCCCACCATCCGTCACACGGGTGGTGGGTTTCTGCCGAACTGGCTTTACCGGCCGGACCAACAGCAGGTGTTATACTGTTGTCCCGGGGCGGGCATCAGTCTTCTGTGTTGCGGTATATGTCAAATTCAGCAAGCATCTGGGGATCTTTGTTTTTATCCAGCAGGCTGACAACGATAGCGGTTACCAGACAGATGAGGAATGCAGGCAGCAGTTCGTAAACGGCAAAGATGCCCCCTTGCAGGTTGTGCCACACAACAACGGTAATCCCGCCTGCAAGGAGACCTGCAACGGCACCTTTTGCGGTTGCGTCTCTCCAGAACAAGGCAAGAAGAATCAGCGGTCCGAATGTGGCACCAAAGCCCGCCCAGGCGTAACTGACCAGTCCGAATATGGAGCTGTTCTCATCCAGCGCCATTACGAAAGCAACCGCCGCAATGACACAGACGGTGACCCGACTCATGTGCAGGACTTGCTTTTCAGAAGCGTCTTTTTTTATCAGCCCCTTGAAGATGTCCCGGCTAAATGCGGAGGAAGCCACCAAAAGCTGGGAATCTGCGGTGCTCATGGCGGCGGCAAGAATCGCACAGGAAAAAATTCCTGCGATAAAGGCAGGGAACATTTTCTGGATGGAGGCGCTGAACACTGTTTCAGCCGCCGCCGGGGACAGAACTTGGGGCAGATATACGGTTCCCAGGGAGCCTACCAGCAGGGCACCGATAAAGGCAATTACAACCCATACTGTGGCAATGCGCCGGGAAAGGGCGACCTCCTTGTTGGATCGGATGCCCATGAATCTTACCAGTATGTGGGGCATACCGAAATAACCAAGTCCCCAGGCGAGGGCAGAAATGATGGACATCAGGCTGTAGTTCTGGTTTGCGCTGAATTTCTGCTGCATCGCTTCCCCAAACTCGCCATTTATTGCCCGCACCCCGAATTCCGATACTTTCCGGGCTGCCTCCGCAAGCCCGCCGAGGGTTACCGTCATCACGATTCCTGCAACGATAAGGGCAGCAAACATAAGGGAGCCTTGCACAAAGTCCGTGGCGCACACCGCCAGATATCCGCCCAGAATCGTGTATACCAGAATCACTATCATTCCGATAACGAGACCTATGGTGTAATCCATTCCGAACACCGAGTTAAACAACTTTGCGCAGGCGACAAAGCCGGATGCTGTGTAAATGGTAAAGAAGATGATAATCAGCACCACGGAAATCGTGGAAAGGAGGCGGGATTTGTCCCGGAACCGGTTGGTCAAAAACTCCGGGATAGTGATGGAGTCTCCGTACACAATGGTACATTTGCGCAGGGGTTTTGCCACAATCAGCCAGTTCAAATAGGTTCCGATAATCAACCCCAAGGCAGTCCAGAAGGCTTCTTTCATGCCGCCTAAATAGGCAAGCCCCGGAAGCCCCATGAGCAGCCAGCCGGACATATCGGAAGCTTCCGCACTGAGTGCGGTCATCCACGGTCCCACCTTTCTGCCGCCAAGGAAAAAGTCGCCGGAACTGGCGTTGTGTTTCATGTAGCGCCATCCGATGACAATCATCATAGATAAATACAGCACAAAGGCTGCAATCACACTTATCATTCCAGAATTCATAGCAACTCCTCACATTTTTACAGCTGTTGCAGGGATATAGTTGTATCGTATGGAAAATACTGTTCCAGTATACCAATAAATATTTTTTACCGCAACGCACAGATGTCGGGAAGCTAGTTTTGACTGTGTGTCTGGTTGATTTTTCGATTTTAGTGTTGAACTGCGGTAAAATTGTTTTATATTCCGGGAATTCGGAGTATCTGGTATTTATAAAAATATACTGTGAAAATAAAAAACGGAAACAGTGCTCTGTTTCCGTTTTCCGGGAAATATTACTTTTCGGTCAACACTCCGTTTTCAATAATCATATTGGCTGTATCAATATATGATTGGGGGATTGTGATATTACATGCTGCAGCAACATCCAGGTTGACCAGCAAATCGGAATCTGATGGATCAGTCATGAATTTTACCGGCATTTCATCAGGTGTTGCTCCGTTCAGGATATCCACTACCATCTGTCCTGTGGCATACCCTGCCTTATAATAGTTGAAACCGGATGCAATCAGGCAGCCGCCGTTTTTTGCTCCAGTTACATCACCGGAGAAAATAGGTTTATGGGCATTGCCGAATACTTGTACCAATGAGGCTAAAGCTGAAAATACCGTGTTGTCTGTTGTCAAATATATGCCGTCTACTCTGTCTACTAAGGCTTCTGCCGCCTGTTTTACTTCTGCTGAAGTAGAAATTGCTTGGGTTGCCAGTTCAATTCCGAATTCTGTACAGGCAGATTCAACTAATGCCAAAGCAGATACAGAATTTGCTTCGCTGCTGGTATAAATATACCCTAAGCGTTTAATACCGGCTATTTCCTGAAACATCTGGATATGTTCCCGTGTCGGGATTGCGTCGGACATCCCGGTAACGTTGCCTTCGCCCCGGTCAAGGCTGCTTACCAGTCCTGCACCTACCGGGTCTGTAATTGTTGCGAACACTACCGGTGTGTCTTTTATGGCTGTTGCCAGTGCTACCGCAACGGGAGTTGCAATTCCTACTGCAACATCGACTTTTTCTGTTTTATATTTTGCTGCAATTTGTGCTGCCGTATTCACATCGCCGTTGGCATTCTGAAGATCAAATTGTGCATCAAACCCAGCATCAGTGACAGCATCGATAATCCCCTGTTCTACTTGATCCAGAGCATCATGTTGGACAATTTTTGCAATTCCGATAGTCAGACCGTCTTTTTTTTCGGAGCAGCCGGTTATAATTCCGGTCAATATACCTAAAACTGCGATCAGTACCATGAATTTTTTGTTCTGCATTTTCTTTTACTCCTTGATAATTGTCTCTTCTTCTTTTTGTTACTTTATACAGTAACAAAAAGAAGAATACCGTTTTTTTTGAAGTATGTCAAGGTAATTTAGATAAAAAATACTGTTTATAGTAACATTTTTTTTATAACGTATAATATTTTTGTACCTCATTATGTATTAAATACGTACCGGTACAATCAGCCGGTAAAATACCGGTAATGGCTATGTGTGTCTGAAAGCCACCGGCAGATACCGTAAAAAAGTTCAATAACCGGCAGCAAAATGGTTATGTGTTAGCGGATAGTTACCGGTTCAGAAATAATACTTGAAGCTCAGACGCAAGATATATGGAAAAATCTGCATGGCTGGAAACAAGTTGTTCATGGTTTCCGTAGCCTCCCGTAACAGCGCACGTTGCAGTACCGGCGGATTTCCCTGCCTGAATGTCCGTGGATGAATCCCCGACCATCAATACCTGCTGCGGTTTGACAGGCGGTTTTCCTTTTGCATACCGTTGCCGGTTGATGAGTTCCAGTGCCAGCAACAACCCGTCCGGAGCCGGCTTTGTCCGGGCTGTCTGTTCCGGACCGATAACTGCGGTAAAAAAATCTGTCAGATGTATTTTATTCAGAATTTCCTGTGTGACGGCATAAGGCTTGTTAGAAACAATCGCTGTTGGAATTTCCTGTATTGCCAGCAATTCCAACAGGCCGGTTATCCCCGGATACAGCCGGGTTTCTTTGCAGCAGTGAGTGCGGTAGTATTCCACGTACCAGTCATAAAAAGCATCAAACGCCTGGCTGCCGGAGTCCGGATTTTGCGGATACAACCTGTTCCGGCTACCGGATGACAAGTCCTGTATACGGGACTCTTGTTCAGGACGGGGGGATGCGGAGGGGCTTGAATCTCCGCTACTGCTTTTAACAGATTCCGGTGAAGCCTGCTGTGCGGCAGTGAGTGCCCGTTCCAAAAGCCGGCGGGCGCCGTCGCCGACAAAAGTGAGAATCTGTTCTTGGGATAACGATGTATATCCGAACTGATTTAAGGCCGCATTTACTGCTGCGGCAATGTCAGGCAATGTGTCAGCAATAACACCGTCAAAATCAAATATTACCGCCTGTATTGATAACTGTTGCATTGTATTTCCTCCATTGGTCAGGTTTCGTTGGGGCTGGCTACTCTCTGAAAATTGCCCCTTTGTACCGGCGGACATTAGATGCCTGCATCAATGAATATCCGGTAGGACTGCCTGTAGTATTTTCGATATAAATCAGTGCGTCTCCAGCTGTTTTCTCTATTGCAACAGGAATTCCGGTGATTATTGTCTGCCCGTGCTGTTCATTTTCAAAGCAGAGTTCAATACGAGTTCCAGTTTCAACGGCATGTTCTGCAATGTGGACTTTACCGACAAAATCCATACCGCCGGCTTCCAGTATCTCCTGTTTAACAGAAGTTCCCCGGAGTTGTTCCGGAATAAGTATAATCCGGCGGTTGATTCGGGTTTCTAATCCTTCTGTCTGATATGGTTCCAGATTTAGATGATTTAAATCATCTAGCATTTTGTTGAGAAAAAGCTGTTGCGCTTCCGGTGTACCAGTTATAGTATGTTCTTGTTTCTCTGCAGGTTCCGGTGAAAGATATGCCGGCGGTAATGGAGGTACTTCGGTTTTTCCCGGAGGAAAAAAAACAGGTAAGGACTCCGGTTTCCGGCAGGTTCTGACGGTTCCGGTAAAAAAAGAACTGCTTTTAAGCACTGTTTCTGCTTCCTGGTCATCAGCAAAATTCATCAGATACAACCCTGATTCCAGTTGCCGGAGGATATATGGAGCCAGTAAAGGGTTCCGCGCCGGATCTCTGCCGTCTTTTATGTGCAAAAGATATCCCCGGTATATAGTTGCGGCTGTATAATGGTGGTACCAGTCTTCCAGTGTTATGGAAATATTTTGCGGTAATGGATATGTAATATATTCCTGCAGAATATTGGATATGTCGTCAGGTGTTAAATCCTGGTCAAAACTCCGTAATACAGAATCCTTGGTGATTTCAAGCCGGACGGTAGTATCAAATTGCCGGATGTCCAGAAAACGGATAACCGGCAGTATATTTACCAGTGGAAGGCCGGGAAATAATGTTACGGTAAAGCCGGCATCAAGGCTGATAAATCCGGTACAGGTTGCTCCCTCATACTCATTGTTTCCCGGGATGTATGCTGTATATACCGGTTCTGGTTTTTGCCCTGAACCTGCCGTACTTCGGTTTTGCCGGATCAGTCCCAACCGGATTGCAGCTTCATACAGCGGACAGGTGCCTGTATTTCTGCTGTCCATATCTGCCGGCAGAAGGTGTTTTCTTTCCTCATATTCACATTCACCGGAACCGGCGGCTGTAGTATCGTCAGATTTTTTTGTACGGGACATCTGTGCTGCAGCCATAATCCGGGCGAACCTGCCGGTTTTGTTTGTTCGGCTTCTTGATACGGTATCCGGTTCCCCCTTTAGGTGTAGCAACAGATATTCTGCCCGTTCTAAAGTCTGTATGGTAAAACCGTCGGGAGGAATCATTGACAACAATTGCTGTATGTGGCGGACTTTTTGTTGCTGCTGCATCCGGCTGCTTCTTCCGGAAGCTGCCGCTGCAAGGTATGCATATTGAGTTTCCTGCGCCATCCTTGAAAATTGCAGCCATCGCTCATAATCCGGTATCCAGCCGTTTTTTTCCGGTTTCAATAAATTCAGATTTATCAGCGCAGTACCAAGGGTTGTAAAAAAGAGCCGGTGATGTTCCCGGTCTTGTGGCGAAGCACTGTTGCAGGGAAATATATTCAGGATGGTTTCGTAAATTTTCTTTTTCAGCTCGCCGTCCTGTTTATATAAGTCCCGCCGGGCAGCGGTGAATGCAAAAAAAGCAGCCAGCAGTTGCGGGGTCAGCACAGGAGCTGTGTCTGCAACGTCCCTGCTTCCGGCCGCAGGGGGCAGCAATACTGCAACAGAAAGCCGGGGTAGGATAATGTCCTGCAGTAATGGATTGATGGCATATACCGGGTGTCCGGAACTGTCCGGTTGGTATTGAAATAGCAGAAGCCGTTCTTCTAAATTCATCAGTGTTTCGTGGAGTTCTGCACAGGTGATTGATCCTGAAAACAATCCGGTCAGAGATTCGGTTGTTGGGTTATCCATAAATTGAACTGCGGTCAGAATACGGATGTCTCCGGGAGAAATCAACAGGGCTGCATTCTGGCGGACTTCTTCTTTGTGTAGAAAATTCCCCAAAGCTTCAATAAGTTTCTGCTTGTTGAATGGTGTCTGTATTTCTCCCAGATACATACGCATCAATTCAAAAAAATGATTATCATTAAGCTGCGCTATGGATGCCCGCCAGCGGAGAATCATTTCGGTTCGTTCCGGGGAATTCCGGGTCATATCCGGTCTCCTTTCTGTGTACAGAGATATGTATCCGTCAGCTCGTCAAAATCTTCTGATACTGTGTAGCGGATAATCCGATAAGCGTACCCTTGTTCTGCAAGAAATTTCTGCCGGTTTGAACTGAAATCTTCTTCTACCGTATTTCTTGTTATAAGGGAAATAAAACGGGATGTCCGTTCTTTTGGACGTAATATCCGGCCTAGGCGCTGTGCTTCTTCCTGCCGGCTTCCAAATGTTCCTGATACTTGTATTGCAACAGATGCGTCCGGCAGGTCAATAGCAAAATTCGCAACTTTTGAAACAATCAGTATCCGTATGTGATTTTCCCTGAAATCCCGGTATAGTTTATCCCGTTCCACAGCAGGTGTTTTTCCGGTAATGAGGGGTTGTTGCAGCAAATCCGCGATTTCTTTCAACTGGTTGAGATACTGTCCGATGATGAGTATTTTATCGTGCGGAAAACGCCGTACCAGCTCTGAGACAAGTTGTTTTTTCACGGGGTTTTCTCCTGCAATCCGGTGTTTCATACGGAGCGGTGCGGTTGCATACGCAATTTCTTCTTCCGGAGAAAGATCTGTCCGCACTTCGATGCATTCGGCGGAAGCTATCCACCCGGAGTGTTCCAGTTCTTTCCAGGGAACATCATAGCGTTTTGGTCCCACTAAGCTGAACACATGACCTTCACAGCCGTCTTCCCTGACCAGTGTCGCGGTAAGACCGACCCGTCGGATTGCCTGTATTTCGGCTGCCACCCGGAATACAGGTGCCGGCAGCATATGTACTTCATCATATATAATGAGTCCCCAAGGATGCTCCCGGAACAGTTGAAAATGTGGATACGGAGATGTTTTGTCAGGTCTCCAGGTAAGTATCTGATATGTTGCAACGGTTACCGGTTTTATTTCTTTTGATTCTCCGGAATATTCTGCAATTTGTTCTGGTAGCAATGTCGTTTTATCCAGAAGTTCTGCAATCCACTGGTGTACCGCAGAAATATTTGTAGTGATAATCAGAGTGCTTGTTTGTAGTGCATCCATAATCAGCATTCCTACAATTGTTTTGCCTGCGCCACAGGGTAAGACAATCGTGCCGTATCCGGTACCGGGACCTTTATCACCGACCAAGGCTGCTGCCGCTGTCTGCTGGTAATTTCTGATAGTAAAAGGAAGCCCTGAGCCGGTCCGTGTTTTCAGCGCCATATCCAGTGGAGCCCCGGAAACCAGCGGAACTTCATCTTTAACCGGCCAGCCTGTTTGCAGCAATTGTTGTTTAATTGTTCCTCTGTCAGTAAGTTGCAGCCGGAAGCACCGGTCTGTTTCTTCTGGAGTAACCATTGGAAGCGGGTTACCCTGGATACTGTCCACTTCCGGTGTTTTTGCTGCAGTATGATTTTGTTCCGGTTCCGGACAGGTTTCTGTTTGCCCCATGATCGGTCTGTTAGGGGAGAACGTTTCTGTTTCTGCGGATTTGTCGTTGTCTGCATAACCGGTATCAGGAAAAGGATACCGGCATGGAACCAAGTATTTTTTCAGGGGGGGCGATGCTGAAATTTCCCGGTAGACGGCTTCCGATGAAGTAACCAGATATAAAAAGTCTGCTTTTCCTTCCGTTCCTTCCGGGGCTGGTATAAGCCGGAGTTTACCGAACCGGCCTGAAGTTTCTGTGATCCAGAATAACACTGATTGCGGTACGTCATACCGGGAGAAACGAAGTAATACAGAGATTGCATCATCTGCGGTAAATCCGGCACTGGCTGCATTCCACAGCGACAAAGGGGTTAACCGGTATGTATGCAGATGCTCCGGTGACCGTTCCAGTTCTGCGAAGGGAATTAATGCAGTTCTGCATACTTCCGCTTCCGGAGCATGTATATCAAGAAGAAGGGTTCTGTCACTTTGCACAATCAGTGGGTTTTCATACTGCATAACAGATTATTTTACTGAAATCGGATTGAATACGCAACAGCTGTGTTTTTTCTGGAACTTTCCGGAGTATCATAAACAATAATTGTAACCGATACCTGTTCACCCGGGTGTATTCAAAATGAACATTGGCTTGTCAAAGACCGCTGTTTTATGGTATAGTAATACAGCTATGGGGATATAGCTCAGTTGGTAGAGCGATTGGTTCGCAATCAATAGGTCGCCGGTTCGAATCCGACTATCTCCAAGAATCCTTTCACATAGTATTTCCTCCGTTTTGAATTCATTGTTGTGACAAAAAACTTGATTTTTACCTGTGACAGTGTATACTTTAATTATATAGTACCGGTTAAAATTTATAGTATATATTGCTTATACCGGCCAAAAATTAGGAGGTTTTATGACAACATCAGTTAATGCTGTAGGTTTTGAATTTGAGCAGGATCAGCTGGATCTTATTAATAAAAAAATAGAACGGGTTAAGTATGCAGATGATCTCATCGTTGATTTGTTATTGAAAGTAAAAGAAGATAAAAAATTTATTTTTGATTGTACCGTTAATTTCCGATGGGGAGCTGTTGCCCATGTTGCAGCAGAAGATTACGATTTTGCTGCAGCGTTAAACAAAATGATGGATGTTCTTGATCAAAAAGTAAAAAAAGAAAAAGATAAAATTCAGTCAAAAAAATAAAAGTAATATATTAATATATCTGAAGGCTGTCCGTGAGTTGAAAAAAAAACTGTGAAGGGCAGCCTTGTTTTATAAAATCATTTCAATATAGCATATTCCGGCGATACACGGGAATAAAAAATCCTGTATATATTTGCAGACAGGTTTTGTCAGGTATCATTTTTTATTTGTTACGAAATTAGCGGATCGGGTATCGGTTCCATCTGTTTGTGGTGGAAAATATTTGCTCTATTTTTGTTCTGTAAGGAATTGCGACCGCTTTTTTTCGGTTGGCGACTTGCAAAAATACGTATAAGCGTGTATAGTATCATATAATGGCAGACAAAAGTTTCACCGTGCTGGATCTGCTGGATCTGGATTTAAAAGCCCATAATTCGCTTCATCTGAGATGTTTGAGCGGTCGTAAAGGTCTTATCCGGGATATTACCGTACCGAATTTGAATCGTCCGGGGTTAGCACTATCTGGTTTTTATGATTCGTTCGGTTGGCGGAGAGTTCAGGTCTTCGGCCGGGGAGAAACTGCGTACTTACAGAAACTTGTTGCTGATAATAATTTGGACGGAATCCGTCAGCTCTTTTCTTATGAAATCCCCTGTTGTGTGTTTACCCACAGTTTAGAACCTCCTGCAGAGGTAATTGAAATTGCTGATGCTGCGGGATGTACATTGTTGCAGACAAATCTTGATACAACAGAATTTTCTACACGGTTACTCCGGGTGTTTTCGGATATTTTTGCTTCGAAGAAAACCATCCACGGGGTTTTGGTAGAAGTGTATGGTGTCGGGATTGTCTTAACCGGAGATTCCGGTGTTGGAAAAAGCGAAACAGCACTGGAATTGATAGAGCGGGGACACCGGCTTGTTGCAGATGATATTATTGAGATGCGCTGTGTGAATGGGAATACTGTTTTAGGTCAAGGCGCAAATAAAATGATAAGTCATCATATGGAAATTCGCGGATTAGGTATTATTAACATTTCCCAGTTGTACGGTGTTGGAGCCATCCGGGAACAAAAAGAAGTACAGTTAGTTGTTAAATTGGAAGAATGGGATGCGAATAAGGTGTATGACCGGCTTGGTACGGACGAGCATACAGAGGAAATTTTAGGCGTAAAAATTCCCCTGTTGGAAATTCCGGTAAAACCAGGGCGAAATCTTCCTATTATCATTGAAACTGCTGCTATGAATGAGCGATTGAAGTCGATGGGATATTATTCAGCCCGGGAATTTAATCAAAATGTTTTAAAATGGATAGAAACAGGTACGGCTCAGGCTGCTTATTACGGTAGTGATGATTCGTATTAAATACATTATGTAAGGGGAACAATGTGACGGAGAAAATAGTGACGGTACAGAACCGTGCGGGTATTCATGCCCGCCCCGCATCTTTAATTGCTCAGACTGCGAATAAATTCAGTTCTGAAATTCTTTTGGAAAAAAACGATGTGGCAGTAAATGCGAAATCTATCATGGGTGTTATTACTATGGCTGCCGGTTATAATGCAACATTGACGGTCCGTGCAACTGGTTCTGATGAAAAAGATGCCGTTGCGGCAATAAAAGCATTGTTTGACAATAAATTTGAGGAAGAATAACGTTAATGAAAGCATTAACGGACAGACAACATGAAATTTTAAATTTTGTCCGTTCTTTCTGTGAAGAGCATGGATACCCTCCGACAATTCGTGAGTGCGCCACCCATTTTAATATTTCATTACGGGCGGTTCAATGCCATTTTGCAGCCTTACAAAAAAAAAGGTTATTTATCACAACCGGAAAAGCAATCAAGATCTATCCGTGTTTTAGTGGATGATTCTGCGTCTGTTCAGCGGACTTCATTCCGGAGTATCCCGTTACTTGGTTCTGTCGCTGCAGGAAAACCCTTGTTGTCAGAAGAAAATTACGACGGTTCCATAGATCTGGCAGAATCATTTATGAAGACAGACGGTATTTATTTTGCTCTCCGAGTATGTGGGGATTCCATGATAGATGCAGGGATTCTTGACGGTGATCTGGCAGTAATCCGGCAGTCATCTACGGCAGAAAACGGGCAGATTGTAGTTGCTGTTTTGGATGATGCAATTACACTTAAACGTTTTTTTAAGGAGTCATGCCGTATCCGTCTGCAGCCGGAAAATTCCTCATATAAACCGATTTTCTGTCAGAATGTTCATATCGCTGGGATATTATCTGGAATTATCAGGATGTATTGATGCCGGTTGCTCCTCTTTACCTTTTTACCGGACCCGAAGCAGGGGAACGGAATGATGCAATTCTTGAGTTACGGGTTCAGGCGCGTAAGCGGGTTGGTATGTTGGATGAATATACTTTTTATGCCGCTGAAACCCGGGTAAGTGATATTATGTCGCTTTTATTGAATGAATCCCTGTTTGCTGCAGCACGGTTCATTGTTGTTAAAGGTGCCGAGCAGATTAAGAGGAAAGAAGATATTGCTCTGATAGAAAGCTGGGTGAATAGTGCCGGGATAAACACCTGTTCTTCTATATTAATTCTGGTATCAGAAGATATATCCTGTGATAAAAAACTTGAGCTGCTGGTACCAAAACCAAACAAGCGGATTTTTTGGGAACTGTTTGAGAGTAGAAAAGAACAGTGGCTGTTTAATTTTTTCAAAAAAAACGGATATTCCCTTGCCCAGGATGCTGCTGCTGTTATTTTAGAACTGGTGGAAAATAATACAGAGGCATTGCGTTCCGAATGCTCCCGTTTTTTTCTTTGTTTTGATAAGGGGCATTTAATCACTGCTGACGAGGCGGATAAAATGCTTGCTCATAACCGGGAGGAATCAGCATTTACATTGTTTGATGCCCTTTGTGATATGACAAAGGCACCCCGGTACCGGCTTGAATCAGGACTGGAAATTTTTCAGAAACTCCGGTTATCAAAAGATTCTTCTTCAGTTCAGTTAATTGCGGGTCTTACGTATTGTTTCCGCCGGTTGAATGTTTGGCATCGGTTGTATCTGGAAAATCCTGCTCCGTCAGATTCTGATTTAAAAAATCATGGGTTTGCTTCTAAAAAATCGCAAAGTTTGTACCGGGCGGCTTCCCGTATTTGGGATTCCCTTGCTGTTGGGCGGATTCTTGCGGTACTCGCTGACAGTGACATTGAAATCAGAACATCGGGGACTGCCGGGGAAGAGTCTGTAATTTGTATGCTGTTATATACCATTGTAATTAAAAATGGTATGCCGGTTGCTGCCTATGAAATGTCTTCTTGGTAATCCGATTACGGCAATGTATTGAGTATTTGTTTCAAGGTATTCAATTCATCCTGATTCAATGTAATTCCTTTACCCATTTTTTGATGATCCGGAGACCAGCTGCGGATGTCGTATTTTGGTTCTCTTCCACCCCACGATACCTGGTTCAATTCCAGCGTCCAGCCGCCCTTGCTTTGGGAAAGAACACCGAAATGTTGTGTTATTTCAAATGAAAAATCTTCTGCCATAATAAAGCTCCTATATATTTTCTATATAAATTATAGCATAAATTTGAGAAAAATCGCCGCCTGTAACTTTTTTTTAATTAAAATGTCTTATTTTTTAAATAAAAAAGTTGCGGATCTGTGTTTTCTGCTGTATGCTATACCAAAATATTGTTTTTTAAGGAGGACGGCATGAAAAAAAGTATATACGTACTTTTTATCTTGTTGTTGGTGGGTTTCTTTTTTTTGGGGTGTAGCTCTACACCTGAAGCTGTGCCGGAAGAGGAGATAGTAACAGTTGTTCCTGATGCAGGAGAATCAGAGGCTGTTCCATCCGGCGATGCTTTTTCCGATGTGAATGAAAAATATCTGTCGGCCGCTGCCGCTGCACGGGATTCTGCTATCGTGGCAGGTGCTGATGTTCTGGTTCCGGATATTTTTACAGAAATAGATGCCATGTATCAGCAGCTCTGCCAGGTTTGCGCTGATAATCCTGGACAAAGTCAGGAAGCGGCGCTTATTGATGTTGCAGACCGTTTTACTGCACTGGAAAGACTGGTATTGGCACAGAATCTACGGAATAAAATTGGTGATCTGAAATTCGATAACATTGACCCCCAGGCACTTGCTGACGGTGATGCTGCTGGTGAAGAAGCGATTTTGCTGTTTGAGTCCGGTGGCTCCGGTTCTGATATCCGTGCTGCTGCAGACAAGGCTTTTAATGCGTATAATTCTATCGTTTTGGCAGGATTTAAATCCCTTGCAGAAGCTACCAGAAAAGAAGCTTACACGCAGAAAGATGCTGCAGACAGCATTAAATCAGCAACTGCGGATAAAGATGCCTATTCTGCTACAGTATTGGTTTTATCCGCAGCGGATGCTGCATTTGTATCCGGTAATTACGAGGCCGCATATACAGGATTTACTGAAACAGCTGTTTCATTCAAAGAAATATATGAGCGGGTTGCAGAAAAACGAGCGGCAGCAGAGACTGCTATTACCCGGGCAAAACAAAAAGTTGATACAACGGCTGTTTTTGCCGCAGAAGCAGATGAAATAGCACCTCTTGAAGCTGAAGGGGAGATGGAAGAATGAAAAAAACAGTTAGCATCGGAATATTATTTTTCTGTACTGTCATGATATTTGCAGCAAGCTATGCTGATAATCAGTATCAGCGGTTGGCTGAAGGTTATACAGCACGAGCTCAGGAAGCGTTTGATTCTGGGGAATACGATTTGGCTGTTGAATATACCATTAAAGCGGAAGAAAATGCTGAGCTTTCCCGTGCATACATTGAGCTGATGCTTGCCCGGGCTGATGCAGATACTCAAATCCGTGTTGCCAGAAACCGGCTTGTTTGGGCAAAAAGCATTAAAGCTGATGTCAATTATCCTGACAAATACAATGCCAGTTCCCAAAAAATAGAAACTGCGCAGGCATCTTTTGCAGCAGAAAATTATGCGGAAGCATCTGCATATGCAAAAGAAGCGATGGATTTGTTATCTGGTATTCAGGAAAATCTAACATTGCCAAAATATTATGTCGTTCAGCCGTGGCCGGAAAGTGGTGATTGTTTTTGGAACATTGCTGGTGAACCCTATGTATATAATGATCCATTCCTGTGGAAAAACTTATATCAGGCAAATAAAGATAGCATGGAAGATTCATCTAATCCGGATGTTATTCATCCTGGTATGAAAATAGAAATACCAAGTATTTCTGGAGAAATCCGGGAAGGTGTGTATGATCCGAATGCGCAATATGGTGCGTTTGGAAAATAACAGAAATCCAATGCTGAAAGGTGTGGTTTCCGAGGGGTGAAATCACACCTTTTTTGTTGTTACATATTGCCGGTATAATTCTAATGCGGCTGTCATCAGTGCATGCGGGTATTCCTGATTGCCCATTTTTTGATAAACTTCATCACAGGGAAGGGGAAAGTACTCGACAAATTCATCCGGGTCAAGATGCTGGTTGCCGGGTTCTGATATGTCTTCTGCTGCAAAACAGTGTACCCGGTTTGACATGAGGGCCGGATTAGGACTCATGCTTCCCAGATATATCAGTTTACCACCGGTACAGCCTGTCTCTTCTTTTAATTCCCGTAGAGCTGCTTGTTCCGGTGTTTCTCCGGCATCCATGACGCCGCCTGGAAATTCTGTGCTTAAAGACTGGGTGCCGTGCCGCCATTGTTTTACCATGAGGAACCTGTCAGGATTTTTCAGTATCGGGATAACAATGACCCAATCCGGAGCGTCCATAACAATGTATGTTCCGGTGTCTCCTCTGGGAGAAACGCTGTCTATTTCTGTTACCGTCATTACCTTGGTTTCAAGAATTTGCCGGCGGCCTTTTTTCTGCCATTGAAGTTTTTGCTGCATAATTTAACAAATCCTTTGACAATATAATAGAATCGGATTATTCTATAATCATAGAATATAGAAAAAAACACAAGAGGGCAGGGCTTCTTGTCTGCATAATTTATAGTTGTGATATTTTTTTGTATGAAGGAGACTTCTATGGCCGTTATTGCAATATCCCGTCAAGTTGCTGCACTTGGTGATGAAATAGCCGCTGCTGTTGCAGAGCGGATGAATTACGCATTTATTGGAAGAAAAGTAATTGAACAGAAAATTGTTGAATTAGGGTTTCCTGCTGAAAAGCTGAAAAAGTATGATGAGCGTAAACCTGGTTTTTTTGCTTCGCTTGCCAAAGACCGGGATGAATATCTTGATTATTTACAGACTGCCGTGTTAGAGGCGGCTTCTAAAGGTGACTGTATTTTAATCGGACGGGGGTCTTTTATTATTTTAGAAGATTTACCGAATCTGATTTCTGTAAGATTTGTTGCAAAAGATCATATCCGGCAGCAGCGTCTCATGAAGGAATTTTCATGGGATGAAAAACAGGCTCAGCAACGGATTACTGAAAGTGATAATAATCGGTTAGGTTTTCATAAAAGCTTTTTTAATCTTGATCACGAAGATCCGGAACATTTTCATTTAGTTATGAATACGGGTATTCTGGATATTGAATCTGCGTCACAGATTATTGTAGAGCTCAGCCGGCAGTTAATTACTCCTGAAAAAGAAGAGGCAGGTAAAAAGAAGTTGTCAGAGCTTTTGACAGCCCAGCGGCTTGTTAATGCTTTGATTTTTGAACATAAATTAAATATTAGTTTTTTAAAAGCAGTGATAGTTGATAAAAAAATTGTGCTGCAGGGTGTTGCGGATTCTACTGCACTGGCAGAAAAAGCAGTTGCGGTTTCCCGTTCACTGATGCCTGATTATTTAATTGAGTCGGCAATCAGTGTGGTGCAGGATTATAAAGCATATCCGTAAAATTCATATACTTGACATTATTTCCAATAACTGGGCATACTTCAAATATGAATATTGCTGATAAATTTACTTTGTCACGGATTGTTTTAGCACCTGTTTTTTTTCTTGTGTATTTCATTCCATTATGGACGGACGTGGGACAGGTTACTTCGGTTTTTATTATGATCCCGCTGTTGGGTTTTATGGAATTTACGGATTATCTGGACGGACATTATGCCAGAAAACTCCACGAAGTAAGTGATTTCGGTAAATTATTTGATCCTTTTGCTGATGTTTTGGTTCATTTAACAACTTTTTTCTGTTTTGTTGTTGCGGGTTATATTCCTGCTTTAATATTTGTTTTGATTTTGTACCGTGAGTTTGGGATGAATTTTGTCCGTTTGATTGCAGTTCAACGGGGGACTGCAATTGCTGCCCGTAAGGGGGGGAAGTTAAAAACAGTCTTGTATGTAATAACCGGTTTTTATTATCTGGCTATTGAGGGTGCTGTCAGGTTGCATTTTGATGTTTCTGCAATATATACAATACTGCAATATATAGGTCTGTTTTTGTGTGTGCTGTGTGTGTTGTTGTCCTATATTTCGTTTATTGATTATTTGCGTCATTTTAAAAAAATTCTTAAGAAATAAGGATGATACATCTGATTCAAATTTTTACTGATGTGGATGGCGATGAATTATCTGCAAAACTCTGCTCTGTAATAAAAATATAAATGAGATAGTAAATAGGAAAATGTGTTTGGTCAGTATTTTCAGATACCCGTATGAATTTGCTGCAATAACTGTGGTGGTGGAAATCATTGTGTGATTTATTATTACTAAACGCAAAAATGAAAAAAAACATTGTATCGTGCGGGAGATAATTTTTTCTTGATATAGAACATTGTAATATCGTGAAAACGATAATGGAATCAGAGGGATTCTGACGCGGTGTGAAAAAAAAGGAGAAAAAAAACGGGGAGAGGTGTTGACAGTTTT
>CALXOI010000032.1 GCA_944389965.1 uncultured Treponema sp.
GGACAAGGATGTCCGCCACCGCTTTTGTAACAGATGCCGGAGTGATACCGTGTTCTTTATTATACGCTTCCTGGGTTTCCCGGCGGTGTTTTGTTTCTGCCAGCGCCGCTTTCATGGCATCACTGATTCTGTCTGCATACATAATGACAGTCCCGTTGACGTTCCGGGCAGCCCGCCCGATTATCTGTATCAAACTTGTCGCCGAGCGCAAAAAACCGATTTTGTCAGCGTCAAGGATTGCAATAAAAGACACTTCCGGCAAATCGATTCCTTCCCGCAACAGATTGATGCCAATCAATACGTCGAATTCCCCTGCCCGCAACCCTTTTAATATCTCAACCCGCTCAATGGTTTCCACTTCTGAATGGATGTATTTAACTTTCAACCCAAGTCCGTCAAGGTATTCCGTCAAATCCTCTGCCATTTTTTTTGTCAGGGTCAACAGCAGGCACCGTTCATTCCGGTCTATCCGCTGCCGGATTTCTCCGTAAATGTCTTCCATCTGCCCCTGACTGGGACGGACTTCCACTACCGGATCCAACAGTCCTGTCGGGCGGATGAGCTGCTCCACTACTTGGGTACTGCGTGTAATTTCTTGTTCCCGGGGAGTTGCGGTAACATAGATTGTCTGGTTGACCAGAGATTCAAATTCATCATATTTCAGCGGGCGGTTATCCAGTGCACTGGGTAACCGGAACCCGAAATCTATAAGATTCTGTTTCCGGGAACGGTCACCCTCATACATGGCACCGATCTGGGACACCGTAACATGGGCTTCATCTATCATACACAGGGAATCCGGCGGAAAATAATGAAGGAGCGTAGCCGGCGGTTCACCGGATTTTCTGCCGGATATGGGACCGGAATAATTTTCTATACCGGGACAGTACCCCATTTCAGTCATCATTTCCAAATCATAAGTGGTTCTGGTTCTCAACCGCTCGGCTTCCAGCAGTTTCCCGGACTGGCGCAGGTATTCCGTTCTGTCTTCCATTTCCTGACGGATACGGTCGGCTGCATTTTTCAGCATTTCCGGTGGAACAACAAAGTGTTTTGCCGGATAAATGGTTGTTTCATCCAATTCTTCGATAATTTCACCGGAAATTACGTTGAACCGGCGGATACGGACAATTTCTTCCCAGTCAAGTTCTATCCGGTACGCCTCGTCTGTTTCCATATACGCCGGATATATTTCCATCACATCCCCGCGGATACGGAACCTGCCCCGTTCCAATACGGCATCATTCCGTTCATACTGCAGGCCAATCAGTTGCCTGCCGAAATCCCCGGGATTCAGTTGCTGCCCTTTTTCTACATGGAGACGCATACCCCGGTACAGCTCGGGCATACCCAGACCGTAAATACACGATACCGTTGCCACAACAATCACATCCCGCCGTTCCATCAGACTGTACGTTGCAGCCAGCCGCAGCCGGTCTATTTCATCGTTGATAGATGCGTCTTTTTCGATATATAAATCCCGGGCCGGTACATACGCTTCCGGCTGGTAATAGTCATAATAGGAAACAAAGTATTCCACCGCATTATGGGGAAAAAAAGATTTGAATTCCCGGTACAACTGGGCAGACAAAGTTTTATTGTGGCTGATAATCAATGTGGGGCGCTGAACCTGTTCTATGATTTTTGCCATGGTAAAGGTTTTGCCGGAACCGGTAACACCTTTCAGCGTCTGGTACCGGTCACCCCTCAGAAATCCTTCCGCCAGCCGTTGTATTGCCTGGGGCTGGTCTCCGGAAGGTTCAAATGGAGCTACAACCTGAAACGGTCTCACTGACTTGCTCCGTTTATTCCGCTGCCAGGGTAATGCTTAAATCGACATACTGCTTGTTCCGGTATACCGTCACCCGGACTATATCACCGGGGCGCTTGCTTTCCAAAACAGAATAGTAGTCGGCCAAAGAAGTAACGGCAATACCGTCAATCGCAGTAATAATATCGCCTCCCAAATAAATAATCCGGGAATTACGGGCACTACCGTACCGGACTGCTTGTGTTCCGGCTTTCAAGCCGGCTTTTGCAGCATTGCTGCTTTTTTCTATTTCCGAAACAAGCAGACCGGTGGAAATATCCAGTCCGGCATAGTCGGCAATTGAAGATGTAAGTTGTACATAAGATGCTTCAATAACCCCCCGCCGGACAGTCCCGTATTGAATCAAGTCAGACACAACCCGCCGGGCTGTGTTGACTGGTACTGCAAAACCGACACCGGCAGAACTGCCTGATGTGGAATAAATCATGGTGTTAATACCAATCATCCGGCCTTGGGTATCCAGCAGCGGTCCTCCTGAGTTACCCGGATTGATGGCAGTATCCGTCTGTATCATATCCCGGATAATCGTACCGGTGGAACTTTGAATCGGCCGGCCCAGACCGGAAACAATACCCGTTGTCATTGTCCGTTCAAAACCGAACGGGTTACCGATTGCAATAACTTTTTGCCCGACTTTTAAATTTTCCGAATCCCCGAACGGAATAGTCTGCAGCTCAACGCCGGCAGGAGGGTCAAATTTCAATACGGCAATATCGCTGGCAGAATCGGTACCGATAACACGGCCTTCATACTGGGTTCCGTCTGACAGGGAAATATAAATCTTATACGCATCGGAAATAACGTGGACGTTGGTAACAACGTATCCCCGTTTATCAATAATCGAGCCTGACCCCGAACCACCCTCTTGGGGAACCGGTTCAAGAAACCAGTTTACAGCCATAACCTGAGTGTTGATGTTTACGACTGCCCCGTTGCATTTTTCATATACAGTGATATTCTGCAGTTCATCCTGAGTGTATGTTGCCTGCATATCAGCGGTGTATACCGGATCTGCTTTTACCGCAGTCTGGAGGACAAAAGAATCACTGCTTCCCGGAACGGCAGCTTCTGTCCTGGCGATAATCGTTTCCGGTTGTGAAGCCTGCACTGCTTCCGCCGGAGTTTCCGTAGATACAGATACTGTTTCTTCTGTCATGGTTTGGGAAAATATTGGATTTTTATTACCGACAAGCAGGTAAATACCCGCACATATAATAACCGTTCCAGCAACTGCAACCAGCAGTGCCCGGATTAATTGATGTTTTGTATAAAGTTTCATATATACAAAATACAAAAAAAAAGCGGTAAATGCAATGACCAGGAATAAATTACTGTTGTACTAAAGATGCAATTCTGTTTAACCCGTACAAAGTTAAATATTTATCCACATCCTGAAACACAGCGGTAATCGGTTTTAACACACTGTTCAACCCGCCGGTAGCAATGACACGGATACTGTCCCGGTCGATACCGGTTTTTTCCGCCAGTTCCTGTTTCATTGTATGTATCAGTGACTCCACCAGACCTTTGTATCCCAGCACAATTCCTGCCTGAATTGAATGTATGGTATTTGTCCCTAAACTGGACGGAGGCGCTTCCAGCGGAACAGACGGCAGCTGTGCGGTGTTGTTGAACAGGGAATTCCGGGCAGTACCCAACCCCGGGGTAATGGCAATTCCCTGTAAATTCCCGTCCGTATCAACAGCTGTAAAGGTAAGCGCCGTCCCGAAATCCACAATGATACAGGCCTGCCGGTAGCGGGAATATGCTTCCACTGCATTGCAAACCAAATCGCTTCCGATTTCATGCACCGCTGATTCCGGGATTTTAACCGGCAGCAGCGGAAACAGTCCCGGATTCACCAGTACCGGCTTTTTGCCCGTCATGCGTTCCAGTAAACCCACGAACTGTCCGATAAGTACCGGCACAACAGAACTAAGCACGCACGAATCAATACGGGCAATGTTCACTCCGGCATCCCGGAACAGAGACGCCAGAATAGCGCTATATTCGTCCCCGGTACGGCGGGTGTCGCTGTAAATACGCCAGGTGTTTACCAGTTCATTCTCATGGAACAGTGCCGTTACAATATTTGTGTTTCCAATATCTATCGCTAAAAGCAATTGCAATTTTCTCCTGATACGGCTATTATACCGATATGGAAAAACTCATACAACCCAGAGTATTGAAAGGTTTCCGGGATTTTCTGCCGGAAGCAGAAATCACCCGTTCAGATTTAATTGAAAAACTTACCGCCGCATTCCGTTTGTTCGGTTACGTGCCCATTGATACACCGGTACTGGAGTATTCAGAGATATTGCTCCGGAAAAGTAACGGTGAAACTGAAAAGCAGGTATTCCGGTTTGAAGACAACGGCGGCCGGGATGTTGCGCTGCGTTTTGATTTAACTGTTCCCTTTGCCCGTTTCACTGCGGAACATAAAGATGAACTCTATTTTCCGTTCAAGCGGTACCATATTGCAAAAGTCTGGCGGGGCGAAAAACCCCAGGCAGGACGGTACCGGGAATTTGTCCAGTGCGATTTTGATTGTGTGGGTTCTGACAGCGCTGCCGCTGATTTTGAAATTCTGTCCCTGATGAAACATGCATTATCTGCTATCGGAGTTGATGATATTACCATTAGAATGAGCCACCGGGGAGTGTTCAACCGTTTTCTTGAACAGCGGGGCTTAACCGATAAAAGTGAAGATATTTTACGGACAGTAGATAAGCTGACAAAAATCGGCAGGGATGAAGTAAAACAACAATTGTTGGATCTCACCGGATCCGGACAGACAGCGGAAGACATTTTATGCTACATTTCCGGCGGTTCCAGTTTTGCTGATACGCTAGCCCGCATGGAACAGATGTCCGGCGGGGAATCCGATGGGACCCGTCGGCTGAAAGAAATACAGGAGATGATGGAAGCGGCAGGCATTGCAGACTCTTTTGTCCTTGATCCGTCAATTACCCGGGGACTTGATTATTATACTGGTGTTGTGTATGAAACTTTTTTAAACCGGTTGCCGGGGATCGGTTCTGTGTGTTCCGGCGGGCGGTATGACAATCTTGCAGGTCTGTACATGAAAGATAAAGTTCCGGGAGTAGGTTCTTCTATCGGCTTAGACCGGCTGATTGCCGGCCTGGAACAGCTGGGATTGTTGGAACATAAAAAAAGTTATGTTCAGGTGGAAATTTTCTGTACCGACCCGGCGCAATCTGCCCGGTACCAGCAGACTGCAGCTGTCTTACGACGGCACGGTATTTCCTGCGAGGTATTCCCCGATCCCAAAAAGCTGGTGCAACAATATACCGTTGCAGAAAAGAAAGGTATTCCCTTCGGGCTGCTCATGCCGGAAGATACCGGATCCAGTACTGTAACCCTCAAAAATCTGGTAACCCGGGAACAGCATGAACAGATTCCGATCGACGAGGCAATGCGGATTATACAGAACAACTGAATCTATAAAAGTCTGCTGTCAGCGGAAATTCCAGAAACGGCAGACATTTCCACTAAAAAAAATTGCTCCACAAATTTAGTGTAACAGCTTTACAAACCGGTTAAAAATGCGTATAGTACGCTCACGGCGGTCGCGACTACCCGCCTCACCAAAATAAGGAGCTTACATGAAAAATTTTTCCTCTGTACAGGAATCGTACAGACTTCTTCCCGTGTTTACCGGTATTTTTACCGGTGTACTCATTCTTTCCAATATTTTAGCTGCGAAAATCACCCAGCTGGGACCATTTGTCTTTGATGGTGGAACGCTGTTGTTTCCTCTGTCATATATTTTTGGAGACGTCCTGACGGAAGTATATGGTTACCGTCAGTCCCGTAAAGTTATCTGGACCGGTTTTTTTATGCTGGTTATTATGGCAGTAAATATATGGATTATCAGTGTATTGCCTGCCCAGGCAGAATGGACGCTACAGGAAGCTTTTGACAGCATTCTGTTGCAGATGCCCCGGATTTCCATCGCCAGTATTGCCGGATATTTTGCCGGTGAATACAGTAATTCTGTTGTATTATCAGTTGTGAAGGTTAAAACCGGAGGAAAATGGTTGTGGGTACGGACAATTTCTTCCACCTTGGTAGGAGAACTGATCGACAGTATACTGTTTGTTACCATTGCATTTGCGGGTGTATATGAATGGCCTGTTCTACTTACTATGATTTTCTCAAATTACATATTCAAAAGTGCTGTGGAAATCGTTTTCACCCCGCTTACCTATGCCGTTGTTGCATTTACAAAAAAAATAGAAGGTACAGAAGTGTTTGATTACGGGGAAACATACAGTCCGCTGCCCAAATTTTAAGCACTGATTTTTACATATCCGCTTTTTCTTGAAATTTAATCTGCGATGGAAACTGTGCTGCAACCGGTGCCATACCGTATGTAGTCGGACGTTATAAACCGGCGGCAGCATTCTGAGCTTTTAACTGATTGGAATAAATTTGTACCGAAGTATCCGGGAGCCATCCCTGTTCAAAATTGTACCAGACAGACTGTTTGTTTCCGCTGTACAGTATTTTTTTCCCGGTGACACAGATAACATCCCCCCGGCGGCCGTGGGCTGTTGTATCTGCGGAAAAATCTGCGTCCTGCCGGAATAAGGCATAGGGTTCTGTAATCACCGCCCACTCCTGATCAAACTGAATAACCGGGGCAGAATCAAGGTCGATGCTGTTGTTTTTTACACTGCATCCTGTTACCAAAAAAATTGCTGCACAGACGGATGCAACTATAACCGCATTTTTACAAAACACCATGCAGAATTCCTTCGATGTATTGTTTTATAGACGGATAAATGCGTAGGTCAGAATCGACAAATTCTTGTTCCGGAATAGCATTGTATTCAACCCATCTGATTTCTGTGTGTTCGGACAACTTCCATTCGGGTGACTCTGTTTCCAGTTGAACGGTGTACGCAAGCAGCGTCACCGTTTCCCCGTTGTGTACAAATTCTGACCGGGCAATCAGAGAATCAGCCCGGACGGGGACAGAAAACTCTTCCATAAATTCTCTGCAGACAGCCTGTTCCGGTGTTTCCCCTGGTTCTACCTTTCCACCAGGAAATTCCCAGCGACAGCCCATTTGCCCTCCGGGAATACGTTTACCGATTAAAATCCGGGTACCATTGCGTACAATACACGCTATTGAGTATTTCATGTTACAGGAATAAAACTCTCGGAAAAATAAAATGGAGGACAGCTGCCACAATACAGAATATACCGATGAATTTTCGCCCGTCAATAAAAACGGACTGGAGGAATTTTCCGGGAACAAAATTGACGGTTGTTGAGTTCATGTAATACTCAAGCAGGATACAAAATCCTCCGGTAACACCCGCTACCGCCGGAATCAAATCCCCTACTACCGGAACATCATTCTGAATAACAGAAAGCAGTTTCATCAGACCGACCAGCACCGACAGGACTCCCAATACCAGCCGGAAATTCCGGCTGTCTAAAAAACCGGTAATTGTCTTATTGACAGATGGATTACCTGTATTGCCGGCATCCTGATCAGACGGATTACCTCTGATATTTTCAAGGGAACAAAACAAAATAAGTCCTGTTATCAGATTTAATAACACGGAAAGAAAGTAGAATTGTAACATACGTCCTCCAATTACTGCCGGATTATATCTGCCTGCAGTGTAACAGCTGAATCAGATACAGTAACAACTGCTTCAATATATAGTATATCATAATCAGAAAAAGTTGTCCGTAAAAACAACTCTTTTCCTGTGTAAATTCCTGATATTTCAGTACTATCCAAAAGCTGTTTTTCCACCGTATATGCCCGGACGGTTGCATTGACAATGGAACTGCCGGAATCAAAACCGGTTTGCTCCGGTAATTTTATGCTTACATACACTGTATCTTCAAACGAAAACGCAGTCAGCTGAACAGGAACACCGGAAACACTGCCGGTAGCATCATTTTGTTTGAATACAACTGTTACCCCAATAAGAGCAACCAATGTCAGCAGGGTAAAAAACATAAACCGGGATGACCGGGTGTGGACAAGCCAGTGAAACAATCCTTTTGACAGCTGGGGTCCTTCACCGGCGTAAAATTGCCGGACTGATTCATCTGCATTTTTCAGACGTTCACCGGGTTTACCGTAATGATATACGAGCGGTTGTTCATCTTCTGCGTAGCTTTCCAAAGGTTCTCCGGTTTTTTTCATATTAACGTTTCTCTTTACGATTCAATTTTAACTTTTCAAAAACGCATCAATCAACGTATCCGTCCGCCACCAGGCAATGTCTGCGGTTTCTGCACCGGCAAACAGGACAGATAAGATACCTTCCGGAGATAAACAAAAATCATAGTACAAAGTTTCATTATGGTCGACGTCAAGATGGCGTTTGATGATTTTCTGGCCGTTTTCCTGAATCATTTGGATTGTATAGCCGGTTTCATCCGCAATCATAAAAAACAACCAGCCGGAACTGGTGACCCCTAAAAAATCAAATGAAAGCGGATACACTTGCTTGGAAAAACCGTCGGTAACCGTCTGCTCATACGGCGGAATAGTCAGAGGCTGTCCGTACGTTCCCGTTTCAACATCCAGCGGATATGTCAAGGTTGCAGTATAATCAATTCCTGACTGGACATTTGATGCACTATCTACCGTTGTGGTGTAATAATCAATTGATACAAACAGAGTTCTGTCTGTATATGACGGACAGATTTTTTCCAATGATACAAACATTTCAAAATCACTCTGTTCCTTCAGTGGATTCGGTAATAAGTCGATTTCAAAAGGAATTGTATATAACAGGTAACCGGCATCGTTGTACCAGTACACGGTCATTCCGGTATTTGTCTGGCATACGACGACAAGTTCATTCTGCCGGGTCGTATAAATATTCTTTACGTACGGAAACGGTACCCCACCCGGTCCCTGTTGCCCGATATAATCAATGTATGTTCCATCAGAGGAAAAACGCAGTATTACCTGACTCAGCAGCAGCCGGTTTTCCACATCCCGTTCCTGCCGTTCAACCGGCAGTTTATCTACAATATATAGGTTCTTTTTTGTATCAACAGCAATATCACCAAGAGAATTAAACGGATATTCCACAGCTTTCCGGGCAGCGGTTACCGATGTCTGCCCGTCTGTCTGTTCCAGGGCAAAAGCCGGTTCGGGATTCACGTCACTGTTATAATATATACTGATTAAATCCCCGTATGAATTGAATTCCATGACTTTTTTTGATTCACCATTCGCTATGTAAAAGAAACCGTCTGTCATTTGAATTGATGTCTGTACCGGAGTATAAGATGACAGACTGAATAAATTTAATTCGTCTTCAAAATTACCGTACTGTAATGAAAACAGTTTTTTTTCTTCAAGGGATGTAACGATATCGGAACGTTCGCAGGAAAAAAAACACAGTAACAGAAGACACGGACAAAGTACCTTCACCAGAAATGTTTTCTTCATAACCCACAGAATAAATTGCTTGATTTCTCTTGTCAAGCGGTAGAATAATCAGTAAATTAATAGATATGCTTGATTCAGTATTGACATTTTTCTTTGGTTCAAAACGTGACCGCGATGTAAAACAGTTACTTCCTGTTGTTGAAAAAATTAATCAAAAAGAATCTTGGGCCCAGTCCCTGCCGGCGGAACAGTTTCCGGTTCAGACACAGCTTTTTAAAGACCGGCTGGCAAAAGGTGAAACGCTGGAAGATATTCTGCCTGAAGCATTTGCCCTTGCCCGGGAAGCCGCAAACCGTGTTTTGGGAGAACGGGCATATGACGTCCAGTTGATGGGATCCATCGTACTGAATTCCGGCCGGATTGTTGAAATGAAAACCGGTGAAGGTAAAACTTTGATGTCTGTTGCAGCGGCGTACCTGAACAGTCTTACCGGAAAAGGTGTTCATATAGTAACAGTTAATGACTATCTGGCAGAACGGGACGCAAACTGGATGCGTCCTGTATATTCGTACCTGGGAGTAACCGTTGGGTCTATTATTTCCGGCATGGATAATGAATCCAGAAAAAAATCCTATAACTGCGATATTACTTACGGAACAAACAATGAGCTCGGATTTGACTACCTGCGGGACAATATGCAGATTGATGTCCGGCAGAAAGTTCAACGGGGTTTCGCTTTTTGTATTGTTGACGAAATAGACTCTATCTTGATTGATGAAGCACGGACACCGTTGATTATATCTGGTGCCGGAGAAGACGATACATTCAAGTATCATGAAGTTGACAAATATGTACGGGAATTACGGGAAGCAGACAAAAATCCTGAAACCGGTGACTATCCTGACGAAGCGCAGGGAGAAACCATTTCCGGAGATTATAAAATAGATGAAAAATCCCGGCGTATTTCATTTACCGATGAAGGTATGCTCCACATTGAACAGATCCTGCAAAAACACAATTTGATTTCCGGCAGTTTGTTTGATGAAGATAATTTTGAATACATCCACTACTTTACCCAGGCTGTCAGAGCCCATGAATTGTATAAACCGGATGTAGATTATGTAGTAAAAGATGGTCAGGTACAGATTGTTGATGAATTTACCGGACGTATTCTTGAAGGGCGCCGGTACGGTGATGGTCTTCACCAGGCAATAGAAGCAAAGGAACATATCAGAATTGCCCAGCGGAACCGAACCTTAGCAACAATCACTTTCCAGAATTTCTTCCGTATGTACGAAAAACTGTCCGGTATGACCGGAACGGCAGAAACAGAAGCTGTTGAATTCGATAAGATTTACGGTCTGGAAGTCGTCGTTATTCCCACCAATAAACCGGTTGCCCGTGTTGATGAAGATGATGAAGTTTATCTGAACGAACACGATAAATGGGAAGCTATCTGCCGGGAAATCAGCGAATGCCACCAAAAGGGGCAGCCTATTCTGGTTGGTACCGTTTCAATTGAAAAATCAGAACACCTTTCTGCTCTGCTTACCCGGAAAGGAATCAGACATGAAGTTTTGAATGCAAAAAACCATGCACGGGAAGCACTGATTATTGCCGAAGCCGGTGCAAAAGGTGCGGTAACGATTGCAACCAATATGGCAGGACGTGGTACCGACATTAAACTGGGAGGTAACCCGGAATTCCGTGCACAGAAAAAAGCAGGAACAAATGCATCCCCCGAACAGTATGAAGCTGCGTATAGGGCAGAAAAGGCAAAATGGCAGCATGATTATGATGAAGTCAAAGCCTTGGGAGGACTGTACGTAATCGGAACGGAACGGCATGAAAGCCGCCGTATTGATAACCAGTTGCGGGGACGGTCAGGACGGCAGGGAGATCCGGGACGGAGTAAATTTTATATTTCCATGGATGACGATCTTATGCGTCTGTTCGGCGGCGAACGGATGAAAAGCATTATGTCCCGGATTGGAATGGAACCGGGCGAACCGATTTTTCATCCCTGGCTGAACAAAGGTATTGAAAAGGCCCAGAAAAAAGTCGAAGAGCGGAACTTTGAAATCAGAAAGCATCTGTTGGAATACGATGACGTACTAAATGAACAGAGGAAATATATTTATGAACAGCGGGATCAGATTCTAGTAGACGATGACTTAAAAGAACGGGTTCTCGCTACCGCAGAAGAAGAATTAGATGCGTCACTTGCGTCATACCTGTCCGCTGGCAAGAAAAACAGTGATGCGGCTTTGCCCGGATTACTCGAAGCACTCAAAAAGAATTTCGGGCTTTCCGTCAGTCCTGAAGAACTCTCCGGCAAAACCGGACAGGAAAAAGAATTTCTCATGACGTTGCTTCAGAATGATTTGTCTGAAAAAGAACTGCTTGCAGGCAAGGAAAACCTCAATATGTTTATCCGGTACCAGTATGTCCAGTCCATAGACCGCAGATGGTTAGATCACTTGGAACAACTGGAAGGTCTGCGGGAAGCCGTATACCTGCGCTCCTATGGTTCAAAAAATCCCCTTACAGAATATAAAATTGACGGTTTTAATATCTTTGATCAAATGCTTGATACGATACGGACCGAAATTGCCTCACGGGTATTCCGGGTGAAAGTCCAGCAGAATCCGCCGGTTGCCCGGAAGGGGCCACAGGTCCGGCAGATGAATGCCCAGCATAATGCAGTGCAGGCATTTGACGGGAATGCCGCCCGGCAGGCTGCGGATAAATCCCCCATGGCACAACGGCGGCAAGGAGACAGCGTAACTGTTGTCCGGACAACACCGAAAGTTGGCCGGAATGATCCGTGTCCCTGCGGTTCCGGAAAAAAATACAAGCAGTGTTGCGGTCGCTGATACATGGAGGAACAAAAACCATTACAGGTTTTACAGGACTGGCTGGATTCTTATCTCAATTTTGAACGGACACCAAAAAAAAATATTTTTTGGCTGGATACCATGGAATTTTTATGCCAGAGGTTTCACTCCCCCCAGACTGCGGTAAAATCAATCCATGTAGCCGGATCTAAAGGAAAAGGTTCCGTGTCTGTCATGATTGCTTCTGTTATGGAAACAGCAGGCAAACACTGCGGTCTTTACACTTCCCCCCATATGCTTGATTTTTCAGAACGGATTGGGACTGCTGCCGGCCCACTTACTGATGATGTTTACGAATCCTCTGCCAGAGAATTGATGGATTCTGTCAGGGATATTTTACCGGAGCAGCTGCCCGGGGGACGGCCGGTAACCTGGTTTGAACTGGTCACTTTGTTTGCATTCCTCTGTTTCAGGAACGCCGGTTTTGAATGGGCTGTTTACGAAACAGGTTTAGGCGGCAGGCTTGATTCTACCAATGTATTACAACCAGAAATTTCTGTTATTACTCCTGTTGAACTGGAACACTGCGAGTTTTTAGGAAACACAATCGGGCAGATTGCATTTGAAAAAGCCGGTATAATTAAAACGCAAACACCGGTGTGTCTTGCCGGGCAGCAGCCGGCTGCACTGCAGGTTTTCAAAAAAGCTGCAGCAGAAAAAAAAGCTCCCATGATTTATGTCCCTGAAACCGTATATTCCCGTGTACTTGGATATACCGGACATAAAATGAACATAGAACTGACATCTGATTTGTTTTCCAGACCGGTTCAGGCTTCACTCTCCCTTCCGGGGACATTCCAGGCACAGAATGCAGCAACCGCAGCCGCAACCATAAAATCAATACTTCCGGAAATTACGGAAAAACAGTTAGAAACCGGATTATCCAGGGCGTTTTTGCCAGGAAGGTTTGAAATTACCGGTACAGAATCCCATCCGGTTATTTTAGACGGAGCCCATACAGTAAACAGCATCCGCTATACTTTGGAGACATTAAAAGTTTTTACCGGATCTATGGATAAAAAAACATATCTGCTTTTTGCCTGCGCTTCAGACAAAAATGTTGAAGAAATTGCCCCGCTCTTTGCCGGTTTTGATTCCATAATCCTGACAATTCCGGGGGAACAGAAAACTTCAGATCCGGAACGGCTCCGGCATGCCTTTTCTAGTGCAGGACTGGATTTTACCTTTATGGAAGACTACCGGAATGCAATCCACCATGCCCTCCATACGGCAGGACAAAATGAATCCCCGTTATTGATAACCGGATCATTTTACCTTGTAGCTGAAGTAAAAAAACTATATCCCCAATTACAAAGAATACAATCAGAACCGGTCTGTTAATCTTGCAGCGCTATATGGATAAACTGCCGCAAAGACGGATGAAAAAAATCAACGGCAACAGCTGAAAACGCAAGATTTTCTATAGCGTTGTCTGATTTTGTAGACATATAATTTGGATTATACAACACATCGCCTAAAACCGGTAACCCCAGCCATGCCAGGTGACATCTGACCTGATGCTTAAAACCAGAAAGGATTGTACATCTTACGCTAGATGTATCATTTTGTATACTATATATTAATATTTCTGTTGAGTACAATGTATTATTAGTTTTTTTCTGTATCATAATACCGGAGTCATCTGTTACCGGCCGGGCTGCTTCTCTGCCGGTTCCATAGTGTCTGAAACGGCTCTGTACCAGCAGTGTCTGTTTTTCCCTGAATGGAATTTTGCTTTTCAGATATCCGGAAAGCGGAGGAAATCCCGGTAACAGCATATTGATGCCGCTGCAAAGGCTGCACCGTGCCTTGTATGTTTTTCTGAATAAACCGGCCTGTTGCAACCGGCTTACAGAGTCATACGCTGTCTGGTTCCGGGCAAATAATAGAATCCCCCGTGTAGCAGTATCCAGCCGGTGTAGCAAACCTCCTTCTATTGATTTTCTGCCGGAAACTCCCATCACTTCGGGAAAATCCCGGGCAACAGTGCAGACGGCATTATTTATCTCATTCTGGTTAAGCGGAGCACTCGGCATCCCTGCCGGTTTGTCAACAGCAATAAAATCAGAGTCAATATATACGATATTCATAATTACGTTACTACTGCTTTTGAATATTTATGATGCAGTACTTTCAGGACTTTTTTAAAGCGTCTGGGAACGGGAGCGACAAATTCCACCGGCAGGGCTGTTTCTGAAATCCGGATGACGAGTCTCCGGGAATGGAGCATCAATGTTGCATCTGGAAAAACGGTGCTTTTATTACCGTAAACAGGATCGCCTAAAATAGGACAACCAATATATTTCATGTGCACCCTGATCTGATGGGTCCTGCCGGTTTTAAGTTTTAACCGCATGAGAGAAAAAGAACCGTAACTGGCAATGCATTTGTAAACAGTACAGGCAAATTTTCCTTTTCCGGAAGAAATGGGGGATGCGATAAAACGTTTCCGGTTCCGGGGATCCCGGGTAAGACGGGTTTTTATTACTCCTGACGGCCGGGGTGGACGTCCGGTAACAATGGCAATATATTCTTTTTTTACGTCGCGGAGCCGGAAACGGCTGCACAACCATTCTTCTGTAGGATAATTTTTTGCAGTAATAATCAAACCGGAAGTATCTTTATCAAGCCGATGAACAATTCCCGGACGCCTGTCAGCAGAAACATGATCCCTGTTCCAGTGAAATAACAAGGCATTGACTAAAGTTCCGATCCAGTGCCCGGCAGCGGGGTGTGTCACCATCCCCTGTTTCTTATTGACAACAGTTACATTGTCATCTTCATATATTATGTCGAGCGGTATGTCTTCTGGTATAATATTTTCAGGTACTTGTTCCTCCCAGTCCACAAGAATCGTGTCACCGGGTTTAACTTTGGAAGAAAACTTAGCGGTATCACCATTTATCAGCATATTGACAATGATATTTTTCAGCCGGGACCGGTTTGCATCTCCGCATTGTTCCCGGACTGTAACCGATTGACTGAGAAATTTATCAATCCGCTGTACCGGTTCTCCGGCAGGAACACACAAACTGAAAGTTTTCACCGGAGCACTCCAGCTGTATATATTATGCTTTCTTCAACAGAAAAATCTTTTTCCGGGCTGGTTGTCACCGGTATAATTTCAACAGATCCGTTTTCCTGTTCCTGCTGTCTTTTTATTTCCTGCCGTCGCTGAACTGTATTGATAATAAAATCAGTGACACCGATTAACAACGAAACAGCTGCTGCACCTGCTAAAATACCAAGCTGCTCTGATTTATTCAGATTTGCAGAGTCAGAAGATTTTGCAAAAGGATTTGGAAAATAAGCAGCATCCATACCATTTGAAAAATACCGGAAACAGGAATATCCCAAAGTAACCCCAAGAGTAACAAACGGCATAGAGCCCAAAGAAATAATTTCAGCCCGACGAAGATCCTTTGCCCATCCGGGAATAGAATTCTGTGTATACGGCTCAATAAAAACAGTTGGCTCTGCACAGGATAGAGAAGGAATCAGCATAATTGCAAGTACGAGACACACTGCCCGTTTACCGCATCGTTTCATGTCAGTTATGTCCGGGAACCAAATATAGCTGTTCCAATCCGTACCATTGTTGCACCCTCAGCAATTGCTGCCTGAAAATCGTTTGACATACCCATAGACAGTTCGGTTAGTGGTAATTCCGGAAACCTTACCTGAACTGCATGTTGTATTGAAACTAATTTTTGAAATGACGCAATGATTTCCGTTTCATTCTGCGTAAACGGAGCCATTGTCATAAACCCTGCCGGAATAACATGGGCAGTAGCCGCTGCCGCATCCACAGTACGCAACAATTCATCCATATCAGTAAACCCTGCTTTGGAATCTTCTCCAGTATGAATTTCAAATAAGACAGCAATATTTTTCTTTAGTGCAGCTGCATGTTTTTCTATTTCCGGTATCAATTGCAACCGGTCAACAGATTGAATACAGTCTGCGACAGTAACAGCCTGCTTTACTTTATTCCGTTGCAGGGTACCGATGATATGAAGGATTACTTCCGGAAACCGTGCTTTTATTTGAGTAAATTTTGCGGCAGCTTCCTGAACCCGGTTTTCGCCAAAAAGCAGTTGTCCGCAGGATACAGCCTGCAATACAGCTTCTTCCGGATGGAATTTACTGACCGCAACCAACCGTACGGAACCGGGCTGCCGCCCGGATTTCAATTCAGCCGTACGGATTTTGTCAGTAACGGCTTTTAAATTATCTGCAATCAAATTTGTCATGATGTTTTAGTATATAAGAATAACCAGTATCAGACAAGCGGAGCATGTCTTGAAGGGATAATTTTTCTGCTCTAACCGTTGGATCAATACCGCTTTGTGCCAAAATATATCCGGCGGTCTCTGAATTCTGATAGAAAGTAGTTAAATTATTTTTCACTGTTTTCCGGCGGGCAGCAAATAATGCCCGGATGAGTTTTTGAAAATGTACCGTATTTTCACACGCAGGGAATGCTGATTTTTTTGTCATTACAACAGCCCGGGATGCAACGTTCGGTTTCGGCCAGAAATTTCCTCCGGATAAATCCATACAGGGAATTACATCATATGCCCAACTGCATAAAACAGAAAAAGAAGAATAATCTTTATCCCCCGGACGTGCACACATCCGGTCAGCAACCTCTTTCTGTACGGTAACAACCATTTTTTCAAATCTGATACCGGAAGAAATCATATCACCGATAATCGCAGCGGCAATATTGTAGGGTAAATTACCAAAAAAACGGTCAGGGATTCCGTCTGTTTCCATCTGTTTTTTCCAGGTCTTCAAAACATCACCCTTAACAAGATGGAATTTCCCCTGCTGTGCATAACTGGAAAAAAAAGATGAGATACTTTCTGCGAATCCATTGTCTATTTCAAAAGCAGTTACTGTGGCGTTTCGGGACAGCATTTCGACAGTCATAGCGCCAAGTCCGGGACCAACTTCCCATATTGATGATTTTTCTGTAATGTCAAGAAAATCTATCAGTTTTTTGCGGGCGGCCGGATTGATTAAAAAATTCTGTCCGAAACGTTTTTGCATTGCCATTCCGTGTTCCGCTAAATACGTTTTCAGCGAAGACGGAGAATCATAGTCAGGATGTTTCATCAAAACTCCAAAACAGGTATTTGTGCAAAACAATGAACCGGAAACACAAGAATAGTATATAACAGATTAATAATTGCGCCAAGCGGTTCCTGCAAAACTGGACACATGAGCGTACAGGCTATAGATGCGGTTCCTACCGTAAAAAAAATAGAGATCAAAGGAGAAACAACAAGCGATGCAACAATACCTCCTGGTGCAAACCAACCAAATACAGCCATTGTTATTGGAGCCGTAAAAACCTGCGCACCTACGGATGATGAAATTCCGGATGCAATTACGGGAGGGGCAATTCTGAAAGAAATTTTGTCAAATATTTCTTTTGTACAAAATATTCCAGCTAATGCCGCATACGACAACTGGAATGAAAGCTGAAAAAGGTGCTCCGGTACGATACAAATATGCAGCAAAAGCGTAACACAGAGAAGTTTAATCTGAGACGGCTTTAACCCGCACAGGCGGACCATCATATTTAATAGAAAAAAAATAAGTGCCCTCAATAAAGACGGGGTGACACCGGCAAACCAAACAAAAAATAGTACCGCTGCTACAGATACGGCAGAGGAAAATATCCGTCCCCCGCCGGAAGCTACAGCTGCAGCCATTCCTGCAAAAAAAGCTAAATGCATACCTGACAATGCAAGAATATGGGCTAAACCTGCATACTTGAACTCTTCAGAAATAGCGGTATCTGTATACTCACCCGCACCGGACAGTAATGCAAGCAGCAAACCTCCAGCCGGGCCCCAATTATATAATACACATTTCAATTTTAACCGTAACTCTGCCCGGAACCGGGCTATAGCACCTGTTACGGTATTATCGAAACCGATGAATCCGACTGCCTGGACATAATACACCGGCATCTTCTGCATGGCGGACTGGACTGCCCGCACATGAAACCGGAATCGTGCACCACATTCCACTATCATAGAACTATTACTGCTGCCGGTATGTATCAAATATGGTTCTACAGCAGAATACAATTTGCCCGGATACCTGGACTCCACAACTGCAGCTGGAATATACAGAACAGCTGTTCCAGATGCTTCGGAATATACGACAACAGGATTTTCCCGCTGCCGGGGTAAAAAACCTTCTGTAGCAGAAACGGTAATATTCACCCGGTAGTATTGACCGGAATAATTCCTTACCGGATTGGATATAATCTTTCCGGTTAGCACGGTAATATTTCTCGGTTCTAAAATGGACCGGATGAAACAACTGTCAGAGTTTATAATATTCCCCGTATAAAACAGTAATAGAATCACTCCTGTTATCAGACAAATACCATATTCATGAACAAAAATTACCGCTCTATTTCTGGATATTACCACTTCAACCCCGCAAGTGCATTGCGGGCTGCGGTAATAACGGTGTCAGAATACGGCAGGTATGTAACATACAAAAGGTTGTCAAAAGCTGTTTTATCACCAAGAACTCCCAATGCATTAATTACTGCAAGCAAGACCGGTTCATTAATTGAATCAGGTGCTGCTTCCATTTTTGAATTGAGAGTAACCAGATAATCTATTAATACAGTTACGGACGGCTTAACGGCAAGTTTTTCAAGACACTCAATAACTCCGATAAATTCATCCTCAGTTATAATATCCGCATCAAAATCAGAACAAGCTATCGGAAAGTATTGAACTACTGTTGCTGCAGCCCGTGTCCATGCCATATCCGTAATTTCATGGATGGCAGCAAGCTGTAACCGGCTGCGGACAAAATCGTCTTCTCTGGAACTCTCATATTGTATTATTGTTCCAGATAATGCAATTTCTGCTAATTCAGCTTTAAAATATGACGGGATTTTCTGATTTTCCACAATTTTTGTAAACAGGAACAGCTTTTCTTGAAGACCTGATGACGTATCTTTCATAAACTGCACAATGACAGTCTGGGAAAGGGGAATCACAGTTTCAAGTGCATTGTCAGCTATTTCTGTCAATTCCGGACTATAGCCAGC
>CALXOI010000033.1 GCA_944389965.1 uncultured Treponema sp.
TGCGGGGAAAATGCCAGTGTGTTGCCGCTTTTACGCTGCCCCGGAACCGGAAGCCCGGAGCCGACCCGGTGCCGCCCACGGCGGCATGCGCCCCAAAAAAAGAAAAACGGAAAACCGGAGGACAAAATACTGCCGCCGGAACTGATACCGGGCAATACGGTGTGTCCACTCCGCCCCGGGAATGCATCCCGGCGGAAATGCGCGGCGGCCTGTTACACTTCTGTAACGGCACATGGCAGGCTTCTTTCCAAACCGCGGAATTTCCGGTATACTTGCTGTATGCAGGGCACTGTTTTAAGCGGCACCAATAATATATTTGATGTGGAATGCGATGACGGGTTCATCCGCAGCTGTTCATTAAAAGGCAAAAAGCTGAAAACCGGGAACGGTTATTATAATCCGCTTGCACCTGGTGACCGGGTTGAAATTCTGCCGGATGAATTGCAGCATGATGCCGGACAGATTATTTCATTGATACCGCGCCGCAATGAATTTGTCCGCTGGAATGTCAAAGGGCGCCGCCCCCAGCTTTTGGCGGCAAACCTTGATTACCTGCTGATTGTAACAACGCCGGATGAACCGCCGTTCCGGCCCCGTTTTGTTGACCGGGCTTTGGCTCAGGCTGAATATGCGGGTATTACACCGGTTATTATATGCAATAAATATGACATCGTTCCTGACGCCGGAACGGAATCCCGTCTGGCAGACTGGGAACGGATTGGATACACGGTCATGCGGGTTTCTGCCCGTACCGGCGAAGGAATCCCCGCACTGACGGCATTGCTGGAAGATCATCTGAGTGCTTTTGTCGGTCAGTCCGGAGTGGGTAAATCCAGTCTCATCAATGTGCTTGATTCAACCTGTGTGCTCAAAACCGGCAGCCTTTCAGAAAAATACGGACGGGGAACCCATACAACAACAAAAGGTACCCTGCTCCATCTGGTACTGAACGAGGCATTAACCGGCGGCAGAAAAAACGCAGCCGCATCAATTATTGACACTCCGGGCGTCCGGAGATTTGTACTCCACGATATTGCCGCAGATGATTTGGCCCTGTATTTTACCGAAATGAAACCGCTGGTGGGAACCTGCTCATTCGGGATGTCCTGCAGCCACATAAAAGAACCGGGTTGCAGGATACAGGAAGCGGTGCAGTCGGGTGCTATCCATCCGGACCGGTTTGACAGCTGGCAGCGGATATGCAACGAAATACGTACCGGCAGTTGGGAAGACTGACTATGAATGTTGACAATAAGACACTGGCACAACTGGATTATTTCCGGATAAAAGAGGATATTGCCTCCCGCTGCTTTAGTGCCGGGGGAAAACAGATACTGGCAGACAGAATACCGCTGACAGACCCAGAAAGTATCCGGGTTTTGAAGCAGGAAGCCGTTGAATGGACGGTATACCTCAGTTCCGGGCGGAAACCTGTTCCGGGAAACTGGGAGCCGGTGGACGATCTTACCGGTATTCTGGAAACACCCGGTGCGGCAATCAGTCTGAATGACACTGTTATCTTGGGTAATTTTTGCCGGGCAGCAATCAGTACAGCAACCGGTCTCCGCTCCGCAGCGGAAAGCCTGCCCCTGCCCTTCCTGAGCCGGACAGCAGCGGGCATTCCTGATTTGCAGGAACCGGCATCCCTGATTTACCGGGTTATTGACAGTACCGGGCAGCTGAAAGATCTTCCGGAACTAAGGGAAATCAGAACAAATATTGCCCGCATCAGGCGGGAAATAGACGGTGCGATACGGCGGTATACTACTGACTCGGTATTGCGGGATATACTCCAGTCAGATGTGCCGGCTCTCCGGGCAGACCGCCAGGTATTGGCGGTAAAAGCGGGCAGCAAAAACAGAATCAAGGGTATTATCCACGAAGTATCCCAGACCGGACAGACGGTATATATTGAACCTGAGGATGTTGTCGCAAAAAACAATGAACTGATACAAGAAGAATACCGGCTTAATGCAGAAATCCGGCGGATTCTGAAAGAACTGACCGGCCGCCTTGCGCCTTTTGCACCGGACATAGCGGCGGCAGCCGGCATCCTTGCCCGGCTGGACGCATCCTGTGCCGCAGCCCGGTGGGGACTGGAACACAAAGCCGTATATGCCGCCGACCGGGCTGCAACAGAAAGTCCGGTGCTGCTACAGGCCCGGCATCCGGTACTGGCAGACAAAGCGGTTCCGGTAGATGTGGTGTTCCCGGAAAACTGCAGGATGCTTATTATCACCGGACCCAATACCGGCGGCAAAACCGTTACACTGAAAACCCTCGCACTGTTCATACTGCTGAACCAGAGCGGTTTTCCGGTACCGGCGGCGGAAGGTACGGCGCTGCCCCTGTGCAGCGGTGTCTTTGCCGACATCGGTGACGAGCAGTCGCTGGACCAGTCGCTGTCAACGTTTTCCGGTCACATGAAAAACATCGGCGAAATGCTGTCCAAGGCGGACAGCTCAAGCCTGGTTTTATTAGATGAACTGGGCAGCGGTACAGATCCCCATGAAGGCGGCGCAGTGGCAATGGCGGTGCTGGATGAACTACTGGAACGGGGGGCGCTGGTGCTGGTAACAACCCACCACGGGATTCTGAAAAATTACGGCTATACCCACGAAACCTGCGCAAACGCTTCCGCTGAATTTGATGAAGCGACCCTTGCACCCACATACCGCATCAGAACCGGAATCCCCGGAGAAAGCCGGGCACTGGATATTGCCCGCAGGAACGGACTGCCGCCGGCAACTGCTGACCGGGCAGCCGCATATTTGTCCGGTGACCAGACTGATATTTCCGCCCTCATCCGGGGGCTTACCCAAAAACATGAAGCCGCCGACCGGCTGGAACAGGCATTGAAACGGCAGCAACGGGAACTCAGGGAAAAACAACGGGCTGTTGATTTGAAGGAACTGCGGTTAAAGCAAAAAGAACTGGAACTGAACCGGGATGATTACCGGGAAAGCCGGAAATTCCTGGCAGAAAACCGCAGAATGTTGGAAAATCTGGTCAGGGAACTGCGGGAAGGTGAAATTACCCGGGAAAAAACAAAAGCGGTTAAAGAATATATTTCAGATTTAAACCGGGCGGTGGAAACTGCCGGCAAACAAATAGAAACCGAGTCGGAAAGGTTGCAGCAGGAATCGCTGACCATTCAAAAACGGTATGTGCCGGAACCTGTGTCGCAGGAACGGAACCGGAAGAAAAAACGGCTGAAAAACAAGGATGCGTTTGCTTCCGTGGAATCCCCGGCGGCGGAGCTTTCCGGCGGATTGCCGGACACTTTTGTATCGGGAATGGCGGTAACCGTTGTATCCGCCGGAAACCGGGGCGGCGTCCTGCTGCGGCAGATACATACCGGCAGCTGGCAGGTTCAGGTGGGAAGCATGAAAATAACCGCTGCAGAAAAAGACCTGCGCCCGGCCGCCCCAGCACCTGCGTCATCCCCGGTATACATAATGGAAACCGGGGATGACGCAGGCTCCGCCGCCGGCACAGAAGAACGCCCGGTTCTGGAACTGCGGCTGCTGGGCATGCGGTGCGAAGAAGCGGTAAAAGCTTTGGAACACCAGCTTGATCTGGCTGCGGTGCAGGGGTTACACAATTTTTCAATCATTCACGGCAAAGGAAACGGGGTGCTGCAACAGGCTGTGACAGATTATCTTTCCCACTATCCGGGCGTCGTAGAGTTTCATTTTGCCCGGCCGGAGGACGGCGGCACCGGGAAAACCTATGTAGAAATGCATCCGTAACGGCTGACCCGCCGATTGTTTCCGCTACTGTTCCAAACCGTATGATTGTGGTATAGTATGGACATTCTTTCAACGTATCATGAGGTAACATATATGATTAAATGGGAAAATCTGAATACACTGGAGGCATTTAAAAAGCTCCAGTCACTGAAAAATCTTGTTTCCGTAAAGGCGGAATTGTCAGGAACCGGTGCGGCTGAACGGGTTTCGTCATGTTCTGCTCCCATGGCAGCCGGGTTGACATACAATTATGCAGCAAAACAGGTGAATCCCCAGCTGCTCACCGTCCTGCAAGAATTGGCAGATGAAGCCCAGCTGACAGAAAAATTTGCAGAATTGTATAACGGCGCAGTCATCAATACCGGGGAAAACCGGAAAGTGCTGCATCATCTTGCCCGGGGACAGCTGGGACAAACAGTAACCTATGACGGTAAAAATGCCCGGGAATTTTATGTATCCCAGCAGAAAGCAATCGCTGACTTTGCAGAAAAAGTACATTCCGGTAAAATTACCAATACGGCCGGGGAACCTTTCACTACCGTTATCCAAATTGGTATCGGCGGTTCTGATTTAGGACCACGGGCATTATATCTGGCACTGGAACAGTGGGCTGCGGCAAACAAAACACTCAAGATGAAAGCACACTTTATCTCCAATGTTGATCCGGATGACGGAGCAGGTGTGATTGCATCCGCAGATTTAGCCCATTCCCTGTTCATTCTGGTATCAAAAAGCGGCACAACCCAGGAAACTTTGGCAAACGAACTTTTTGTAAAAGATTTTCTGAAAAAAGCCGGTCTTGACCCCGCACGGCACATGGTAGCGGTAACATCGGAAACAAGCCCGTTGGCAAACAACCCGGCATATCTCGCTTCTTTTTATATAGATGATTATATCGGCGGACGGTTTTCCTCAACATCTGCAGTAGGCGGCGCAGTCCTGTCCTTGGCATTCGGTCCGGATGTTTTTGCAGCCTTGCTGAACGGCGCCCATGAAGCAGACAAAACAGCGGCAAATCCTGACATTACTAAAAATCCGTCGATGTTGGATGCACTAATCGGGGTATACGAGCGGAATGTACAAGAATACCCGGCAACAGCAATACTGCCATACAGTCAGGCACTCAGCCGTTTTCCCGCCCATCTGCAACAGGCGGACATGGAATCAAACGGTAAACAGGTAAACCGCCGGGGTGAACCGGTGCCTTATGCGACAGGACCGGTGATTTTTGGAGAACCCGGTACCAACGGGCAGCATTCTTTCTATCAGCTGCTCCATCAAGGAACAGATATTGTCCCGCTGCAGTTTATCGGTTTTACCGACAATCAGCGGGGTGCGGACGTAACGGTAGACGGCTCCACCAGCCAGAAAAAACTGTGCGCAAACCTTGCTGCCCAGATTACTGCTTTTGCCTGCGGTAAATCTGACAGCAACCCCAATAAAAACTTCCCCGGGGAACGCCCGTCCAGCCTGATTTACGGCAAACAGCTGACCCCCGAAGCGCTGGGTGCGCTGCTTGCACACTTTGAAAACAAAATTATGTTCCAGGGATTTCTATGGAATCTGAACAGTTTTGACCAAGAGGGAGTTCAGCTGGGTAAAAAACTGACAAAACAGGTACTTTCCGGGGACATGGACGGAGCTCTCAAAGCTTACGCCGGACTGTTGGGTGTATAATTAGTTTTTTACAAAAAAATGTTGTTTTTATAGAAAAAAAGAGCGGGGGTTCCGGTAACCTCCGCTCTTTGTATTTCCGGTAAAGATCATAATCCGGTATAGATTACAGTTTGAATTTTCCCGTCAATTCACCCAACACATCGATTGCCTGTTTGTTCACATTTGAATCAGATGTAATATTGGAAATTTCACTGACAATTGTTTCGCTCAACTGGGAAATTTGCTGGGACTTTGACTGCACCGACAAAGAAATATCCGATAACCGGCTCATTTCTTTTTGTATTACATTGGCACCTTCGCCCATTTCACGGGAACCATCATTTATTCTTCCCGTAATAACATGAATATTTTCCAATGCTTCCAGCACCTGCCGGCTGCCTTCCGACTGTTCATTCATTGCCAGAGAAATCTGGGACACCAGTTTATCAGCCATATCAATACGGCTTACAACGGAATCAAATGCCTGACCGGCACTGTCCGCAGCAGTAACAATGCTGCCGATAGAGGATACGGTTTCGTTCAATTCCACCGTAATATTCTTTGACTGTTTTGACGCATCCTCTGCCAGTTTTCGTATTTCATCTGCAACAACAGCAAAACCTCTACCGGCTTCCCCTGCATGAGCAGACTCAATCGCTGCGTTCATCGCCAGCAGGTTTGTCTGGGTGGCAATTGTGTCAATTATCCGGTTTGTTTCCAAAAGATGTTCAGACTGTTTTTCCAGTTCAGAAACCAATGTTTTGACATTACTGATACTATTCTTTCCTTCTACAGAAGCATTGTTCAGTTCCGAGAAAGTATCCGATGCTTTGTTCAAATTTGATGTAATTGAATTGATGTTTGCAACCATCTGTTGGATTGCCGCAGAAGACTCTTCCACGGCGGAGCTTTGCTCACTGATTTCGTTTGTCAAAGTATCAATATTTTTTGTTATCTGTGTAATGGTTGCCGATGTTTCCGTAACTGAGGCACTTTGTTCTTCAACGGAGAAATTCATATCGGAAATGTCAGAACCTATCGCAGAAATATCGGTTTGTATCCGCCGGGCACTGTTCTCCAGCCGGGATGCAATATCATTCATTGTTCCTGCATTCCGGGATATTTTGCCAATCATGTCATGAAGCAGAGAAATGAATGTGTTAAAAAAACGTGCCAGTTCACCGACTTCATCTTTTGTCTGTACTTCAAGCCGTACTGTCAGATCTCCTTCCCCTTCCGAAATATCTTTTAAAGTATGGGCAGTATCTACAATAGGCTTTGATACTTTAACGCTCAGAATGTACAGACAGGTAAAAATAACCAAAGCAACAACAATGACGGTAATAATTGCTGCAGTCAGTATAGAATATACCGCCGCCAGCAGAAAGGAAACCGGGACAGCAAGATAAATAGAAAACGGTGTGTTATTTATTACTTTTCTGACAACATACATTCCGTCAAAAACCTGTACAGAATCAGGCTGAAGCCGGGTATATGCCTGCTGCATTGCCGACGGTAAAATATCAACAGAGGAAAGTGTCATACTGTTCATTACCAGATCATCATAACCGGAACCATTCCATTCCAGGTGGGAAACAACATTTCCTGCATCAGAAATGATTGCCATATGCCCATCCCTGCCGAAAGATTCCTCAAAGTCGGTAACAAGGGAACGCCACAGAATATTTAATTCACGACTAGACTGGTCGCATCCAACAGCTCCAATAGCGCGTCCGTCTTTGATAATACTGACAACGGTCAGCACCAGTTTTTCTCCATCAGCAGCAGAAATTACCGGTTCCGTAACAAAAATTTCCTGCCGGCCGGATGTATTTTCAGCAATTGTCACTTTATAATAATCCCGTTCTGCAACAGACGCATATTGTCCGTCCGGGCTGTTGTTATTATTGGTAGCTTTATATTCTTTCCACGGATTGCCATCATTGTCTGATTCCCAGAATGTACCGTCTTTATCATATATAGTAAAACGGCGGACATTTTCATTTCCTGCATTCAATGACTGAAGGATCGGTCGGGCTTCCTGCCAATCCATATTAAGAACGGCAGGTATATTTGATGCTCCGATTGCATTGATCCGGGCAGAAGAAAAAAATGCATTGACACTTTCTGAAACCCGGCCGGAATATTCAGAAAGAACCGTTTCTGATTCCATAACCCCATTATTAAAAGATACGAGTACAACAATAAAAACACCAATTATAAGGGGAACAAGCACTGCAGCCAACGATATAATGTTGATTTTCCATTTTAGTTTCATCTTTTCTGCAACCTCTTTAAAATTAAATATTAAAGCAACAAATTTACCGCAAATATAATTAATTATATCACAGGAAAATACAGTAAAACAGTTAAAATAACCAGATTTTTATTTTTTTATAAAAAAAATTTATGTTACTCGATCAAATACTCCAGTATCACTATAATATCTTCTTTTGTTAGAAAAGCGTAGGTACAAAATATCACAAATTGAGTGTTTTCCGGGGAATATTTTTATATTTCTATAAAAATATATAAAAATATTCTATTTTTTTTGTATTTTCGCTTGAAAAGTCAGAAATCTAGGATATACTAAGTACTTAGGAAATTGAAATTCTAAACCATCGCAAAGTTACCCTGTACCGGTTCTAATAATACCGTTGCAGGAAACACGGATAATAGGCAATGATTATCCGTGTTTTAATATTTATTTCTTTATCAAGAGAGGAAAATGATGAAATTAAAATGGCAAATCACTCTTGCATCTTTGGTATCGGCATTAATTCCGTTCATGATCGGCATGGGAATTATTATTTCCATGAGTTTAAAGAATGGGACAACCGAGGCAGAACTATTACTTTCTGAATATACCGGACGGGTCACAGAAGGATTAAATGAGTTTCTGACCAGCGCCCAGATTGTTGCACGTAGTACTGCGCTTATAGACGGGGTACAGGAAATGGACTGGCCTAGCGTACAAAAAGATTTCAAAGAAATTGTTGCAGCAAATACATCAATCCAAATGATGAGTCTTGCCAATTCTGAAGGATATGTCTGGGAATCTTCTTCACCGGGAAACCCCGCCAAGGGCGGATTCAGAACATCCAATGATTCCGATCCGAATGCGGAACTGTTATGTGTTGCAGACCGAGATTACTTTCTGTATAACGTCACAAACAATACCCGGGGTGAACCGCGGATTTTTATCAGTGACGCATATGTTATCCGGGGAGGAACCGCTAAGAACATCGTAACAACAGCTGCTGTAATAAATAACGGCAAACCAGTTGGTGTTGTCAATGTTACCCAGACATCAACGGAGCTCAGTAATGTGTACTCAAATTTGGTCAGCGATTTTGAATCAACATTCGGAACGGATGCCCACCTGTTTATATTGTCTGATCAAGGACAACTGGTAAGTCATCTGGCATACGACCAAACAAAAGATCAGTACACGGATGATATTCTGAGTTCACTGGATATCATTTCCATGGATACGTTGGATCCGGCTATTGTACAGACTTTTGAAAACCTAGCGAACTCAACAGAAAAAGCAGTGCAAATAAAAGTTGCCAAGTCATCTTACTTTATGACACGACAGGATCTGACAGGTACGCCCTTTTCATTATGTCTCGTAGTACCGTCTTCTGTGTTACTTTCTCTGACCAGTTCTATTGTTTATACTGCGGCTATTATTTTGGTTGTCATCAGTGCCATTATTCTGATTGCGATGCTAATTTTGAGCAATATCATATCTCAATCAATTGTATTGACGGAAAGAACACTACATGAAATTGCAGAGGGAGAAGGAGATTTAACAACCCGGCTTGAAGTTACCGGAAAAGATGAGGTTGCAGAAGCAGGCAGATCTTTTAATAAATTTATTATATCACTCCATGGAATGGTTTCTCAAATCAATGACAGTTCAAAATCCATGTCAACAATTGCCGGTGATTTGGAAGGCAATTCTTCTGAAATACAGAAAGGTGTATCATCCATTTTATCAAGTATTTCTGAGATGAAATTTTCGGTGCAGGATCAAAGTGCTTCTGTAACGGAAACTTCTGCAACAATTACTGAAATTACAAAAAACATTGAAAATCTGACAGCACAAATTGGAAATCAGTCCTCCGCGGTTACAGAGTCCTCTGCGGCCGTACAGCAGATGGTTTCTAACATAAATTCTATTTCCAACAATCTGGAAAAAGCAACAAATAATTTTGATGCATTACGAACACGTTCAGCAGAAGGTAAACACAGTATTAGTAATGTCCAAGATATGGTAAATAATCTGGCATCCCAGTCAGAGCATTTATTGGAAGCAAACAACATGATTGAATCCATCGCCAGTCAGACAAACCTTCTCGCCATGAATGCAGCAATCGAGGCTGCCCATGCCGGAGATGCAGGACGGGGATTCTCTGTTGTAGCAGATGAAATCCGGAAACTAGCAGAAGATGCATCTTCACAGTCAAAAGCTATTGCAACCGAACTGAATGAAACAGTTACTTCTATCAAGGAAATTGTACATGCCACTTCAGAGGCAGATCAATCATTTGATTCAATATCAACTCAGATAGAATCCATCACTGATTTGATAAAAGAAATCAATCTGTCCATGAGCGAACAGAATGAAGGCAGTAAACAAGTCCTGGAAGGACTCAGTGAAATTCAAGACATAACGGTTTCCATCCGAGACGGTTCAATAGAAATGAACAATGGTACCGCAGTTATCTTGAAAGAAATGGAACGCCTGGAAGTGATATCCCAGCAAGTACATGACCGTTCTGATATTATTTCCAATGCCGCAGATGCGATAAATTCTGCTGTCTCAAAAATAAGTCATAATTCAGAAATAAACAAAGAAGCGATTGATACGCTGGTCAAACTGACCGGAAAATTCAAATTGTAATGATTACCGGAGGAATGGTTGCACCCCGATACGGGCAAAAGCCCCAGACCATTCCTCCGTTTTTTACCGGTTCAACGGAATATCTGCTTTGTGGATATTCCGTTTTTTTACGCATGATGCAACAACAATTTTGTAATTGCAATTAAACAGACTTGCGGGTTTCTAAAAATATTCCACACAAAAATAACATCACTTCAGCATGACATTATAAAATACATTGCAGCTCTGCAGCAATTTGAAAATACCGGTTAAAATAATGTCCGGCAATGTAGCAGGGAGGTTTAAATCCGACACTGATGGAAACCAGAAACGCAGTACTGTTCGGGAACCCGTTCATATAATGTCAGGGAAAGAGACATCTCCGCAGACTGTCATCTTACGGGCTGTTTTAACCAAATACATATCACGGTCAGCCTGTTCTATGAGTTCCGGGAAATTAATAGGCTGGTCTTCTATGACAGAAGCTACGCCCATTGATATACCAGTCACAAAACCGGCATTAGATAATAAAGAGTTTGTACAGATATTATTCTGAATACGGTCTACAATTATGCGGGCAGCAGGTTCATTTGTGTCCGGCAACAAAATTAAAAATTCATCACCACCCATACGGAATACAAAATCCTTTTTTCTGATGCTGGAAAAAATTGTTTTACAACAAGAAACAATATAATCATCGCCTGCCGCATGCCCATACGTATCATTGACTAATTTTAAATTATCAATATCACACATAACCAGGCTAAAATTTGAATAATCCGTTTCGGCAAAAATATCTTTACGCATTTCAAAAAAATGACGGTTATATGCACCGGTCAACATATCCCTGAAGGCAAATTTTTCCAGAGAACTCAGCAGGAGATTGATTTGTGTTATGTTATTAAAAAAATACGACGTCCCCATTTGCTTTCCGGTACGTTTGCAAATGACAGGACGCACTTCAATGTAATAAATGATTGACGTCTGGTTATCTTCCAGCAAGAAAAAATCAGACAGCGTACTGTCCTGTGTTATTCCAGGCAAATGTTTAGGTAAATCTGTTCTAGTAAAATCCTGTAATATTGCATCAAAATTTATATCATTATATATACGAAAACCATGTTGTATCAGCAAAGTAGAAGCCCGTGAACTGGAATAAACTAAAATTCCGTGAATATCTGTGATAAAAATTGGAACCGGAAATAAATCATCTTTTTTTTCTGTTACAATAGAAATCATTTTTTCGATGATATCGCTTATCACTCCAATATAAATAGTGATAATACAAAACAAATGAAAAAATCCGGAAAATACAGGACTTAACGGCATAGAGGGAAAAATCACAGTACCGATAAAATTCCATACAATTAAAAACAGATTACCAAGCAGAATAATGCACACCGTTCTTTTATTTGGGGTTGATTTTTTTAGCAGTTTAACTACCATACAGACGATACCACCTAAAACAATCAGGTAACTGTATGTAAGATGAACATAATACCACGGACCATAGGATTCCGGTATTCTGGGGATACCGTCTAAAATAACATATTCATAAGTAAACATTAATCCCTGCAGCGGGTATGTGACAGATAAAAGTGCTGTACAACAGGGAATAAAAAACAAGGGGAACAGTTTATACCGTGATGATGGAAATGAAAACTGCAGCGCAAACATAAAATAAAATATACCGGCAAAAGAATTGAACACAAAAATCAGGGAATTGAAGAAAGCAATTTCCTTGGCATTAGGGCTCAGCAAATATCCTACATAGGCAGCATTCCATAAACCCATACACAACAGAAATAACTGTAACCAATGATATACCGGATTATATCTTTTATAATGTTCACTGAGAAAATAGAAAACCATCGCAATAACAAAACAGCAGAACCGTACCAGTGTATTGATTTCATTAGGCGAAAGCTGCCCATTCGAAAAAAAGAACATAAAACTACACTCCTTCGGCTGATGTTATTGTCTTCCCGTAATATATATTTTATCGCAAAAAAATTGCCTTGTCAAAAATGAGGTATAATATAATAATGTCAAAAAAAACAAATTTTCACTCGAAACTGAAAGGCACTAAACTCATACCACCGGATTGGAGTGTCCATAAAATGAAAACTTCTCCCGCACTGTCAGGCCGTTTATGAACCGCATTGCTATAGGTACTCCGTACAACCCCTGCCTGCCGGGCACTGTCTTCATTTGATATCAGTGACGAAAGTTCCTGGAGACGCTCATAAAACACATCCGGTTCCATACCATATATATCTTCAGAATTACGGGTATATACCAGCGGAACACCGGTTTGATCAACCGGAAAAATATTGATTCCCGTCTCCGGTGCCATAACATCAGAAAAAATTTTGTACGGAATTGTCAAATTGATTTTGCTGCCGTCTTCTATTTCTGTATAAGCAAAATTGCATACTATTGAATCTATAAAAAATTCTGTACCCGGCAACGACACACGCCGGAATGCAACTTCATTGCCGTAGTAGTCATAAAAGCCAATGTCTAAATCCATGCTGTCAACATTTAAATGGGTAACAGTTATCCGGGCTATAGGGTATTGCTGGTCAAGGTGTTTCAAAACAGTTTTCAGTTCCTGTATCTGCCGGGCATTTTTTATAAATCCCTGCAATTCAAACACAGATTGTGTCAGCGTCGATACACTTAAGCCAATAAAAACAGCTAAAACCAGCACCGGTATTACCGAAACAAATCCGGCAGCTTTTTCCACAAAGACTAATCCGCCCCGAAACAAACACTCCATAAAACTGAGTTTGCTTCCGGCAGCTTGGGCAAGACGTTGCTGCTGTAAAATCTCCAGCACTGATGATATAACCAGCCACAACAACAAGATACCGGCGACCCCGATGAGTCCCGCCGGTGAAGCAAACAAAAACAAAAATCCTCTACTAACAACATCAAGAGCCGTTACAATAAATTCCGGAATAGTCACCTCATTGCCTCTAAAACCTCAACACCACCTTTCTGCGGGTGATAAACAATTGAATACGGACGGTTCAATAAAAACCGGGACAAGAGAACCGGATCATGAACACTACTACCGAAACTACTGCTGTCCGTACCGCTCCCATTCCGTACCTTCTGAAACAGTTCTGTAAGATATTCAGTGGAGACGGCTTCTGCCAGAAAACTGTTGCTGAATATTCCAGGGAAACCGTCTTTTGCGGTGTAATAATCGTACAACAAAATGCCGTCAACCGGTGCGACTGTATCGGAGTAGATACGGCTTGGAAACGCAATATAACCATCACTGGATGCCGATCCGGTTTTAACTAGAAATACATCAAAATACAGCTGGGTACCGGGCAATGTTACCGTAAAACGGCATATCCTGTTACCGGCATAGTCATAGAGTATCACATCTGCGCTGACAGATTCACTTTCTCTGGATGTAATTATAAAATCTGCTAACCGGATATCTGCTTTCAAACTGGAAATTGCCGTTTCCAATTGACGGATCTGTTCCTGCTGGGACTGTCCGAACCTCTGGAATACTACGACAGTTGCAATCAAAACTAGTAATATACATGAAATAAAAAGTAATATTTTTTTCATTTTATTTTATTTCCAACGGTCTGGTTTCTGCCGTTCTTCTTACCCTGATACAACAACCGGTCAGCGGCATCAATCAAATCTGTAACAGAAGATGTTTTGGCATCTGCACCTGCAACGCCAAAAGTAATTGTCACTGGTATTGTAATACCGTTAAAAGAAAAGTGATACCCGGCTATTTTCTCCCGCAGCTGTTCCGCACGCCGGTAACAGACGGAGGCATCAGCCTGCATCAGCAGCAGGAATTCTTCTCCTCCCCACCGGCTGAGAAAATCAGATTTACGGATATTCACCTGCATAAGTTGGGCTAATGTTTTCAGCACAAAATCCCCGGCTAAGTGCCCGTATGTATCATTTATAACTTTAAAATTATCAATATCACCGATACAAACTGAACACGGAATTCCATTCTGTACAAACTGCGAAAAAATCAGTGATAAACGGGCATCCATTTCCCTTCTGTTATACAATCCGGTCAGTGCATCATAATTTGCATTATAGTTTAATACGGTATTTTCTTTTTTCATACGGGATACCTGATTTAAAATACTCCGTATAAAGAAATATGACTGGAGAACAGCCATAAAAAATACCATGAATACTGTATACAGGAAAAATATTATATAAACTGTACTGGGAAGAAAATGAACCGAATATCTGCTGTATATTTCCATCAAATGAACCGCAATGTAAGATCCTGCATTACAAAAGAATATTACTACAAGAAAAAAAATTTGAAATAAACGGGAATACTGCATAAAAAGAATGTAACAACCTACCGGTATCAACAAAAGATAATAAAGCTCTACACCGAATGTATTCCCGATTATCCGGTATCCGATATAAATATGAACTGAAATTTCTATATACGTAAAAATATATATGATAAGAAATCTTCTTGAATCAATAAACTTTGCAGCCAAACAAAACAAACCGATTGTCAGCAAATAATATCCAGTCATAATATATTGAGAAAAAGCAACACTCAGCAGTAAAAAACCACAATGAACAAACGATGCGTAATATAAAAGAAAACTCATCTGAAAATCAACAGAGGATCTCAAATTCATTGTTGCATTTTGATATAATTGGCGTATTTTTTGTATCATTAATTCACATCCCCACTATTAAGGATATTCCATTATTTCATAACTGTCCAGCAAGATAGAAATAATATTAAAAAAAATGCTGGTACTTTGTTATAGTATAAAGTATACTGTAATATATTAACCAAGTTTTGGACAGGAGGGGAATTTATTACCACGCATACAATACCGGCAGATTCCATTTTTCAAGAAACCATCAGTTCATTAGAAACTATATACGTTTTTCCTACAGAAGTTGCTGCTGATGCTTGGCGTGACCGGGTTCTGGAAATAACCGGATGCGGGTCTGTTTCAGCTGACCGTTTTATTGCCTGGGATACGTTTAAATCCCAGGCAGTACGTTCCCGCCGGCAAAATAAAAACAGCATTCCTACCGTATTGCGGAAAATGTTCATTCTGATGCTGATTGCTGAAAATGCCGGTTGTTGCCGGCAGCGGAAACCGCCCCTGTTCACTTCGCTCATCAATCCCGCTTATGCCGGAAATGCGGCGCCTTTTGCGACATGGCTTGCAGGGCTTCTCCCCTCTCTTGCCGGATGGTATGAACGCCGGTGTCATTCTTCTCCGGAACTCTTGTCTGAACAGGCACAACCACCTGAAAACATGGATGCAGAAGATACAGACTTATTCATCCTGACCTGCAGATATGCTGCCTTTCTAAAGGAACACAATCTGTTTGAACCAGCATGGGAAAAGCCTCCTTTCCAGGATGACGGTAACACATACATTATTTTTTACCCGGAAATTATAGCCGATTTTGCTGATTACCAGGACCTGTTATCCCGGACGCCCCATGTCAGGATTGTGAAGACCCCACAGCCGGAAGAGCTGCCGGTGATACAAAGTTATGACAACAGCCGGAACGAAATTGCTGCCCTGACAGAGCACCTGCTGGATATTCATACCGGCGGATGCCCGTGGCAGGATATTTTTATCCACATCCATGATATGGAAAAATACGGTCCCTACATAGAGCGGGAATTGCAACTCCATGCTATACCGGTTGTACTGCGGGCAGGAAGCCCGCTGACTACATATGGAGCCGGCAGATTATTCAAGCTTATCCACGACTGTGTTATATCAGGATTTTCGTTTGATACGGTTAAAAGCCTGCTTTTGGACGAAAATTTTCCCTGGAAAGACAAAGAAGCTGTTACACAGCTTATTGAATTCGGATTGAACAATACATGCCTGTATTCCTGGAAAGAAGAATCTGCTGAAAAAGATATATGGCTGATGTCTTTTGCGGGACCTGCCGGTGCCACAGAAAACAGAGCCCGGAACCTGTACCAAGCGTTAAAAAAACAGCTGACAGCGCTGGTCGCAGCATCATCTTTTGACAAACTGCGCCGGTTGTATTTTGAATTCAGAACAACTTTTTTTGATGAAACAGCTTTTTCACCACAGGCAGATGCCGTTTTAGGCAGATGCATTGCAGAGCTTATTTCTTTGATTGATGTGGAAAAAACATATCCGGCAGCAATACCACCGGACGTATACGTTTTTTTTCTGGAGCATTTAAGTGAAAAATCGTATCTGCCGCGCCAGTCGGTACAGGGGGTCAATCTGTTGCCGTACCGGGCTGCGGCAGCGGCACCTGCCGGATGCAATATTATTGCCGGGGCATCCCAGCAGGCACTGACCATCACGGTAAAACAAATGGCGTTTCTCCGGGAAATGAAACGGGTGCAGCTAAAATTGGAAGATACAGATATATCTCTGCCGTTCATACAACTGTATGCAACCCATTCCCAGTTACCTTGTCTGGTAACTTTTGCAGAAAAAAGTTTCAGTGGATACGCTGTTGCATACGGGGGAATCGGTCTCCGGCAGCACGTCCATATATGCAAAGATGCCTATGCCCGTGAGCAGAAATGGTATCTGGACAGGGAAAATCCGTTTCCGTCCCGGTTGTACGCTGTCCAGCAGGAAGGCTTTTTCAGTTGGACAGGAACGCAGAGTCCGGCAGAAAATCCGGAACCGGACAGTTCCGCATACACCGGAAATTCCTGCCAGAACTCTACCGGGAAAAGTTCCGGCATATCCGCCTGTAAACAGGATTATTCTGGAACACCGGTGCAACCTTTACCACATACCGGGTTCCGTAACCCTGCACGGCAATATATTCTGGATAATTTTTTTGAGATGACAGATAACGGATGTTATCTGGTGCGGGTTTCTGCTTCTGCCCTGAACGATTTTTCTTTTTGTCCATTGTACTGGCTCTTCCAGAGAGTTCTCAAAATCAAGCCGTTTTCTTTGGATACAGATCTTGTGCCGCCCGCTGTTACCGGACTGATATACCATGCAGTATTGCACCGTTTTTTTAGTGTAGTGAAGACACAACCTGGCGGCATTTTGCTACCAGCAGACAATTCCGGTCTGCCTTCTGCGTACGACAGCCTGCTGGATGAATCATTAGCAGCAATAATGGAAGAACTTACTGTTTCCGGCGCTGTGAATAATACACCGGTCAGCACAATTGCCCGGGAATTGATTCAAACCAGGTTACCCATAACCAGAAAATACTTGGGTACCTGCCTGAAATCTTTTCTCAATTATTTTGGTGGATATGCAGTTGTTCAAACAGAGCAATATCTGTCTGTCCAACCGGCCCGGGCAGACTGTATTCTGGGCGGATTTATGGATCTGGTACTTGCTGATTCCTGTGGAAATATAACCATTGTAGATTTTAAAACCAAAAAACCACCGGAACGGAACGGATGTTTGTACAACGCTGAAACACAGACTATCCGGAACATTCAACTGGCTCTTTACATTGAACTGTTTGAGCAGGTTAACCGGGAACACCAGGTTGCAGTGGATACAGCTCTGTTTTTCAGTATAGAAAATGCAGAGCCGGTTGTTGTTGTGGGTCAGCTTACAACGGCTGACGGGACAAACATTCCGTCCCGGAATCCTGTTTCCCGGCAGGAATATGAACCTACCATGAATAGGTTTCGGGAAATGATAGCCGAATATGTTCAGCGGCTCAGTTCCAATGCGCCGCTGGATACAAACATGGTATCATACAAAGATTGTGCCGGATGTATGTATAATACGGTATGCCGTAGCACATACAATGTATCCGGTACCTCAAAAAAGGAACGGTTGTATGAATAACGAACTGGATACACCAGAATCAGCCGGTATTTTTTCCCGGTTAAACGAAGAACAAATCCAAGCCGTTACCGCCTCAGGACACACCGTCGTTGCAGCAGGAGCCGGGTCTGGTAAAACCACCGTTCTTGCCTGCCGTTTTGCTCATTTAGTCATCAACCGGGGAATTCCTGCAGACCGTATTTTGACATTAACTTTTACCAAAAAAGCAGCAGCAGAAATGTACGGCCGCATTTACAGCACTTTAAAACAGACAGCAGAATACGGTAGCGGAATTCCTCAAGAACGGGCCCGGCAGGCAGTGGCGCATTTTTTTCAAACCCATATACAGACACTGGATTCTTATAGTGCTACAGTTGTCCGGTTGGCAGCCCACCGGTATGGCATCCGTCCTGATTTCACGATAGACGATGGTTCCAGCAGCGCACAGGTATCACAGATGGCCCTTCAATTTCTCCTGGAACACCGGACTCACCCGGTTATACAGACATATTTGCAATCCGGCTCACCGGAAATGCTGGCAGATGTACTGTTTGCCCGACCGGTCACCTGTTTCAGTCTGGTCAGCAGACCTGCCGGATTCAGGAATTCTGTATCTGCCCTGTTTGACCGGATCAGCCGTGACTGGCAGAACGCAACAACATGCGCCGCCACATTGATTGAGGCTGCAGTCCGGTCTGTTCTGGAAGAGCAGCCGTCCTCTTCTTCCAAAGGCGGTAAACGGCTGTGTGCTTTTGTACAGGATGCACAAAACGGTAAATTCAACTTTCCTGAAACAGGATACCTGCCTGATTATCTTGCATCGCTGTTAACCCGGAAACCGGGGACTGCATCCCGGTATCCGTTGCCGGCAGTTGCGGTAAAGGATATTGTTCATCTGGCAGATGTAGTTCTCGAAATACCCAAAAAAGACGGACGCCTCAGAACAATTCCTAAAACAAACCATATTCTGGAAGAGCTTGATTTGTGTAAAATCCGTATCCGGAGCCTTGCAGCACAAATACTTGAGGCGGGAATTACTGCCGATTT
>CALXOI010000034.1 GCA_944389965.1 uncultured Treponema sp.
GATATGATATATCACATAATCTGCTTATTTATTGGGAAAAAGAAAGCAGTATACCGGGGTACGCTGCCGCCGCACGGATATTCCTGCCTGTCACAGCCGGTGGTTTTACAACAGAATACGGGAAGGATTCGTTCTTGTGCGTAATCCTTATAATCCCCGGCAGGTGACAGAGGTCAGCCTGAAACCGGAAAATGTGGATTGTATTGTTTTTTGGACAAAAAATCCCTGCCGTTCCGTGATACCGGGAGAGCCGGCTTTTGTTGAACGGCTTTCCTGGTTGGATGATAGGGGATACAAATATTACTTCCAATTTACTGTTACGTCATATAATCAGGTGATTGAACCGGCTGTTCCCCGGAAAAAAGAAATTATAGCCGGTTTCCGGAATCTTTCTCAAAAACTGGGACCGCACCGTCTGGTCTGGCGCTATGATCCTGTTATTTTTACTCCGGAATATACCGCCTGTTACCACAAAAAATATTTTGCGTATCTTGCGGAGGTTTTTGCCGGTTTTACGGATACCTGTGTTATCAGTTTTGTGGATGCATATCCGGCAATACAATCCCGGATGAACCGTTATGGAATTTACGTTCCGCCGGAAGAAACGTTGCTGGAAACAGCCGCTTTTATGGCTGAATGCGGGAGACGGAACGGTATTACGGTTACTGCCTGTTGTGAAAAAAGTGAATTCAGGCAGACCGGGGTTTTGCCTGCCCGGTGCATTGATCCTGACCGTATCAAGCTGGTTACCGGCAGGGATTTCGTGCTGAAACCGGCTAAAGGCCAGCGTTCCGGATGTTGTTATGCAGAGTCAGTTGACATTGGCACTTACGGTACCTGCACCAATGGTTGTATTTACTGCTATGCTGACCGCCGGAAAAATTCCGTTCCTGTCTGTGACCCGGAAAGCCCGCTGCTTGGTTCCCGGCTTATGCCGGAGGATAAAGTATACAGAAAATAAACTGTTCCGGAATGAGATTTAGCAAAGGGTGTTTTTACATAGAAAACATCTTTTCTGTTTTGCTTAGTGAACCGGAACGGACGTTTTGCTTCTGTGCTTTTTGTTTTTTTTCATAAGCGTACTGTTTTGGGTATGCTGCATCAATCTACATACGGCTTGTTGTCCAAAATCTTCATTCAGTATGTATATAGAAAACCAAAACCATTTTTTTGCTGTCAAGCATCAAAAGCAGGTTCTGATTCTCGCCGTAAACCGGCTGTACCCGGTTCGCTGCTTGCTGTTCCTTGACGGGGCATACACACGGCGTTTTTATCTGTCATAAAACCTCCTATTCTTGCGGATTCGGTACATCCTGTGTATACTGTTCCTATCGTTCCGTTGTTTATATCCTGTGATTGTGTTATGTATCTTTTGTATCAAACGTGGATATGGCGAATGCGTTCTTTCTTTTGATTGAGCGAGCAAATATACTCTGAGTAACTTGTTTTTAAATTATTCTTCCGTATATGTGAAGGACAAAAATATAACAGCTCGCTCTATGTGCCAGCTTAATATTTTGGTTATCTTTAGATATATAACATAATTTATAGAAGATAATATCTCTGTTTATGAATATATGATTGCGAAGTTATTGAAATAAAATTGAATAAAAAATCAAAATGCATAATTGTACAAAAAAATCAAAAGTGATATACTTCATAGCTGAATCTAAACAAAGATACACATATAATGCTTCTTTGCGCAAAGGTTGATATTTAGAAGAAACTGATACCCGTTTAAGGAGACACATCTTTTATGGAAAATAGTAATGACAATACTGTTCTGAGTTTACCGCCAAAAATTTTTGTGTATGGAATTTTAATTTTTATAGTTCCGGTTGTTGCGCTGCTTGTATTTGTCTGGATAGTATGTCCTGTGGATATGAGTGCAAAAACCGCTCTGCTGCTGCATCCGGTTGTTTGGTTCTTTTTTCTTATTGGGATTGCGCTTCCGGCAACAATGTTGCATTGGCTTAATAAAAACATAGCCTTGTACCGGGAAAATAATACGAAAATCAATGAGTTGATACGTATTTATACACGGGTATTTGTTTTTGGACCGATTTGTTTTTCGTTTGTGTATGCGTTATTTATTTGTTTGTTCGGCGGTAATGCTTTGGCACAGATTCCATATCTTGTCTTTTTTTCATTTCCCATTAGCGCTGCGTTGATTTTTTCTCTTTTCTTTTATGAGTTATTTCTGCATTCTTTTTATGCATACTTTTCCTGGTGTGATATATCAAAAAATAATCTTGCAATGAAATTCACCACACGGAACACGCTGATTTCTGTGTTCAGCCTTATCGGTGTGGTTGCTGTTTCTGTCACAATCCTGTTTGTTGAGATGAGCAATCTGAGCGGTTCATCATTGTTGCTCCACTTTGTAACCCGTTTTATCCCTGTGCTGGCGATTTGTGTTGTTGTTAACTTTTTTACCTATTTATCACAGGGAAAAAACCTTACCTTGCGGATAAATAAAATTATTACATTGGCAAACAGCATTGCTGATCGGGATTATACAGCTGCTGCGCTCCAGATACTGTCCCGGGATGAATTCGGCGTGCTTGCAGATGATTTTAATACTTTTGTGTCTTCTGCAAAGAAGATTCTCAAAGATTTTGTTAATTCCCAGGAGTATTTATCTGCTGTTACAAATGAATTGTCCAATGAACTTGAACAGACCGAAAAATCAATTGTACATATTGACGAAAATGTAACGAAAGTAAAAGATCTTGCGGTGGAACAGTCTGCTGGTGTTGAAGAAACCCATGCAACAGTTTCAAACATTGTGAAAGGTTTGGAAAAACTGAACCAGAATATCGAATCCCAGTCAGCCAGCCTGACACAGTCCTCCGCTGCAATCGAACAGATGGTTGCCAATATCAGATCGGTTACAGAAATTCTTGTTCAGAATTCCCAGAGTGTTGCTGCTCTTGAAAAATCTTCTCTTGACGGTCAGCAGGTTGTCAGTGCTGCTGTCGCTTCTGCAAAAGAAATCATTTCTGAATCTGCCGGCTTGCTGGAAGCAAGTTCTGTTATTCAGAATATTGCCTCCCAGACAAATCTGCTGGCAATGAATGCCGCCATAGAAGCAGCCCATGCGGGAGAAGCCGGCAAAGGGTTTGCGGTTGTTGCGGATGAAATCAGAAAACTTGCAGAAGAGTCTAATGTGCAGGGGAAAACTATCACGAAGCGGCTTAAAGCCTTGGAAAATTCCATCAATGAAATTGCTGAAAATACTCAGCATATAGAAACACAGTTTCAGGAAATTTTTGATAAGACAAGTGCTGTTAAATCCCAGGCAGCTATCATCAAAAACGCAATGGATGAACAGTCGGCTGGCAGCGGGCAGGTTCTTACGGCAATACATCAGATTAATGAGATAACAGAAGATGTGCAGAATGGTTCCGTTGAAATGTTTGAGGGCAGTAAAAATATTGCGCAGGAAATGGAACTGTTATCAGATGGTATCAGGAACATTACATCCAGTATGAATGAAGTACTTGAATACACGGAAACAATTGCTACCGGTATTAAAAAACAGGTCGCTCATTCAGAGCGGACCAGGTCGCATCTTGCCCGGATCAAGGCTGATACAGTAAACATCAAACTGAGTTGATTTTCATACAGTTGTTAACGCAGGGCTGCCGGTAACGGCAGCCCATGTTTTTACCGTTACCGGTGACTGCAACTCTGTGATTGGTTCCGGCAGGTTACCGGCGGTTGTGTTTCTACATCAAAATATTTGCCTCACGGCATATTTTTTTGTAAAGTTTTATTGACACAATCCGCTACTAATAGTATAGTCATATCCAATGTGCGCTATATATAGCGTATAATAAAAAGGGTGGTCATTGTGAAAATAATTAAACGGAATGGGGAAGAAGTTTTATTCGACGGACAGAAAATTATTACCGCAGTATCAAAAGCCAATGCGGAAGTTCCGCAGGGGGAACGGCTTACCGATGCACAAATCCGTGCTATTGCAGATCATATCGAACATTACGGACTTTCTACACAGACAGAATTAAGCGTAGAAGCTATTCAGGATATGGTAGAAGATGAAATTATGCGGGCGGGAGCCTTTTCTATTGCGAAAAAATATATTACGTACCGTTATCAGCACGAATTGATGCGGAAGGCTAATTCCACTGACCGGCAGATTTTAACCCTGCTTGAATGCAGCAATGAAGAAGTTAAGCAGGAAAATTCAAATAAAAATTCAACGGTTGTCAGTGTGCAACGGGATTACATGGCAGGCGAAGTCAGCAAAGACATTACCAAACGGTTTTTGTTGGACGAAGATATTGTAAAAGCCCATGACGAAGGTATTATACATTTTCATGATGCCGATTATTTTGCCCAGCATATGCATAACTGTGACCTGGTGAATTTGAAAGACATGCTGCAGAACGGAACAGTTATCAGCGGAACCCGTATCGACAAGCCTCATTCTTTTTCAACTGCATGCAACATTGCCACACAGATTATTGCCCAGGTGGCAAGTTCCCAATACGGCGGACAGAGCATTTCTTTGACCCACCTTGCACCCTTTGTTGACGTAAGCCGCAAGCGTATCAGTGCCGATGTCCGGGAAACGGAGCAGGTAACCGGTGTCCGGTATACACCGGAACAGTTTGACTATATTGTGCAGCGCCGGCTGAATGAAGAAATCACCCGGGGTGTGCAGACAATCCAGTATCAGGTAGTCACACTGATGACGACAAACGGACAATCCCCGTTTGTCACTGTATTCATGTATTTGAATGAAGCTGAATCTGAACAGGAAAAAGAAGATTTGGCTCTAATCATCGAAGAAGTGCTGCGCCAGCGGTATCAGGGTGTAAAAAATGAAAAAGGGTACTGGGTAACTCCGGCTTTTCCCAAACTGATTTACGTACTTGAACCGGACAACATTGAAGAAGGTTCTCCGTATTACTATCTGACGGAACTGGCGGCAAAATGTACCGCCCGCCGGCTGGTACCGGATTATATTTCGGAAAAGAAAATGCTGGAACTGAAGGAAGGCTGTTGCTATCCCTGCATGGGCTGCCGGTCATTTTTAACCGTATACCGGGATGAAACCGGAACTCCGAAATTCTACGGACGTTTTAATCAGGGAGTGGTCACATTAAATCTTGTGGATGCCGCCTGTTCTTCCGGCGGGGATATGGATGCATTCTGGAAAATTCTTGATGAACGGCTGGAATTGTGCCGGCGGGCGCTTATGATGCGGCATAACCGGTTAAAGGGTACTCCTTCTGATGTCGCCCCGATTCTGTGGCAGAACGGCGCATTGGCCCGGCTGGAAAAAGGTGAAGTCATCGATAAACTGTTGTATAACGGTTACTCCACTATTTCATTAGGATACGCAGGATTGTGCGAAGCTGTCCGGTTTATGACAGGCAAACCTCATACAGATCCTGAAGCAACTCCTTTTGCCCTTGATATTATGCGCCGGTTGAATGCAGCCTGTGCCCGCTGGCGGGAAGAAACGAGTATCGCATTCTCGCTGTACGGCACGCCGCTGGAAAGTACGACATATAAATTTGCAAAGTGCCTCAAGCGCCGCTTTGGGGAAATTCCCGGTGTTACGGATAAAAATTATATTACCAACAGTTACCACATCCATGTAACGGAGCCGGTGGATGCATTCACAAAACTGTCGTTTGAAGCCCAGTTCCAGGAGTTGTCCCCCGGCGGTGCAGTCAGTTACGTAGAAGTTCCCAATATGGAAAGCAATATTCCTGCGGTTATGGCGCTGTTGCGGCACATTTATGACCACATTATGTATGCGGAATTGAACACAAAAAGTGACTGCTGCCAGGCGTGCGGTTACACCGGAGAAATTCAGGTTGTTGCTGATGCTGACGGAAAACTTGTCTGGGAATGTCCGTCCTGCGGCAACCGGGATCAGACAAAAATGAATGTTGCCCGCCGGACGTGCGGATATATCGGTACGCAATACTGGAACCAGGGCAGGACCCAGGAAATCAAAGAACGGGTTCTTCATTTGTAATGCGGCAGTTCCATGTATTACGGTAATATTAAGAAAACGGATATCGCCAACGGTGACGGTGTCCGGGTTTCCCTGTTCGTGTCCGGTTGCCGGAACTGTTGCAAAGGATGTTTTAATCCCCAGACTTGGGATTTTTGTTACGGCAGGGAATTCACCCCGGATACAGAAGCCGAAATCTTTGCGGCACTGGCGCCAGATTATATCAGCGGGTTGACGGTTCTGGGAGGCGAACCCTTTGAAGAAGAAAACCAGCGGTGTTTGGCGCCGTTTTTGGAACGGGTAAAAGCTGCATTCCCGCAGAAAAATATCTGGTGCTATACCGGATATGTTCTGGAAAAAGACCTGCTTCCTGCCGGCGGCAGAAAACATTGTGAGGTTACCGGCCGGATGCTGGCTGCAATCGATGTGCTGGTGGACGGACCGTTTATCGAAGAAGAAAAAGACATAACGCTGCGGTTCCGGGGTTCCCGGAACCAGCGTATCCTGCATTTGAAGGATTCTGCTGTTCAAAACGGGTAAACACTGGTATACTACCTTCAAGAGCCGGCGGTGCGTCAAGAATATACCCGTTCCGGTCGATAATATGCAGAGGGACACATATGAAACATTCCGCAATTATATGGCAGACTGTACTTATTGTTATATATATTCTGTTTACCGGTTCGTGCCAGGGCTTGTTTGAAGCATCTGATGACAGCGAACCGCTTCTGACCAAGCCCGTCGCTACCTCATCAGATGGTTCTATTATTTTGAGTTGTAATACTGATGAAAATTACCGCTGGATCAATATTTTCCGCCGGAAAGTTCCTGCTGACGGCAGCGATGCCGGTGAATTCATAAATATCGGACAGATGATTCCCAAATCGGGTATGCCGCAAAACAGTTATCATTTTAGTGACACCTATATTGCAGCCGGTAAAAACTACGAATACTATGTACGGTATGCTGTTTCCTCGGATTCCGGCAGAATGTATAAACGGACAGAAGCAGTCAGCATTACGGCTCCTGCATCTACAGCCGGGGAGCTCCGGCTGTACAGCGGCAGCAGTGAATTGGCGGATACCCAGGTATTTGTTTTTAACCCGGAAAATTATACTCTGACGCTGGAACCTGCCGCCGGTATTTTTGCGGGAACTTCTTTATCTGGAACCGGAACAGAGTTCCCGGTGCAGCTGGCTGTTTCCAACGGAAAGGAAGTATTGCTGGTACCTGTGGCGACAGATAAAAGCAGCAGCACTTGTACTGTCGATTTACGGAATGTGCTGACGGCAGACTATCTGGATGTACCGGTTTCTGTGTCTGTCCTTACCGCCCAGATAAAAAGCGAACCGGAAGACAACTATCCCTTTACTGTATACCGGTGGGCACTTCCGGTAAAAGTAAAAATTCAAAAAGCACAGGAAGACGGTTCATTAAGTGACATTGATTCGGTGACTGTTCCCAGCAGTGTCGCATCCGGTTCTGATGCAGATTATAACCCGTAGACTTCCGGAATCTGCTGTTTTCCTGTAACGGAGCTCCTGTTTTCCGGGATTGGTGGATTGTACCGGAACTGCGCCGGCTGGCGGTATCCGTAAAGAGACGGGCAGCGGTTTATGCCGCAAAAAAATTTTCAAGGATGCGGAATATATTGCGGGGCAGGGTTTGTTCCGGCTGGATGCGTGTGCCGGTTCCCTGCCGGTAACTGTTGTCCGGCAGGACGCGGATTGGTGTCAGGTGTTATCTGCAGGTTGGGCAAGAATGCCGGAAACGGTCAGGTCAAAAGTAGTCCGCAATTCGCTGATGTCTTTCTGATCAAGCACCGCCAGCCGGAATATGGCGGATTCAATGATACTGTAAAGCAATTCATTCGTGTTGTGGACACTTACCGGTTTAAATTCGCCGGTATTGATTCCTTCAATAATAACGGTGGACAGCAGGTGCCGCAGCCGCAGGATTCTTCTGCGCACCCGGACCGCAGGATCTTTGCCGGTTTTTTTTAATTGCAGCAGATAGGTAAGGGTAACCGTAAATAAACGGCGGTTTTCGGCGCACTTGTCAAGAATTGTATACAGGATTTTATTCAATCGTTCTCTTACCGGAATATCCGCTGCCTGTGCAATAGTCAGCAAAGATGATTCTATTTCTCCGGTCAGCTGTTTTATACTCCAAAGAAAAATTTCCCGCTTATTTTTGAAATAGATATATAATGTAGTACGGGTAATACCGCACCGGTCAGCGATTTTCTGGAAGGTGACATCTTCGTACCCTTCTTCCATAAAAATATCCAGAGCTTTGTCCAATATTTCCCGTTTCCGTTTTTCGTGTTCAACTATGATTGCCATTGTTGACTCCATTGTTCCGGTTTGTAAACTGATAAAAAACAGTATCCAGATTGCCGCTTTTCAGCATTTTCCTGGTAGTTGCCTGTTGTCCGATATCTGCCTCAAAAGTGGGTTGGGAAGTGATAAATCCCATATCCCAGCCGGGAAACAGTGTGAACAGCGCAGCCATATCCCGGTATAAGTTCCGTGCCTGTTCCCCGTCTCCCAGCCGCTCACCGTACGGCGGGTTACCCAATAAAAGTCCTGTTTCGTAAGGGGCTGCCAGTTCCCGGACATCTGCCTGTTCAAAGTCAGGGCGGGGAATACGGGCATCACTGCCAATCATCTGTAAAGCTCTACCGGCGGTTACCCCGGCCCGTTCCGCATTTGCCCGGGAACGGAGCACCGCATCCATATCAATATCTGTTCCGGTGATCCGTGCAATACAATCCGGACGGATTTTTTCTGCTTCTGTACAGCGGATTTGCTGCGCCCGTTCGGGGTTAAAAATAGCAAGGTTTTCCAGTGCAAACCGCCGTCCGAAACCCGGCGCCACATTGTGGGCATACAGCAACGCTTCGCAGGCTATGGTACCGGCCCCGCAGAACGGGTCATGAAGCGGGGTTTTTCTGCGCCAGCACATCATCTGCAGCATCGCTGCGGCGAGCGTTTCCCGGATAGGAGCGGTTCCTCCGTCTTTACGGTATCCCCTCCGGTGGAGCGGAACCCCGGATAAATCAAGCAGCACAGAAACCTGATTGTTTTCTATATATATACGTATATCGGAGCGTTCCCCGGTTTCCGGCATAGTATGGATGTTCCATATATCGCCGAGTTTTGTATAAACAGCTTTGTGGGCAATTCCCTGAATACTGTGCTCTGATGACAGCCTGCTGTTATGGGTCCGCACTTTGTCGATAACAACCCGCACATCTTTTCGGAAAAAATCCTGCCAGGGAACGCTGTATATTCCGTCAAACAATGCATCAAAATCCTCCGCCGGGTATGATGCCAATTGCAGATATACCCGGTCTGCTGTCCGCAGACAAAGGTTGGAACGATATAAGCCGTCGTCATCAGTGAAAAATGTTACCCGGCCGGGAATACGGGAACCGGTGTCTTTAAGCCGGTAGCCAAGTTGTTTTATTTCGTTTCCGAGTATTTTTTCTGCACCGATTGCACAAAGTGCAGTGAGGGTATTCATATTACGAGAATAACATTTATTCAAAAAATGTTCAATTGTCAGAGTAGTGCCGGTTTATATAGAGAACGTGCCGGAACAAGTGGCGGCAGTGTATGGATGGAACTGCTCCGGCGGGTAAGGGATAAAACGGTGTAATCCCCGTTCCGGAATTCTATATGTTTCCGGAATCAACCATACTGTTCCGGGGTGAGATGTCACTGTACCGCACAAGGAGAACGTGCGCGCCATCTGTTATGCAGCCGGCAGGAATAATCTGACATCAACCGGAACTGCCGGTATATGTACCGTAAATGCACCGGTAAAGTTTTGTATATCGGGTTGCCCGTTATTGCAAGGTAAAAGAGGAATCCAGTAATGCCATGGTTGCGGCAATTCCGGGGGTAGCGGTAACGGTGTTGTCATCCCGGATAATGATACCTTCTGTCTGGAACCGGGACAACAGTTCCATACCGGCATCCGGTCCCAGCATGAACAGGGATGTAGATAATGCGTCTGCCTGCAGGGAACTGGGGCTGATGATTGTCGCAGACATCACATGATTCCATACCGGGTACCCGGTGGTTGTATCCAGAATATGATGGTAGCGGATGCCGTCCTGTTCAAAGTACCGTTCGTACACGCCTGATGTTACCACAGACATATTGTCAATTTCCAGTCTGATGACCGGTTGCCCTGCCGGATTCTGCGGATTTTTGATACCGACACGCCAGGGGCTGCCGTCTTCTTTGACTCCAAAAGCGTATATATTGCCGCCCAAATCAAACAGAGCCGTTTTAATTCCTGCTGCAGTAACAATTTCCACCAGTTCGTCGGCTGCGTATCCTTTGACGATACCGCCTAAATCAAGCTTCATTCCGGTAACCGGAAGAAATACGGTTCCTGCTTCATCATCTATGTGCAGCAGCCGGTAGTCTACCAGATCCAGGGCAGCGTCTATTTCCGCCTGATCGGGAATCCGGCTTGCATCTCCTCCGATTCCCCATAAATCGACAAGAGGCCCGACGGTAGGGTCAAAAGCGCCCCCGGTTGCTTCCGCATATTTACACGCTTCTTTTAAGACGGTGCGCACTTCGTCGGAAACTGCGACCGGTGCAATTCCTGCATTCCGGTTGACAGCAGAAATTTCCGAGCCGGGCAGGTTGACACTGAATACCGCTTCAATATCATTCAGCCGTTGGAACAGGCTGTTGTACAGTTCTTCTGTTCCCGCCCGGTATAAATTCACGGTACAAACAGTTCCCATACAAAGCTCTGTACGGGCGGGTAATGGTGTCCGGTTGCAGGCAGTTACCAGCAACAGCAGTCCGGCAAAACCGGTACCGGTAAGTACAGATTTTAAGATGGAATGACGTATTTTCATAGTATGTACTATAATATTTTTTTGTTGTCGTTGCAAATTCTGCCGGTATCGGATAAAGTGTCCGCAGGGAAAACGGTATGAAAAACTTTGTGTGTATACTTGCAGGGCTGGTGCTCTTGTCCAATATTGCTGCCACAGAAGAGTATAGCGCCATAAATCCGGTAACCGGTTCTGATACGGAATCCGTTTCTGCCGGCAATTATGCGATTGCCGCAGGGGAAGTGCTGTTGAGCAATGTCACGCTGCTGGCGTTCAACCGGTTTGTGCTGCAAAAACCGTATGCGTATATTTCTTTTGATACAATTAAAACAAATGTAATGAATCCCTGGGTTTGGGATCAGGATGAATTCAATGTAAACCAACTGGGACATCCCTATCAGGGCAGTTTTTATTTTTCTGCCGCCCGGGCAAACGGGATGAATTTCTGGTTGTCAGGATTATACACTGCGTTTGGCAGCGTTACCTGGGAATTATTCTGCGAAACAGAGCGTCCGTCCATCAATGATTTGATTATTACGACAACCGGCGGAATGATGATGGGTGAAATGTTCCACCGGATTTATTCTGAAGCGGCTGCCGCCGGCGGCTGGTGGGCTTTTCTGACCAATCCCATGGAAGCCTTTAACGAAACAGTAACCGGCCAGTACAACCGTGAAATTCCAGGCAGGATAACATCTTTGTCATATCATACAGCTTTGAGTACCGGATTTACAAAAGTTTTGTTTGAGCCGGCAGCCCGGCGGGATCCCTTGCCATACTGGTATTACGCCAATGTGGGTGGCGGACTTTCCCTTGTGTACGGAAAACCGTACGGACTGAAAACCCGGATTCCCTATGACCACTTTAATCTCGATTTGCACGGCGAATGGTCACCGGCTAACTTTCAGTTTGTATTTACGTCTGACGGTATTTTGTTTTCGACAAATGCCGGTTCAACAGAGACGGTTCAGAACACAATTGGTATGGGAATGCATTGTGATGTTGTGTATGCAAAACGGATGGATTACGCCAGTCATGCGGTGGGATTTACGATGAAAGAGCGGATTCTGCTGCCCCAAAACTGGAATATCTGCTGGGATCTGCACGCAAACTGGATTCTGCTGGGCGGGTCAGAGTTTTATTATTTTATCAGTAACGAGATTCCCAACGAAACCGGCGGGGAACGGCGCATTTATGATTTTGGTTCCGGTGTCGGAGCAAAGGCAAATTTTTCTGTGTCCCATCCGTTGGCAGGAACGCTTTCGCTAAAATATATGCTGTATGCGGTTCTCAGCCTGCAGCGGCAAATCGCCGTAAACGGTTCACCCGGCGGGACAGTCATCAACAGTATTACTGCAACATACAGTCATAAAATAACAGACCGGTATTCTGCGGGGATAACCGCAACATTATTCGCAAAAAAAGGAATGTACCGGGACTATGATGATATAACCCAGTATAATTTCATGAGCAGCTTACTTTTTATCGTACATTTGAAGTAATGATGTTTGACTTTTCTGCGGTTATCGTATAGCATTCTAATATAAAAAGTGGAGAGCTGGCTTCAAAAAAGAGGTGAAAATCGTGCGGCCGGTAATAGAAATTGATAAAGAAAAATGTGTGAGATGTCACCGGTGTATTGCTGTTTGTCCTACGCGGATGTGCAACAATAGCTCAGGTAATTATGTTGCGGTAAATTCTGATTTGTGTATTGGCTGCGGTATCTGCATTGATGCCTGTACCCACGGCGCCCGCCGGGGAATTGACGATACCGGCAGTTTTTTTGCGGCGCTGGAACGGGGTGAAAAGGTTGTTGCTGTTGTCAGCCCTGCGGTTACTACTGCGTTTGAAAATAATTACTTGAATTTAAATGGATGGCTTGTTTCCAAAGGCGTTACAGCAGTATTTGATGAATCCTTCGGGGCAGAGTTGGCAGGTAAAGCCTGTGCCCGGTATTTGCAGGAAAAAAATCCGGAACTGCTGGTTTCACAGACGTGTCCTGTTTTGGTTTCTTTTATCGAAATTTACCGGCCTGAGCTCATACCGTATGTTTCACCGGTTGGAAGCCCCATGCATTATACGCTCCAGTGGATAAAAGATACGTATCCTGAGTATGCGGATGCAAAAACAGCAGTTATTTCAACCTGTTATGCAAAGCGCCGGGAATTTGATGACATCGGGCTGGGAGATTATAATGTAACGCTGAAATCTCTCCAGCAATATCTGTCTGATAACAATATCAATCCTGCGGATTATCCGGCTGTTCAGTATGCATCCCCTGCCGCCGGTGTGGGAACCGGAATTGTTGTTTCCGGAGGTTTAACCCGTATTATAGAACAATATATTCCTGATATCAGGAACAGGGCACGGATTATTGAAGGACAGCCCCGTATTTACAGTTATCTGGCCCATTTATCCCAGGCAATCCGGAACGGGGATGCTCCGGTATTCCAGCTGGTTGACTGTTTGAACTGTGACATGGGCTGTGTCGGCGGATGCGGTACCATGAACACTGATGCCCACCAAGACCGTCTGGAAGGTTGTATTGAACGCAGGATTGCTGGGCGGACGGGTGACGTTGCGGCTGGCAGGAAACATACATTCCGGCACCTTCCGGTAAAAAGAGAAACCGGTAAAGTAAAACTGTACACCCGGACGTATACTGATTGTTCAGAACATTTCCATTCAACAATTCATCCGGTGGGACCGGATGAAATAAAAGCAGTATTCCGCAAAATGCGGAAAACGGAACCGAAACACATCTTGAATTGCGGTTCCTGCGGTTATAAAAATTGTGAACAGATGGCTGTTGCCATATCCAACGGATTGAATGTGATAGAAAACTGTGCCGCATATATGCAACAAATGGTACAGGCAATGCACCAGAGCCATCAGGACGAAATAACCAGTACTATTTCTTTGACGGTCAGCTCTATTTCCGAAAAAGTTAAAACTACGGGAGAACATGTACAGGCATTGACGGATATTATCAATTCAATGGCAACGTGCGTGTCCCAGTCTTCTGCCGCAATTGAAGAGATGGTTGCAAATGTAGGATCGATTAAACAAGTTCTGGACAACAATGCTAAAGTGGTGGAAGACCTTGCGGTTGCTTCCCAGCGGGGGCAGGAAGGAATGGACGGGGTTGCGTCCATGATTACGGAAATTAAAACCCATTCCAGAGGGCTTGCCGACACGAATGCGGTTATCCGGAACATTTCCAGTCAGACACGGCTTTTATCCATGAATGCGGCAATTGAAGCTGCCCATGCCGGTTCTGCCGGCCGGGGATTTTCTGTTGTAGCGGAAGAAATCCGTAAACTGGCAGAAAATTCCGGTGGGCAGGCAAAGAAAATTACCCGTGTATTGAAAAACATAAAAAAGCTGATAGATACAACAGCCGTTTCATCCAGCGAAGCCCAGACGTTGTTTGCGCAGGTTGTACAGCTTTCAGAACAGGTAAAGCAACAGGAATTAGTTATCCAGCATGCTGTCACGGAACAGGCGGACGGCGGTACTGAATTACTTTCCGCATTGCAGCAGATGAATCTGCTGATGCAGCGGGTCAAAGATAATTCGGATGAGCTTGAAGCGCTTTCTGCAAAAGTAATTGAAGAAATAACTGCGTTGGGATAACAGCCGGCAGCGGCAAAAAAAGTGCAGGGTGGGCAGGCGGTTCTGCCGGAATATTCCGGCAGAACCGCCTGTACCCGTACCGGTCAGTCTTTTTTAATAATCAGATGCAGTTCATCCAGTTGTTTCTGATCCACTTCTGACGGGCAGTCATCCATGGGACTTTGGGCAAACGTATTTTTAGGAAACGCAATAACTTCTTTGATAGAAGTTTCCTTGCACATCAGCATAACCAGACGGTCAAGGCCCGGTGCGATACCGCCGTGGGGCGGGGCGCCATATTTAAATGCTTCAGTCAGGAACCCGAATTTTTTCTGACCTTCCGCTTCGTCAAATCCCACAATCTTAAAAATCCGCTTTTGCAGGTCAGGGTCATGGATACGGATTGAACCGGATGCCAGTTCGTATCCGTTCAAAACCAGGTCGTACAGGTCGCCTTTGACGCTGCCCGGATCGGACTCCAGTGTTGCGTGGTATTTTTCCTGGGGCATGGTAAACATATGGTGGGCTGTGTCCCATTTGTTTTCTTCTTCATTCCATTCAAACATGGGAAAATCCACAATCCATGCAAACGCGAATTCATCCGGGTTGCACAGATTCAAATCTTTGCCCAGCCGGGTTCTGACGGCGCCCAGTGCGGTACAGGCCGTTTTTTTCTTTGCATCTGCCACAAACAGGAGTAAATCGCCGGGGTGTGCGTTGAGTTCTGCGCAGATTTTTCCGGCTGCGCCTTCAAAGAATTTGGCAATGCCGCCTTCCAGTGCCGGGCTGGTTTCCGTTCCGGTGACTTTTGTCCACCCTAATCCCCGTGCCTTGTAGATTTTAGCGGTTGATTCCAGTTCTTCTATCTTTTTCCGGCTGTAGGCTTCTGCGGCGCCGGGAACAACCAGCGCTTTTACCGTTCCGCCTGCTGCACAGGCATCTTTGAATGCCTGGAAAGACCCGCATTCAGCCAAGAATGTTCCGTCCTGCATTTTCATATCAAAACGGAGTTCCGGTTTGTCGCTGCCGTACCATTCAATGGCGTCATCATAGGCAATCCGGGGGAACGGTGTACGCAATTCTATTCCCATAGTGTCCTTGAACACTGCCGCCATCATTCCTTCCGTCATGGAAAGCACGTCATCTCTGGAAACAAAACTCATTTCCATATCAATCTGGGTGAATTCCGGCTGGCGGTCGCCCCGGGCATCTTCATCCCGGTAACAACGGGCAATTTGGAAATACCGGTCAAAACCCGATACCATCAAAAGCTGTTTGTACAGCTGGGGTGACTGGGGCAATGCATAAAACTGTCCGGGATACAACCGGGACGGTACCAGATAATCCCGGGCACCCTCCGGGGTTGACTTGATAAAAGTCGGTGTTTCCAGCTCATAGAATCCGTGGGCATCCAGATATTTCCGCACGGCGATAGTCACTTTGTGGCGGAGTGCCAGATGGTGCTGCATCGCTGCAGTACGCAAATCAAGGTAACGGAATTTAAGCCGTAAGTCTTCGTTGGGGATAACCGGAGTACCGTCTTTGGTAACCTCGTCAATCATGAAGGGGAGGACTTCGCTTTTTGACAGCACCAGTATCTGCTTTGCCACGACTTCCACTTCTCCCGTGGGCATTTCAGGATTGACCATAGAATCAGGCCGCCTCCGGACTGTGCCTTCTACCGCAATGCAGTATTCCATCTTTAAATCCGCAGCCAGCTCCGCAAGTGCCACCGGAGAATCAGAGTCAACGACTACTTGTGTCAGACCGTACCGGTCGCGCAGATTGATAAAAGAGATTCCGCCGTGATCCCGCTTGCGGTGAATCCATCCGTTTAATATTACGTTTTTTCCTTCGTCAGTCCCGCGGAGATCCCCGCAGGTAACGGTTCTTTTCATTGTTTCCATAGTGATGTCTATTATAGTAAGAAATACGGTATTTGGAAAGAGCGGGGCGGGAGGGTGTTGATTTGGAAAATTAAGTAATGTAAAACACGGAATAAAACCGCAGGCGTGGGGCTTGCAGTTTTTATAATTCTACCGGTTATGTTTCTGTCTGTTTCAGGGAATCTTACGGCAGCTGTTGCTGTGCACATTTTAGTTTTTCATTATTCCGGCAGCCGGTACCGGTTATATGTTCTGCCGCCACAAATCCTATTCCATTCCGGCATCGACGTGTTTCCGGATATTCTCGCAGGCTTTTTCAAAGGAAATATGCAAAACGCTTTTTCCAAAAATGGGGCTTCCGGTATACAGGAAAACCTGGGAATCTCTTTCCAATACAAGGTAACCGCAAAGTTCAAACCGCCGGTCTCCGTCCCGTGGGGCGGGAAAGAATGTTTTGTCTGTCAACGGGGTTTCTGTCTTTCCGGGTACCGGTTTTTCATAGTTTTGTGCCGGCTGAATATTTTTAACGTAGTTGGCATAACTTCCCGGCCTGCGGGCATCAATTTGCCGCCACTTGTATTTCTTTTCTGTTTCCGGTACTGGTTCCCGGTACTCAAAACCCATTCTTTCCCCGTTGTGATGAACTTCAAAATCCTGATAGTAGACTTTCAGCAGTGCCAAAGCTTCTTCTTTTGTATACGTGTTTACAACCACCGCATCCTGCCAGCCGGGAACATTTTTTCTGGTAACAAGGAATTTCCGTGGCTCTTTTTGCGGCAGGGGCTGGGACGTTTTTTCTACAAGCTCTTCTCCAAAACCAATGTCGGTCACGTCGGGAATAACCGGTTCTTTTGCAGTGAGCAGGTTTTCCGCTAATTTTGCATACCACAGATCCAGTTTTTCTGTATTCTGGGTAAGACCGTAACTTTCCGCAAGATTCATCTCCTTTGCCTGTGCAATGACGGATTCCAAGCCGGAAAGCGTACCGGCGGTAATGAGCGCAGTAATTTTTTTTATTTTATATCCGAACGCCATTAAACTCATGTTTTCTCCTTAATCAAAATGCAGCTGGAACAAAACCCGGTAGAACAGGTTGTGTTCTACCGGGAGCCGGTCAGTTACCGGGGTTCAAATTTTCTGCAGGTATTGGAAGAAGTTCCCTCTTTATCGGGATTCTGTCCGCACTTTGAAGAACTGGTAAAAGACAGTGAATTGTCGCAGTAGTGGCGCTTTGAAGCTTTTTTGAATTCATAGTGGGCACAACCGGGACACATTGTGCAGGGTAATGTTTTGGAACTTGGCATATAAACTCCTAAATAAATGTATTAGAAAACCGGTTATCAATAACCAAAATATACCACATAATAAACGGAATGTCAAATAAAATGGTTATAAATAACCGTTTTATTTGACAGACTTGCGGGGCACTATCAAAACCGGGATCCGTAAAGTATACGGCGTATGTTACAGCACTAGTACAGCACTATATATGGAAAACTTATAAAAACAATACAGGAACCGCAACCGTCAGTCTGCAAGATTCTGTGCAAAAAGACCGGTCCGTTTCTTCCGTTCTTCTTCTGCTAAAAAGCGGAATTCCTGTTCTTTTTCTTCTATTAAGAGATATTCTTCTGCAAAACGAGCCTGTTTTTGTAAACCGGACAGCTGGTGTTCTGGTTCCGGCAGTGGGATTAACAGGTTTTCAAGGTTCCGTACCGGCAGCGTAGGAATTGTGCTCTTTACGTAGGCTGCTTCCAGGCGGCTGGTTCCCAAGGGGCTTTCAAAAAAAGCCCGGATATACACGGGGTTGACTCTCTGAAAGTCAAACCGGAGAATGTAAAGATTCTGGGAGACAATGATTTTACGGCTGCCCACATTCCGGGCAAGCCCCAGCTTTGGCTGCCCCATTTTGGCGATGACAATATCGTTTTCCAAAAGGCAATGCTTTTGCTCCCGGTCTTCTATATTTTTAAGGCACCGCATGGAAGGTGAAAGGTAATTTTCCTGAATATCAGAAACCGTCAGAAAAAAAATGCCGGTGGGTTCATCGGATGTCCTGTCCCGGATGTCCGAGGGTTTGGTGACCACTCCCCGCAGTATCCTGCCAATCTCTTTCAGCGGAATATCCGTAAAATTATGTGTTTCCATCCGGTGCAGTATAAAAGAAAATCCGGAATAATTCAAATGCTGAACAGAACGGGATTTTCTGCGGAAACCCGTGTCCGGTTTTTAATCCCCGCCTGCTCCTTTGAAATAAAAACTTTAATTTTGATAATATTAAAGCTGATTGTTTTACTTTTTTTCCGGGGCTTCCAATAATCTGTTCCCGGTGATATACTTGCCCCATGATGACACAAAAAAAAATCCCTGTTCGGCTTCCTGTTGGAGCTGTAATGGTTTTGGGTTTTTTCCTTACTATCCTGTTAGGGTTTTTATTGTTGTTAATGCCTGTTTCTCAAAAAGAACCGGTAAGTAT
>CALXOI010000035.1 GCA_944389965.1 uncultured Treponema sp.
GTGTGTGCCGCAGTTCGCTCTTTCCCTGTTGGCGGAAGTGCAGCCGTTTGTTCTGATAAACGGGTATGATACGCACCATGTTACAAATACCGATTATATTGATTACCGGATGACCGGATTACCGGGATTTTCCGGCAGTGTCACTGGTGAATTATCTGCATCTTCCCGGATTTTGTTTATTATCCAGGTTGCTGGAGGATACCAGCCGGTTATTGACGGTTCCAGCTGGTATAAACCAGGGGCTTTGACAGAGTATTCCCGGAGTGAAAATTCCCGGGGCGGCGCATCCCGCTGGTTTTTTGCTGTTTCCTGCGGTTTCCGGTGGCAGATTCTGGGACAAATATAATAACCTGTTGCAGGATTATTTGTCAGTTGGTAACCGCAATACTCCGTGCTTCCAGATAGAATCTTTTTTCGCTTGCTTCGCCCATGGAAAAACTTTTACGGGGTAGGGGACCGTTTTCTGCGATTGTTGAAAAGAAACAATCCTTTGCTACCGGCGGCAATAAAACTGCAACAGTACCAGGCTGTTTTCCCAGACGGAAAACCTCTTCGCTGCCATGGATATAGTCTATTTCAGGAGAGTCTTTTTGCAGATATGCCGCCCGCATTTCTGCTGCCTTTATGAATACATCCAGTACCGGCTGTAGTTTGCTGACAGCCAATGCAGTAACTGGTGTTTTCAGACACTGGTACCGGACGGAATTTCCGTCACAATATACAAATCCGAATGTTCCACCGCCGGCATGGACTGCTTCTTGAAGTTCGTTTTCGCCGGCACAATCTTCTATGATACCTCCCAACTGTTCCTGGCAGTACGTAATCAGTTGCCCGGAATCTACATGGAACAATACCCGGTGTATAGGTTCAAAAGTCAGTCCTTCATCGTAAATATTGACAATTTCCACCAGTGCATACCGTAAGGGTGAATTTTTCAGTTCTGTTTCAGAAACACCAGATTGAATCCGGGACGTTTTATATTCATCCCATACAGCTTTTGCTGTTGCCAGAGAATGATTCCCGTCACCTACAGCAAACAGGAATACCGAACCATCCGGTTCCGTATTGTTATTTGCGATGTAGTCCAGCGCAGAGACGGTGTTGTCCAGTAGCTTTTTTTGGACGGGCCAGCCGGTGACATGTCCCGAATCCAGCATTAAATCACCGTCGTACACCGGTTTGATTCCGGCTTCTTTGACAGCTGTGCCCGCAGCTTCTACTAAACGGTGTTCCGGGTCATTGACCAGCAGCATGATATGGGGTAACTCCAAGGCTGCGCCTCTGCGTATTTCCATACGGGGAGGAATCCGTTCCGGGATTGTCGCTTCTGTCGCCCTGATCAGAGCTTTTGAAAACGGTTTCCACTCGTAAGTTTCCAAATCAACAGCCGCAACCAGACCTTTCCGGATTCTGCCGTATGCAGTTGTCCGTTCAATATATATGAATCCTGTTACCGGAGGCTTGAAAAGCTGGGCATCCCGGTATGCCTGCATTGTCTGATGGACAGCTTTTATACGGCGGGTCTTGTCTTCGTCATTAAGATACACTTCTGGCAGTATAAGTTGTAGGGTGGACGGATTTGTCCCGGCAGCGTCTGCAGCTTTTTTCCAATATTCCCTGTCTTGGGTATATTGATCACAAGCTATTACTGCCCACGAACTTATGGGAATTGAATCTGCCGGTAGCAGAATCTCCGGAATATATAATCCAAGCATTTCAAGTTTTTTCATGAATGCAGTATACCGTAAAGTGGTGTTTTATGCTACTATCTTATATAGAAGAGATCCTATTGCCAGTTCGATATAATATAAGGAGTGTTCATGCCTGGTTTCAGTATGAATTTTACGCAGCATCAGAAACAAAGCTTGCAGTTGAAACTGTCACCGCAAATGATACAATCCCTCTCTTTTCTGGCAATGAACACACAGGAATTGTGTGATTTTATATATGAAGAAACCCAGCGGAATCCTGCCTTGGAAATCGTGCGGGATGCCCGTCGGGATATGGAATCCGTCGTCAGGATAGACCGGAATATCAGCGATAATGTCAGGACGGGAGAAGCGTCTGCCGCAGGAAAGGAAGAAAGTGATAATTTCCAGTCTTTTTTGGAAAATGTTCCTCAGCCCCAGGAGTCTTTGCAGGAGCATCTATTGTTCCAGTTCCGGTTATCGGTCCGCAATCCGGAGGATATTGCTCTTGGAATTAAATTGATTGATAATCTTGACAGCAGGGGGTTCAACCGGGAGCCGCCGGAAAATCTTCTTGATAGATTGGATTCCCGGGAAACACCGGAACGGCTCCGGTATTGTCTGGATATTATCCGGCAGCTTGATCCGCCGGGATGCGCTACATCTGGTCCGGAAGAATCCCTGCTGGTTCAGGCACAGCAGATACCGGATGCTCCGCCGCTGGCGTTGTATCTGTTGGACGGCAGGCTGTCTCTTTTGGAACGTTCCCGGCCGGCGACGCTGTTGAAAAAGTTGCAGGAACTGGCAGAAAGGGAAACAGCCGGTTCCGGGAAAGATTCTTCCGGTACTGGCGGAACCGGTGAAGCCCGCCGTGCTGCTGCGGATACTGCGTCCGGTACTGCCGGTATACCGGGCAGCGGGAAAATGGCAATGACCGCTGAGCCGGTTCCCCCGCAACCGCTTACAGAAGCGGCCTGTTCTGCTGCGGTGGATTTTATCAGATCCCTGGAACCTTTGCCGGGACGCCGGTTCAGCAGCAGCGGAACCCGGTTTATTGCACCTGATGTCAGGGTTACGAAAATTCCTGATGAAGAGAACGGCGGGGTGCGGTTTCAGGTTGAACTCTTACGGGGAATGTTGCCACAGGTTGCTGTATCACCGTCATTCAAATCGGTCCTCAATTCTGACTCGGTGTTAAAATCCGCCGGTAAAGAAGAAAAAAAGTTTATCAAAAATGCGGTACGGGATGCGGAATGGTTTATCGATGTAGTGCAGCAACGGGAAGCAACATTGTTAAAAACCGCCCGGTTACTGGTGGATATTCAGCATACCTTTTTTGAAAAAGGACCGAAATTTCTGATTCCATTGCGGATGAAAGACGTGGCGGAAAAGATGAATGTTCATGAAACAACTGTTTCACGGATTGCCAACGGAAAATACCTGCAGTGTGAATGGGGATTATTTGAATTAAAGTATTTCTTTTCTTCTAAAGTTGAAGCAAAACCGGCACCGGTTTCCGGTTTGGAACAACCGGCAGGTGTCCGTTCAAAGGAAAGCGTCAAACTGGAATTAAAAGAAATGATTCAGGCTTATGAAACTGAACATCCGGGAGCAAAACCCCTGTCGGATCAAAAATTATCTGACATGCTTGCCGCCCGGGGAATACAGGTTGCCCGCCGGACAGTTGCAAAATACCGGGGGGAGCTTCAAATAGAATCTTCATTTGACCGGAAAAAATAACAAGGAGTACCGGAATGATTTCCCATCTGCTGTTTGATTTGGACAATACACTGTATCCGGAAACCGCTGCAATGAATCAGGGAATTACCCGGAGAATGTTGGTATATACCGCCGGCTTTTTAGGGGTGACTTATGATGAAGCGGTGGCACTCCGCCGGCAACGGCTTCCGCTTTATGGAACAACACTGGAATGGCTCAGAAATGAACACGGCTTGACAGATGTTTCCGGTTATTTTAATGCGGTACATCCGCCGGAAGAAGTGGATGAGTTGCAGCCGGATCCGGATTTGCGGACATTGCTGCTGTCCCTAGGACTGCCTATGACGGTTCTGACCAATGCTCCGCGGTGTCATGCGGAACGGGTCCTTGAATTTTTAAATGTGGCGGATATATTTACCGGTGTGTATGATGTGGAACGGAATAACCTCCGGGGAAAACCATATCCTGAAGCATACCTGAATGCAATTTCGGGTGCCGGCAGTACTGTAGCTGAAACGGTATTTTTTGATGACCATAAAAAATACACCGATGGGTATGAACGGCTGGGCGGTAGGGCTGTTTTAGTCCGGAATCCTGATGTCGCTCCGGCAGCCGGGCAGCTTGCTTCTGACGGCGGATCGGAAACCGGAGACGGAATTCTCCCGGTTCCATCTGCCAGCTGCAGTGGCAGCGGGGACGTTGTTTCTGCCGGAACAGCGGCTTTTGCTGCCCGGCCATCTGGAGCTGGTTGTGCCGGGACTGCCGGAAAAAACTGTACGGGCAACGGATTTTGCTCCGGTGGAATAACCAGAAGCAGCAGCAGTCTGTGGTATATCGGTTCCCTGTATGATACTCCCCGTCTGCTGGAGATGATGCGCCGGGAAGAAAATAGTTCTGTCCGGTGACCGGAATATAAATACGGTGCGGATAGCACAGATGTTATCCAAGCCAAGCGGTTCAAGCGTATATTTTGGCGAAATTTGGGTGCATCCCGTACTAGAAGCAGCTGTCGTATCTTCTGTCGGAGCGGTTAAAAAGTTACCGGATTCCAGTCGTATACCGTTTATCCTAACTGGAGAGACACCGCTTCCCACTCTGTATTAAGCTGTTCAATTCTGTTTTCTACCGCTTCTATTTCTTGTTGTACTTTCCGGCTTTGGACAGGATCACTGTATACTGCCGGTTCTGATAATTTTGCCTCCAAGGCTGCTTTTTCTGTTTCTGCGGCAGCTATTGCTTCCATAAGACGGTCCTCTTCCCGTTCCAGCCGGCGGCGTTCATTCTTCAGCCGTTTTTGTTCTTCATATTTTGCCGTACCGCTTGCAGCCGGAATTTTTGTTCCTGCCGCCTTTTCTTCTGTAGTTGGCTGTTTTGTTCCGGCAGCTTCCGGTTTGCCGCCACCTGCCGGCGGAATCTGTCCGTTTTTTTCTGCTTCCAGCCGTTCCAGATAATAGGTATAGGAACCGGGAAAGATTCGGTACGTTCCGTTCCCCTGTGGTTGTTCAGGCGGCGTCAGTTCCAGTACTTTTGTTGCCAGGTCTTCTATAAATCCCCGGTCGTGGGAAACAAATATGACAGTTCCACCGAAATCTTTGAGCGCATCCAGCAGTACATCTTTAGAATGCAGGTCAAGATGGTTTGTCGGCTCATCTAAAATCAACAGATTTACCGGTCGGAGTAACAGTTTCAACAGGGCTAACCGGCTTTTTTCGCCTCCGGAAAGAACATCCAGCTGTTTGAACACGTCATCTCCCCGGAACAAAAATGCACCCAGCATATCCCGGATACGGGGAATTAAATCCAAAGGAGCATCTTCTTCAATATATCCCAGTACGGTTTTTGTTCCGGTAATTTTTTCTGCACTGTCTTGTGAAAAATATCCGGTTGCAACCCCGGCACCGGTTTTGATGGTTCCAGTAAAACCGGTATCCTTGCCGGCAAGCATTCTGAGCAGGGTCGTTTTGCCGGAACCATTCCGTCCTGCAACAACCAGCCGTTCTCCGTTTTCCACCACAAGATCCAGGTGATTTATCACGTTGCGGAGACCGTCATAGGATTTTGTCAGCTGTTCCAGAGTCAGCACCAGTCTGCCTGAATGGGGTGCCGGGGGAAAGGAAAAATGTATTTTTTTTAGGGATTCAGGAATTTCAATTTTCTGAGCTAGGATTTTATCCAGCATTTTCTGCCGCTCCTGAGCCTGCGCCGCTTTTGTCGGTTTGTAAATGAACCTGCGGATAAAATCTTCCAGTTTACGGATTTCTTCCTGCTGCTGATTATACCTGGTAATCAGCGTTTCCATTTCTGTTCGTCTGACTTGCTCATAATGCGTGTAATTTCCAGGATACCGGTGCAGGTTACCATTAAACAGCTCATATACTTCGTTGACGGTAACATCAAGAAAATACCGGTCATGACTAACAAGCAAGAAGCCTCCGGTAAAATTGAGCAGAAATTGTTCCAGCCAGTTCCGGGCTTCAAGGTCAAGGTAATTGGTTGGTTCATCCAGCAATAGAATATCCGGCCCCTGCATCAATGCCTTTGCCAGTGCAATACGCATCTGCCATCCTCCGGAAAATTCCTCTACCGGGCGGTCAAAATCTGTTTTGGAAAATCCCAGACCGGTAAGAACTTGTTCTGCGAAGGCTGTTCTGCGATACCAACCCGATTCTTCCAGTTTGACGGAAACTTCGTGGTGCCGTTCCAGAAGGGGTGCCGGATGAGCCGGATTCTTTGCCAATTCATCTCCCAGCGATTCAAGTTCCTGCTCAAGACTGTATCCGTAAGAAAACGCCCGGTCGGCTTCTTCCCGCAGGGTACAACCTGAGTGAACGATTCCAGACTGGGGCAGGTATACAATGCGGGCATCTTTTTGGACAGACCGTTCCCCGCTGTCCGGTACAAGGGTTCCTGCCATGATTTTAAGCAGAGTCGATTTACCGGAACCGTTTGTTCCGGTAAGTGCAGCCTTTGTACCGGCGGCAAGGTTGACGGAAACATCTTTCAAAATATCCCGGTCACCAAATGCTAATGATACCCGTGAAAATTGAACAAACGCCATATTGACCCTATACGAACATTATCGTGCAAAAAACAGTACGACAGGATTTGGACTGCGGTCTACGACAGTGTTATTCCTGATCTGTGAACGTCCGATATTTTCCATCCGTAATCCGGTTTCTTCTATTTTATACAGGAAATAAACAGGATCTGACGTATTGTCGAAGTGCATTACCATAACACCGTCGTATTCCATAGTAAGTCTCTTATCAAGCTGAAGTTCAAAACTGACGGTTCCCCGTCCCAATGCAGAAGAGGGTATAATCGATGACTGTAACAGTTTGTACCCGCTCCAGGTGAATTTATTTTCACCGGTAAACTGCAGGGTGCCGTAATTGGAACTGGAAAATTTTGGTCCAAAGGATTCCAGCTGGGCATACAATTGGTTCCGCCGCTCCAACTCTGTATTGACAATTTCTTCAATTGGTTGTGTCAGGGTAACAAAATTATATGCGGTAGGCATTCCCCGGTCATTTGTATAGGTAACAACGATATATCCGGTACTACGTACCGATACGGTAATTGGCGTGTCAATAAATTTATATGTATTAGAGGATGTTTTTTCTATTCCGGCATACGGAAAAACAACTGTTAGGCCGGGAACCCGTAACTGTACGTTACCGCTGGTGCTTCCGGGATCAAAGCAATAACCAGCCTGAAGCAGATCCGTATCAATACTGTGGGAGGATACCATCTGTCCGTAAGATTCCGGGTACCATAAAGTAGTGAGAAGAAGATTCAGGTTTTCGTCTGGCGCTTCTTCTGTTGCAACAGGTTGCGGATTTTCAGCTCCCTCTGTCCTGATGTCAAACAGTCTCAGATTGTAAGAAAAACACCAGCCGATTGTTCCGTCACTAGTCAATACCCGGAGCCAGTCTCCTTCCATCTGGTTTGAACCGGACATAACCTTGGAACCAGATCCTTTGTATAAAACTTTGATGATTTCATCTTTCCGTAGGCGGTATATTTGGCGGGCGATATTGTCAGGGTCTTCTCGGATAGGTAGTCCGTCCAGTACCACCCGTGCATACTGGTGCTGGTATTCGGCAAACTTTTCCGCTGTTTTTTTGATGTTCCGTTTTGATTCCGGCACTGTAATCTGCCACAACGGGACTTCAAATTTTTCATCAGAATCAAGCTTGCCAATGACGTACACTTGGGAGATATTTGATTTTATGTATACCGGAACTATATCTCCGTCTGCCAGTCCATATTCCGGAATATTCCACAATAACACGCTGTACCCCATCCGGTCGGAGCAGCTACAAAAAATAAGTGCAGAAAATAATATTGCGGATACAAACCGCATCAGAATCCGTCGTTTACACATAGGTGCAGGATACCATAAACCGTAACCGGTGTAAAGTTGAATGAATTTTGCATCAACGTATTTTGAACAGGATTCCCACCAGTGCAATGGTAATTAATACCTGCATAATCATAAATTTAATTAAGACTTGGGTTGGTGACCAATGATGGTTATGCCGCATATGATCATGGAGCGGAAATCTGATTGTACGAAATACTTGTATTTTGAAGAATCTGATAAGTACAACTTTTAGCAGTCCCATTCCACCGTTTACAAAAATAATGGACGAAGTTGCCAGAATTAAAAAAGGATTGCCACTAACCATGACACACACTCCGATGTAAAATCCGAGTGCCCTGCTGCCGGCGTCTCCCATGAGTACAGAACTTGGAAATGCATTGTGCCACAGGTATCCCATCAGTACGCCGGCCAGTCCGAATGTCATAACGGCCCAGATTGCGCCGTCAAATAAATGGGGTACCAGCAGGTATGCGGATATTTCTCTGTGTCCTAAGATAAAATAAAAGATACTTCCCATAGTAATCAATGCAATCAGAACCAGGGTCCCTGACAAACCGTCAACTCCGTCAGTGCAGTTTGTCGTGTTTATGGATGCCCACAGCAGTATGGTAGAGACCGTGATATATACCCATGGCGCAATGACAACATTGTGGGAAATGAATGGCAACCAGAAATATGTTTGTCCGTCTGTGCTGTTTCTGGAAATGAACAGATACAACAGAACTGACGCTGTGATACAGATAATCAAATCGAGCAGTCCTTTAAAATATTCACCCCAACTGGTTGTACTCCGGTCGTCCAGAAATCCGGTAAGCATGGTAATCCAGGTAAGCGCCAGCATTGATAACTGTACCCCGTCAAGGGGAGCTGTCAGAATGCATATCAATACAAATATTGTAATAAACACTGAACCGGCGCCGGTCGGCTTACCTTTTGCCGCTTCTGCATTCAGGGTGTATTCGCGTCCCCTGTCGTGAGGCAGCCACCGGTAACATTTAGGCAACAATAATGCGGTAAGCAAAAATCCCAGATACAGGGATATGACAATAAGTACCGCATGGGACTGGAGCAACCGGGCAGGTCCGAATGTTTCCATGAATAACGATGCAAGGTGAAACAGCACAATTCAGTCCTTTATCAATGCTTGAAGTGGCGGGTTCCGGTAAAGACCATTGCAATTCCGTGTTTATTGCAAGCATCAATGGATTCCTGATCCCGGATGGAACCACCTGGTTGGACAATTGCTTTTATACCGAATTCAGCAGCTTTTTCTACACAGTCGGAAAAAGGAAAGAATGCATCGCTGATCAGAACTTCTGCAGTGCCTGTTCCTGCCGCATCAGTTACGGCTTTTGCCCGTTCAAGAGCCTGCTCTGCTGCCCAGATACGGTTTGTTTGGCCGCATCCGATACCGATGGCAGCTTTATCTTTGATGACCAGAACCGCATTTGATTTTGCAAACAGGGCGGTTGCCATGCCGAATGCCATTTCATCAATCTGTTCCTGGGTTGGACGGGCTTTTGTCACGATGTCCCATCTGCTGAACAGTTCATTGTCCCGGTTTTGTACCAGCAGGCCGCCGTCTACTGCAATGCAGTCCCAGTTTTCTTCTGCAGGAATTTCCGCTGTTACAATCCGGACATTTTTCTTTGCAGCAAATACTTCCAGCGCTTCCTCTGTGAATCCCGGTGCTACAATAACTTCCAAAAAACATTTATTCATTTCTTCTGCTGCGGCTTTATCAATTACGGCAGAACAACCGATGATTCCTCCGAATATGGAAACCGGATCGCAGCTATAGGTTTTCTGGTAAGATTCCAGTGGTGTTTTGCCCAATGCGGCACCGCAGGGGGTGTTGTGTTTCAGAGCGACGGTGAATACGCTCTCTGATGCAGACCCGAAAGAAACCGTAAGCGGTGTACCGGAAGGAGATGCTTTGCTGCCGTCAGCCAGTTTTCCGCAGATGATACCGTCCCAGGCTGAATAATCGGTACCGGAAACGCTGCCAGCGTTTTTTACAAACCGGTTGAAGGCTGAAACGGCTTTCCATGCTACGTCAAGATCGCGGATATTATTATAGGATAATTCTTTGCCCTGCAACTGCTTCATTCCACCGAAAGCTCCGTTGTGGTCAGCCGCAACATAAAGAGCTGCCTTTTGATGTCCGTTTTCTCCGTACCGCAGAGACTGTGCCTTGACTAACGGCATATCGTAATACCGGGGTAATTCAGGAGAGAATATTTCCGTTCCGTCTGCCCCGGTGATGGCCTCTAATCCGTCCAGCATAAAACGTGATACAGCACAGTCGTATGCACCGGTGAGGTTAAAAACTTTTCCTGCAAGACGGCGGTGTAGTACCGGATCTTTTATGCCGCTTTCTATTTCTTTCATGGCATCAGGGTAATCGGCAGGATCTGTAAGTACCAGAACGTCCTGCCGGTTTTTTGCAGCTGCCCGGAGCATGGAAGGACCGCCGATGTCGATGAATTCCACTGTTTCTTCAAAAGTGAGACCTGCCTGGACTTTTTCAAAGAACGGATACAGGTTGACACAGACAACGTCAATCGGTTCTACACCCAGCCGGGACAGGGACTGCATATGTTCAGCATTATCACGCACCGCTAGAATTCCTGCATGGATTTTTGGATGAAGGGTTTTTACCCTGCCGTCCAAGCACTCCGGAAAACCGGTAACGCTGCTTACGTCGGTAACCGGGATTCCGTGTTCTGTCAGGTACCGGGCTGTTCCCCCGGTAGAAAGAATTTCCCACTGGCGGTTGTGCAGAAAAGATGCCAGTTCCAGAACCCCGTCTTTTGTGTAGACGCTGATAAGTGCTCTTTTTTTCATGAAAAACCTCTGATTAAGGAAGAAATGATGATATGATTATACATCATATGCAATGGTAATAACAAGTCAAGGGTATCCGTGGAATCCCCTTGACCGTTACCGGATGCCGGAAAATTGCGCCGGATATTCACGGAATATCATATCCGGAAACGGGTGCCGGCAACCGTTTTATTAAGTTATTTTCAGACGTACTGACTGGATACGGCGTTGGGCCTGATCTTCCACGACAAAAATACATTTCTGCTGTTTGAATACTTCACCGGTGGATGGTAGGTATCCGAATTGTTCCAGCAGCCAGCCTCCCAAAGTGTCAAAATCTTCAGATTCACATTTCAGCTTGAAGATTTCATTTACATCATGGAGCTTTAAATCTCCCGGTAACAGAAAATCTGTCGGAGATAGAATTTTTATCCGTTTTTCCGGCGGAGTGTCTTTTGCATATTCATCGGTAATACGTCCCATAACCGCATTCAGAATATCGTCCATGGTAACAATTCCGCTGTTTGTCCCGTGTTCATCCACGACTACTGCAAAATTTGCTTTTTCTGTTTTGAATGTGTGGAGCAGGGATACAGCGGTTTTAGTTTCAGGAACAAAAAGAACAGGCTTCATGTGGTGAAAGGCAAAATCAGCTTGGTTGATACTGCCCCGGTAAAAAAGCAGCGTTTTGTAGTGGAGCAGGCCGATATATTCATCTGTTGCACCATCATCAGAACTGCTACTGCGGTATACCGGCAGCCGGGAATATCCGGTTCTGCTAAAAATAGCGGCAGCTTCTGTATAAGTGGCATGGGATGGTACGGCCTGTACAAAAGAACGGTGACGGGTAATATCCCGGATGCGCAGGTCAGTGAATTCAAAGATTTTGTACAGCATGTCTTTTTCATCATTTTCCAGCGTACCTTCTGCATTTCCGACGGCAAACAGGGTTTTCAGTTCTTCTTCTGTAACCAACGGTGTGTGGGATTTCCAGATTTTGTCCAGTAACGCACCGACACCTTTTGTCAGCAGGGCAAAAATCCAGACGACTGGAAACATGATTTTCTGCAAAATAAACAGCGGTAGTGATGCCCTGCATGCCAGTGTAACAGATTTATAGGAGGCAACAGTTTTTGGCAACACTTCCCCAAACAGGATAATAATGACTGTCATGGCTGCCGTTGCAGCTCCCACACCGCTTTGTCCAAACAATGAAACAGCCAAAGCCGTTGCCGCAGAGGATGCCAGATTATTCACAAAATTGTTTCCGATAAGGATTGTGGTCAAAACACTATCCATATCATTTTTCAATGCAGAAACCCGTTTTGCCCCGGGAACTTTGTCTTTTATCATTTGTCTGAGTGTGATTTTTGACAATGACAGCAATGCTGTTTCTGATGAAGAGAAGAATGCTGATGCTGCAACCAGTACAGCCAGCAGAATGGCGGTTAATACGATACTCATTCTGCAACCTCTTTACGGAGATGTACTGTACTGATGTGGGTATCGTCTGCAGAAGTTACCGTAAAAATGATACCGTTTTCCGTATATGTGTCCCCTACTGCAGGAATTTTATCCAATTTTTCACTCAAGAAACCTGCAATTGTTTCATAAAAATCTGACTGGAGTGATATACCCAATTTTTCAGAAATTTCATCCAGACGGACAGCCCCGTCAATATCTGCTTCGCCGTTTACCAGTTGTATCCGGGCAGTGTTGCTTCCGGTGTAATATTCGTCACTGATTGTACCGAATATTTCCTCTGCAATATCTTCAATCGTCAGTAAGCCGTCTGTTCCCGCATACTCATCGATAACGACAGCAAGGCTTTGTTTGTTTTCCCGGAGCATTTGCTGTACAGAAGACATTTTTTTTGTTCCCACGACAAACAGGGGGGGGCGCATAATATCCCGGACAGAAAAATCTTCCGGATTACCGTTATAAAACAGCATATCTTTAACGTACAGAATTCCTACGATATCATCTATATCTTCCCGGTATACAGGAAACCGGGACAGTCGTGACTGGTGGGATAAATCCGTAATACTGTCATAATCAGCTGTAACGGGAACGGCTATAATTTTTGTCCGGGGAATCATAATATCTTTTGCTGCCAGGTCAGTAAATTTAAATACCCGGTGCATCATATTTTTTTCATTTGATTCCAGAACGCCTTCTTCTTCGCCTACATCAATAAAATTTTTAATTTCATCTTCAGTAAAAGAGACGGAGTTGTCTTTCAGCTGTATACCGAATAATCTGGCTGTTCCCCGGGAAAAGCAGGTGAACAGGAATACCAACGGTGACAATAGTTTCATGAAAAAAGATATGATGCCGGTAAAGAGAAACGCTACCGGTTCCGGATGCCGGGTACCGACGGTTTTTGGGGTAATTTCACCGAATATGAGCAGTAATATTGTTGCACCGATGGTTGCAATGCCGACACCTGCCTGCCCAAACAGTTGTAATGCTAACGATGTGAGTAGCGCTGTTATGGCAATATTGACGATGTTGTTTCCTACCAGTACGGTATTTAACAGTTGTTCTTTGCGGTCCAGCAGCTTGCCTGCTCTGACTGCCCGTTTATCTTTTTTTATCCGGAGAAACCGGATACGGAGTTTGTTTATAGAAAGAAATGCACTTTCTGATGCAGAAAAAATCATTGAAAGGAGAATCAGGACTGCAACCGCAACCAGCAGTCCTGTAATTCCTTCAACAGCCGCCGACGGAGGCTCCGCCGGAATAGAGTTTGCTGAAGAGTCCACTACTGTGCTGCCTCCCCGGAATATGTATCGATCGTCATCTTAATGGAACCGGCAATTTCACTGTCAGGGGCCGCATCATAAGCTTTCTGCAAATAATCCAAAACAGATGCCGTATAATCAGTTCCCATCAGTGAATAAAAATATGCTACCTGATAATACAATTCTTGTTTTTCCTCATTATTTAAATGACCGGTACTGATAGGGGCAAGCAGGGCATTGGTTGCACCAATTATATCGCCGTTTATCATTGCTTCTACAGCATTGGAATAGGCCAGCTGTACTTCGTATTTACCGGTAACACCGCTTTTGTTTTCCGGGTCAAGTTCCGGAACCTGTACAGCCAGATCCAGCATCAAATACCGGTATGCGGGATCGAGGGATTCATACAGTGCATCAATGGCATATACTTTTTCAATCCCCTCGGCGGATTCAATAATCGGAATTTGTTTGTTTACAAATTCTGCCTTTTCGTTGAATGTCGCAACCTGTTCAATATACTGTGCAGGAGTTGTTATTGTTGCATCGTAGGGAACAGTTCCGTACACATATCCATCTTGGGAAAGCAACAGGATAGTCGGCATACTGCTGACGGAATAATTCATGGCAACTGCATAATTTTTTTCTAAAATTGCAGTTTGTTCTGCTGCCGCTGCTTTTTCCTCTTCAGTTGCGTCTTCTGCAATTTGTGTTGCTTCATATACTGAATTTGAAAAATCCAAATGAACCAATACGTATTTTTTGCCTACCGTTTTGATAAAGTCTTCTTTTTCAAAAATAGTAGTACGCATCTGGGTACTGACGCCGTCGTAATCTTCCCCACTGAAGAAAAGGAAGATGTCTTTCTGCTGCTGTTCAGCCAGTTTTTGTGCTTCCTCAAAATCGGAAATCCATGCGGTCTTTCCGCTGGCGCAGGAAAGCATTGTTACTGCGGAACACACCGCAATGAGAGACAGGACAATTGTCCGTATCTGTTTCATAATAAGTACTCCTTTGTGGACGCTTTGTTCCATAATAATACTATATCTATACAAGTTATGCAAAATATGCAACACCTGCCGCAAAAATATTCTGGCAGGAATTACCCGGTACGTTCCTGATAAGCTGGTCTGAACTGCCGTCCGACCCTGTTCCGATTGTCCGTTCGCTGTGTCCCATTTTACCCAGCACCCTGCCGTCAGGACTAGTGAGCCCTTCTATGGCGTATGCCGAACCGTTCGGATTGTCCGGTTCAGAAACAGCAGGCTTGCCGTCTGCATCCACATATTGGGTAAACACTTGTCCTGCCGCAAACAGACGGTGGGCTTCCGCTTCATCGATAACAATCCGTCCTTCACCATGGGAAATAGGTACCAGATGCGGTTCTTCCCGTAACAGCGACGGGTGCTGTGCCCATGGGGATTTAGCAGAAACTATTCTGGTTCTGCTGATGCGGGATATATGCCGCCCCACCGTATTGAACGTGAGGGTGGGCATTTCTGCTGATGGTTCAAGGATTTTTCCGTAAGGAACAAGGCCTGTTTTAATGAGTGCCTGGAATCCGTTGCAGATACCCAGTATCAGTCCGTCCCGCTGCTCCAACAGGAGAGTGACTGCATCCCGTATCCGGGGTTCCCGGAGTACATTTGCGATGAATTTTCCGGAACCGTCCGGCTCATCTCCGGCAGAGAATCCTCCGGCTAAAGCCAAAATCCTGGTTTCAGACAGTGCTTTTTCCAGTTGAATCAAAGATTCTTCCAATGCCCGGGAAGTGTTGTTTCTGAACACCAAAATCTGCGGGTCACCGCCGGCGAGGGAAAAAGCCCGGGCCATATCGTATTCACAGTTTGTACCGGGAAAAACCGGCACAAGTACTTTCGGCTTTGCTTTTGACATAATTACCGGTGCTGCCGGTGCCCCGGCTGCATGCCGGGCGGTATCCAATGACGGATGTATACTCCGGGCAAAGTCCGGCAACGGTGCAGGTGCCGGCTTGCCGGATACCGGTGGAAATACCGGTGCCAATGTCTGTTCCCATGCTGATTCCAGGGAATTCAACGGCATCTGTACTTCAGGAAGTCCGGGAACAGCAACGGTGATTGTTGTATCAGCCACGGTTGTTCCCAGCTGCGTCACCGATCCGGGGATAAATCCTGCTGTTGTCAGCTGCTCCGGGGTAAACAGCCGGTCTGTTTCAATAATAATACTGCCGTAGCGGGGAATGAATAAATCTTCGGCGGAAGTTTGTGTTCCCAAAACAGCAGGGCAGGCAGTCAGGTGTATACCGATATTATTCCCGAATGCCATTTTTGTAACCGCTTCCGCCAGTCCTCCGGCACCTACCGGATAGGCAGCGCAGACGGAACCGGATTCCAGTCCGTACAGGGCAGCTGTATTGGCATTGAATACTGTAAAATCCGGGGCATCTGCTGCTGTGAACGGCACAGAAATGAGATACGCGGGATGTCCCGGAGCGGTAAAAGCTCCGCCCCGGATGCGTGCCGCATTTTCGGTTGTAACTGCAAAAGACACCAGTGTAGGAGGTACATTCAGTTCCTGGAATGTACCGGACATACTGTCTTTTCCGCCGATGGCTGCGGTTCCTGCTGCTTTCTGGGCTTCCAGCGCCCCCAGAAGCGCCGCTGCCGGCTTTCCCCAGGAAACAGGGCTGACTGTCCGTTCAAAGTATTCCTGGAACGTAAGCCGGCACGATGCCGGATTTCCACCCAGTGCCGCAGTTTTTGCCAGGGAAGCCAATACAGCTGTCTGGGCTCCGTGCCAGGGACTCCACCGGGCAATCCGGGGGTCATAACCGAATGTCATAATACTTGCCGTGTCAGTTTCCACCGGTGCAGTAACCGGTATTTTTGCCGCCATACCGGCTTCCGGAGTTGCCTGACGGGTTCCGCCCATGGGGAACAGCACCGATGCCGCCCCGATGGACCCGTCAAATTGCTCCGACAGTCCCCGCTGGCTGCAACAGGATAAATCCGCCATGACCGCATGCCACGCATCCTGTAACCCCTTGTCGGTTCCGTATCCGGCAGCCTGTAATGCTGCTGTTACGGAATCCAAAGGACGGTGAAGCGGCGATGCTGCCGGATCCGGGGATTCAATGACTGCGGACGCATTCCTTTTTGCCCCTGCCGTGTCAAGAAAATCCCGCTCTATATCAACAATGGTTTTGCCGCGCCACTTCATGACCAGCCGGCGGGTTCCGGTAACTTCTGCAATGACCGCTGCATTCAGGTTTTCTGCAGCAGCGGCATTCATCAGCTTTTCTACATCAGTTTTACGGACAACAAGTGCCATCCGTTCCTGGGATTCGGATATTGCCAGTTCCGTTCCGTTCAACCCTTCATATTTTTTAGGAACAGCGTCAAGGTTTATGTCCAACCCCGGCGCCAGTTCTCCTACAGCAACAGCGACACCTCCGGCACCAAAATCGTTGCACCTGCGTATCATGCGGCTTACTTCCGGATTACGGAATAACCGCTGGATTTTCCGCTCTTCAACGGCATTCCCTTTCTGGACTTCTGCCGCTGCATCCACGACAGATGTTGCTGTATGCACTTTTGATGAACCGGTTGCTCCGCCGATACCATCCCTGCCGGTACCGCCTCCCACCAAAACAACAATATCGCCGGGTTCCGGTTCTTCCCGCATAACCATGTCTGCCGGTGCAGCGGCAATGACTGCGCCCAGCTCCATGCGTTTTGCTTCAAATCCCGGATGGTAGATTTCTGCAACCTGTCCCGTTGTCAGGCCTATCTGATTCCCGTAAGAACTGAATCCGGCCGCGGCTTCCCGGGTCAGTTTCATCTGGGGCAGTTTCCCCTTTCTTGTACGGGAAAGCGGTACGGTGGGGTCTGCAGCCCCGGTAACCCGGAGTGCCTGGTATACCCAGGAACGGCCTGATAAAGGATCACGGATTGCCCCTCCAATGCAGGTTGCCGCACCACCGAAAGGTTCTATTTCTGTAGGGTGATTGTGGGTTTCATTCTTAAACATCAGTAGCCACCGCTCTGTTTTTTCAACCGGGTGGGTGTAATGTACATCAATGTAAATAGAGCAGGCGTTGATTTCCTCGGATATTTCGATGTCCTCAAGTTTGCCGTGTTTTTTCAGGTATTTTGCGCCGATAACCGCCATATCCATAAGGGTAACCGGTTTATCTGTCCGGTCTGTATACAGTTCTGTACGCATTTCCGTATATGTATCCAGTGACTGTAGGAAACGGGTCGCATACGGTCCGGGTTCAATTTTTATATCAGACAGTACCGTATTGAATGTTGTGTGACGGCAATGGTCTGACCAGTATGTGTCCAGCACCCGGATTTCTGTTTCCGTTGGATCCCGTCCGCATGATTTGAAATAGTCTTGCAGGAACCGGATATCCGCAGCATCCATCGCCAGTCCCATTTTTGCATGGTAGGCGTCCAGTTGTTCTCCGGAAAACCGGATGAATCCGTCTACAATGGGAATATCTGTTGGTACCGAGGTTTTCATGCTGAGGGTTTCCGGTATACCGGGAGCAGCTGTCCGGGAATCAACAGGATTTATCAAATATCCCGTAATCTTTTCATAATCAGCTGCGGAGACCGTTCCGGATAGCACGACCATTTTTGCACACCGTACCCGTACCTCAGAACTGTCTGTTGTTTGTTCCATCGCTGACTGCAGCAACGACAGACACTGTTCCGCAGAATCTGCCCGTTGGTCATATTGCCCCGGAAGGTATTCCCAGACAATAACGGTATCATCCGGATTCAGCGGAACATGGGTATAATAACACATATCACTTTGTGGTTCAGAAAAAATTCTGACCGCCGCCGCTTCTGCTGTTGTGCCGGAAATATTTTCTACATCATACCGGTTCAGATACCGGACACCGGTTACTGTAGTAATACCAAGGAAGCCGTTCAGTTCTGTTTTAATCCGCGCGGCTTCATTCTGAAAACCAGGTTTTCTTTCTACATATATACGGAACATTGCACTATTGTAAAGATTATGTGGAAAAAAAGCAATCATCTGACGGGCGCATACCGCCGTACGGCGGTACCGGGTCGGCTCCGGGCTTCCGGTTCCGGGGCGGCACAAAAACAGTACAAAATGATACCGTCTTTTGTACTGCTGTATTTCAACCGGAACGCGTTTGCCGGTAACCGGAAAAGCCCCGGGAACGGCCTGCGGCCCCCTCCGCGCCCCTTGCGCGACAGTCAGTATCAGCTTTTGTGTCGCCATTCCGCCGGATGATGTAAACTCGTATTCCTTTTTAGTAGTCCTGTCCTGCAACTTTTTTCCAAACCGGTTCCTCTGTTTTTTCCGTACACCCCGCTCTGGCTTGTGGCGCACGCGCTTCCGCCTTGGTCGTGCGGCAACCGGATATTTCGGCGGGCAGTGGGCATCCCCGGC
>CALXOI010000036.1 GCA_944389965.1 uncultured Treponema sp.
ACTGGTTGTTTCCGGTTGTCATACCATATAAACGAATACCATCCGATAAAAGTGATCTGTTTTGACAATAGCTGTGAAAATCAGTACAAACAAATCAAGTCTGTTTCCGTCCGGTCTAAAAAAAATATTATTTTTTTTTATAAAAATTTAAAAAAATTTATTTTTATTTAAAAAAATTTATATCTCTTTATTTTTTTAGTAAAAAAGTCAAAAAAATACAAAATAAGTTAAATTATCTGTAAAATTTTTTGGCACATATATTGCTTATTCCCTAAAATATCAATTTTAAGGGAGCAGATATGACTATATCACCTGTCAATGGTATTTATGAACAGTACCAATCCGGTAAAATAACATTGGAAAAAGCAACAAATTTATTACTGGAAGAACTTTACAAATCATCGTACTACTTCGGTATCAGCAAAAAGAATGAAGAAATTTTTTGCGGATTTTTTGTCTGGATACATCAGCACATACCATCGGTAATTCTAAAATTTAATAATACGCGGTGTTCATTTCTGACATATTTTACAGCAGTGATGAGGTTATATTTCAAAGACTGGATGCGACATTGTTTGAAACGGCAAACCACTAGGGATGTCGTTGATACATATTTTCAGGAAAATCAAACATATACAACAGATATATTTTGTGCAGAACCAAAACCGGAATATGAAGCAAAACGCCATATTATCTTTCATACCCCGCTCACTGCATTACAGAAAAAAACAATTTTAATCCTTGCGTTGAAATCATTCCAGTTTATGAATCACGAACAGCTTGATTTAATCCCTTGTTTAACAGGAATATCATCAGAATGTTTTTACGCATACATAAACCAGCTCAACCTGATAACAGAAAAAAATAAAAAAAATTTTAATAAATTTTGCGAGCAATTAAATACATCCTACATCACATGCAAACGATGCATTGCAGAAATGGAAAATCTGGATTCCAAACAATCCCAGTATTATTATCTGTCCCAGAAACTTGCAAAACACCAGAAACGGTTGGAATTAAAACAACAATTATATGAACAACACAGGCAGCGATGCATACCAAAAAATGCAGCAATAGAACAAGTTCTGCATCTTTCAAAAGGTTCCGTAAAACGTATTTTGAGAACTGCAGAACTACGCATACAGAAAATTCAGCAGAGCTTGACCATAATAAACTGAGGGTGGTATTATATCCTATGAAAATCTATCTGGCATCAGGAAACTTACATAAAAAAGCGGAAATGCAGGCTCTTTTCCCTGAACACTCTATTGTCATCCCGAAAGATGAAGATATTTATTTTGATCCGGAGGAAACAGGCTGTTCTTTCCTTGAGAACAGCCTGCTGAAAGCCACTGCATTATGGAATATCGTACATCAACCGGTGTTAGCCGACGATTCTGGTATCTGTGTGGATATATTGAACGGTGTTCCCGGAATATTTTCCGCCCGGTATGCAGGCAAATCAATGCATACCGGAACTCCGGACGGGCATAAAATTCCTCAAGCTGAACAAAACAGGTTACTTTTGGAAGAGACAAATGAAGCAGTTGCCGGACAATCTGATTCTGTCCGCAGTCTCCGTTCATGCAGATATGTCTGCGCCATGGTTCTATATGTTGGCAAAGACCGGTTCTATTCCGCCCAAGAAACAATGGAAGGCCGCCTGATACAGACTATAGAAGAAGCCCGTGGCAAAGGGGGATTTGGCTACGATCCAATCGTTATCCTGCAAGGAACCGATAAAACGGTTGCTGAGTTGTCTGCAGAAGAAAAAAACACTGTATCCCACAGAGGAAAAGCAGCCCGGATATTACATAGGATTTTAAATACCCTTTCTTTATAAAACAGCCTTTTGTTTATTGCGCTGACCGGTTTGTATTGCAGCGGTTCTGTTGCAATACAAACCATTGTTCAGTAAGATCGAAAGCACTTTTACAATGGCCCGAATTTCCACTATTCGAACAGGCGATCATAAATTTTTTCTGTAACACAAACCGCAGCAATCCATTGTACTGTTTCTCCGGTAAAGCAAGGTTTCATCTGATGCAATTATTCCGGTTTCCGAAACATAAAAATTCGGGAAGAAGCTTTCCCTACATACACCAAACCAGCACTTTTTCCACATAATTCTGCCGCCGGCTCTGTATAAAAAGAGACATGAGTCCTGTCATCTTTATACCACCAGGAATTAAATCCATCAGGATATGACATATCATCAGGAAGAGGAAGCGTTCCTACTGCAATAAATGCACCTGGTACCGCTGATGCAGCTAAATCAGCAAAAGACTTACGGGGATGCTCAAAGTGTTCTGCGACCTCAAGACACAGTATCACATCGGCTTCTGCCGGTATAACACCGGTATTCTGAAAAAAAAGATCCCATCCTTGAATATACTCACCAGCCGGCAACACTATACCGGATCTACAGAGTTTCAAAACACGTTGATGCAGTACTCCATCTAATTTTTCCGCTACAAACTCTTGCCGCTGAAGTTTTGACATATACCGAAGTAACTGACACAATACAGGAGACGGTCCGCTCCCAAAGTCAAGAATACGGGATATATCGGATACCACCGGAGTCTGTCTGTACAGAAAAGAAAACACCGCTTCAATAAAATCCAAGAGAAAAGATACATAACCTGTATGCTCCAGTGTATTTTGATGCTGACGGTACCTGGCCATCTGTGCTTCCTGCGTTAAATAAAATTCAGGTGATAAAAACACTCCGCCACATCGATTACACCTGAAAAAAAAACGCTTCAACCGGGAACTACCTGATGCAAAAACTGAAACAGCCTTACCGGAACAAAAAACACAGCTTGGATACATAAAAAAAATATAAGAAAAACTCAAGAAAAAAACAATATATGCCGATATTACAACTGAAAAGCTATGTGGTCGAACAGCTTCGTAGAAGAATTCGCATATAGTATTTCATCGAAAGTTTTCACTCATGTAGCCTTGTAGTGCAAACTTAAAAGAACAGCATGGACGCTGTTCTTAACAACAATTCCATGGAGGAACAAATTATGGTTATCAACCACAACATGTCAGCTATGTATTCCAACCGCCAGCTGGGTGTAACAAACCTGAGCTTGCAGAAGGACATGGAAAAACTTTCATCCGGTATGAAAATTAACCGGGCAGGTGACGATGCATCAGGTCTGGCTGTATCTGAAAAGATGCGGTCTCAGATCCGTGGTTTGAATCAAGCATCAAGAAATGCTTCAAACGGTATCAGCTTTATCCAGACAACCGAAGGTTATCTGCAGGAAACCACTGATATCATGCAGCGCATCCGTGAACTGGCTGTACAGGCTTCAAACGGTATCTACAGCGATGAAGACCGCATGCAGATTCAGGTTGAAGTTTCACAGTTAGTTGCAGAAGTGGACCGCATTGCAAGTTCTGCCCAATTTAACGGTATGAATATGCTCACCGGCCGCTTTGCAATGCCCACCGGCGAAAATTCTGTTACCGGATCTATGTGGTTCCACATCGGCGCCAATATGGATCAGCGCATGAGTGTATATATCGGTACAATGACCGCATCTGCACTCGGCATTAGAAATGTCGGCGACGAAACAATTCTTAGTCTGGCAGCACCGGATGATGCCAACCGCGCAATCGGTACTATTGATGAAGCGTTGAAAAAGATCAACAAACAGCGTGCCGACCTGGGTGGATACCAGAACCGTCTTGATTATGCAGTAAAGGGCATCGACATTGCCGCAGAAAATCTGCAGGCTTCCGAATCACGCATCCGCGATACAGATATGGCAGCACAGATGGTGGAATTCACTAAAAATCAGGTCTTGACACAGGCTGGAACCGCAATGTTGGCACAGGCCAATACACAGGCTCAAACAGTCTTATCATTGCTCAGATAATAGCTACGGCAGGAAGGGATTTTTTCCCTTCCTGTGACTTGTGCGGGTTTTATATATTTTTGTCTTTACAACTCCCCCATAAGTTGATATAGTATAATTCATCTGGAATTTTTATAATATAAATCCGGATTAATTTGATCTTTGAAAAAAGCCTTCCTAAGGTCGTCTGTGACAGCATAGACGGACATTGTTACAAACAGTGTCTGTTCATGCTGTTCGGCACATAGTAACAGAGGGGCGCAAAACTCTGGATACAAGCCGCACAGAATGTTGAGAACAGGGAATGTTTTCAAGTTACCAACATGGAGGGCAACTATGATAATTAATCACAACATGAGTTCTATGTATGCTAACAGAACTCTGGGCATTTCAAACGCACAGATTCAGGGCAACATAGAGAAACTCAGTTCTGGTCAGCGCATAAATAGAGCTGGCGATGATGCATCCGGACTGGCTGTTTCTGAAAAAATGCGGTCACAAATCCGAGGATTGAATCAGGCTGAACGGAATATTCAGAACGGTGTTTCTTTTATCCAGACAACTGAAGGTTATCTGCAGGAAACCACTGATGTTCTGCAACGTATCCGCGAACTTTCAGTACAATCTGCAAATGGTATCTATAGTGATGAGGATCGTATGCAGATTCAGGTTGAAGTTTCACAGCTGATTTCTGAAGTAGACCGTATTGCAAGCCAGGCACAGTTCAACGGCATGAATATGTTAACAGGTGCTTTTGCTCCGGAATCTGTATCAGGACGCATTATGCAGCTCCAGATTGGTGCAAATATGGATCAGAATGCACGTGTATACATCGGTACGATGACATCGCAGGCACTTGGTTTGTCAGGTGTACAGGGAACAGATGCTCAGCTGAGTATTTCAACTCCTGAAACTGCAAATCAGGCAATTGGACTGATTGATGAAGCTCTGAAACAGGTTTCACGGCAGCGGGCGGATCTGGGTGCATACCAGAACCGTTTTGAAATGGCTGCGGACGGTGTTGCAATTGCAGCTGAAAATCTTCAGGCAGCAGAATCACGGATCCGTGATACTGATATGGCCTCTGAAATGGTCGAATACACCAAAAACCAGATTCTTACGCAGGCTGGAACTGCAATGCTTGCACAAGCAAATACACAGTCACAGAATGTACTTGCCTTGTTAAGCTAGTTTTTGTATATCGTTGTTAAAGAGATATCTGGATGTCATCTTTTTGACAATGATTTTATACAGGGAGGGGTGCGCCCCTCTCCCTGTTTCTTTTTAGGAGGACGCCCATGAGTGTTATTCATTCTATCGGGCAGAATTTGGCAACGGATGGCCGCTCATTTTACTCAAACCGTACAGCACAAAAAGTGCAGTATCCTGAAATGCAAAATATTATGAAGGATTCTGCAGAAGTGGCTGAAAGTCTTGTCCAAAATATAGCCAAAATAAAAGAAGATATGCAGGAATTGCAGAGACTTTCCAATGCGATGGGACATGAAGTTCATTTTAATGTAAATGAAGAACTTGGACAGGTTATAGTCAAGATCGTCGATCCTTCTACCGATAAGGTAATAAGGGAAATACCGTCTGCTGATATTCAACACCTGCAAATAAAAATCAGAGAAACAATCGGTCTCTTGATTGATGAGAAAATTTAGCAGAAGAATTTTTATCAGCAGACACAGGTGAATAATGGCTGGAATCAGTATACCCGGTGTCAGTGATACATATAAAACCAATGATCTCGTAGAAGCTTTGATGCAGCAAGAGCGTCTTCCGCTTGAACGTGAACAGAGCACACTGGAAAATTATAAAGAAGAACAGACTGCTTGGCGGAGTGTGAATCAGAATATGACATCGCTCCGTGAAGCAGCCAGAGGTCTTTATTCATTTGATAATCCTTTTAATAATAAGACAGCAACTTCAACACAAGAAGATGCCGTAACCGCAACCCCGGGACGAAATGCATCTTTTGAGTCATTTAAAATAGATGTGTTGCAACCGGCAACTGCAGACCGTTTTTTATCATCAGAAATTGATAAAACAATAAAAGTTCCTGAAGGTACATATAAATTCACAATCGGAGATAAGACGGTTTCTATGAATTGGAAAGGCGGCAGCCTTCAGGATTTTGTTACATCTCTTAACCGGCGGAGTTCCGGTATTTTAAAAGCATCATTAATCGGTGTTTCGCCCGGGAAACAGGCGCTTCTTTTAGAATCGTTGCAGACAGGAGCAGAAAACAGATTGGTTTTTGAAGGTGCTTCTTTAGAATTTGCCGAATCAATCGGAATGATTCAAAAAATAAAACCGGAAGCTGTAACATTTGGAACAGGCGCAGGGGCAATTCAGGAAAGTCCTTCCCTCACCTCCTATACCGAACAGGTAGGATTACCTGAACTTTCTACATCCAATGTTAATATTACTGACAAGACTATAACAGTTGCACCCCGGGGCAGTTTTTCATTGGATATTCCAAGCACGATTGCAGCAGACAGCCAACAGAGAATAGAATTTTCCATTACTGAAAGTCCGGTAGAAGACATTACAATTGCTTTGAATGAACAATCCCGTACACCTGAATTACCGTATCCGGGAGGTATTACATTCAAAGGAATCACACTGCAAAACATCCAGTCTGACACGACCCTACCGGCAACAACGGTGGTAAAACCATCCCAACCGCTTACTCCGGTGGAAGATACAAATATTGTTTCAATACAGATGTCAGATGGAAGTGAGATCCCGTTTTCATATGCAGATACATCGGTCAATGAGGATGGAAGCCGTCTGTTTACATTCCAAATGTCAGATTATCCTGGAGCAACATCAATTATCATCAGAAATAAAAACACCGGGAAAGAACTGACCATGACTGTTCCGGAAGCTTACAATAAAAATGCTGATTTGGGTTACGAACCAGTTAACGCCGCTAATGTAGCGGCAGATGCAGTAATAAAATATGAAGGGATTACCATATCAAGACCGACAAATACAATTGATGATATTGTAGCTGATGTTACATTGAATATAAAAAATAAGACAGAACGTACTGCCACCATTGAAATAAAACCGGATACAGAATCCGCAAAAGAAGCTCTCATTACCTTAATTGGAACATATAATAAAGTTGTTGCAGAAATAAATATACTGACCCAAAACAAGCCGGAGATTATAGATGAACTGAATTATCTGACAGATGATGAGATTGAGCAATATGAAAAATGGCTTGGAATGTTTCAAAGTGATTTCAGTCTCACAAACGGAAAAAGTACCATGCAGACAATAATGGCATCTCCTTACCAAGTTGATGCAAATACATCAATTTCGATGTTGTCCCAAATCGGAATCTCAACAAGTGCAGACTCTTACAGCGGATATTCTGCATCCAAACTCCGGGGCTACCTTGAAATAGATGAAGCAAAACTTGATTCCGCATTAGAGAGTAATTTATTGGAAATCAAGAATATATTCGGTTATGATAGTGACGGAGATTTAATTATTGACAGCGGTATTGCCTACCGGCTGGATAAACAGCTTCAAGGTTTCGTTCAAACAGGCGGAATTCTGGCAACAAAAATTTCCGGACTTGATACCCGTATTTCCAGTTCTGAATCAAAAATTGAAAAACTGGAAACACAATTAGAATCAAAAGAACAGCAATTGAAGCAAAAATACAGCCAGATGGAAGCAACATTGAACAGTTTAGAATCACAATCAGATTCTATAAAAAATACATTCAATAACAATAAATCAAACTAGGATAAAATGCAATGGAAATAATTATTAACGGACTTAAAGCTGATATTACACTTGATACAGAAAAAACACTGGGTGACGTTTTACGTAATTTTGAACTGGAATGTTCCCGAAATAATGCAACAACCGTTGATATTACTATCGACGGTGAAACTATACGGGCAGATCAATTTGACAGTGTAACAGCACGGGATATCGACCACATTCATACATTGGAATTAACAACTGTATCTGAAAAAGATATCCTTGACGCTTTCAAACAATTATCAACAGTTTTTGAAACTGTAATATCAGAACTTCCACATATTTCTGTACAGTTTCAAAACGGACAAGATAAATTGGCGGTAGAATCTATAAAAAATCTTGCTGATTCCATTGCACATTTTTGCCATATCGCAACACTGGCTATGTTATTTCCCGGAAGGTTTGGAGATATTCATATTGCAAACATGACTGTTCCTGATTTTTTCAATGAACTTTCCCCTCTGCTTACGGAATTCGAAAATGCACTGAAGAATAATGATACTGTTATGATTGGAGATATCGCTGAATATGAAATCTGTCCAAGACTTGAATCTCTTGTAAAAACAATACATAATATAACAATATAATTACATCAGAGGTAAGATAATGCAGATTCTGTGTTTGAAAAACATACAAAAAAATGACAGTGTTATATATTATCGACGCCATTATAATGCCGATGCAGAACTGCAGCTTCCAAACAAAGTAACGGATATTCCTATTTCGTTTACGATTGAAACAGGTCCTTTGGGAAATAAAGAATTCGACCTCGATTTTGACAGTAGTAGAGTAAACTACCCATTGCTGCCTATCAGAAAAGCTCTCAAGGACTATATTCTGACTATTGATAAAGCAGGGGAACTACCTTTATGACTTTTCATACCAATTCTACCCCCGAAACCATCGAACTAGGAAAAGCAATAGGAAAACAACTACAGCCGGGTGCCGTGATTGCTTTGGAAGGTACTCTTGCTGCGGGAAAAACAACAATTACAAAAGGTATTGCCGAATCCCTTGGTATCACTGAAACAATTACCAGTCCGACTTTTACACTTATTTCCGAGTATAAAGGAAAACTACCGTTGTACCATATGGATGTATACAGGTTGGATTCCACGGAAGACTTTATAAATCTTGGTGTGGAAGAAATGATTTATGGTAACGGAGTTACCGTAATCGAATGGAGTGAAAAAGTAAAAACAGAACTGCCATCTGAAACAATAACCATCGCTCTTGAAGCGAATGAATCTGGTGGCAGAACAATCACAATAACAAATTGGCCGTACGGGGACATTCAGATATGAAAATTCTTGCCATTGATACAGCAATATCATGTATCACCCTTGCAGCACAAAATGACGATAAAACCGCTGTATTATCCCTTGATGTGGGAATGCACCAATCAGAAAAACTACTGCCTGCTATAAGTTATGTTTTGGAACAAGTTCAGATAGATACAACCGAGCTTGACTGTTGCATTCTTATTGAAGGACCTGGTTCTTTTACCGGATTAAGACTCGGTTTTGCCGCAGTAAAAGCATTACAACTTGCTGTGCAATGCCCGGTGTACGGAATGACATCATTAGATGCATATGCACTCCCTTACCAGACATGGAATGGAAGGGTTTTAGTTGGTATTGATGCAAAAAAGCAACGGTATTATGCAGCAATGTACACAAACGGTTCAGTTACCAATCAACCGGCAGATGCAGATATAAACACCATCATCACTTGGATTACGCAGGGAACTGATCCGATACTGATTACAGGACCAGACGCAATCCAGTTACATGAAACACTGATTCAAGCAGGGGTTGCTACATCACTTACCTGTTTCCCTTCCACATACCAGACAACAGCCGGAATACTCCTGCAACGGGCAGAATATCTGATGAAGAACGACGGCGAACCTCTTTCCGTGTACGCAGGTCCCGTCTATCTAAGAAAAAGTGAAGCAGAAGAAAAACACGGCATATGATCAGCGTATATCAAAATAAAATCTGGATAAATATATTTCCCTGTTTTTTGCCTGTTGCCAGAAGGGGCTTAACGGATAACCGGAAACAATTTGTTCGTATGCATCCAAAGCCATTCTAATGTTCCTGATGTCTGATGCTGCTTCATATATCTGCCCTTTAAGATACAAACCTGCATCGAGATTCATCTGTGATGATGCCAAAAAACTGTTAACATAATCGGCTGCCTGTGCATAATCTTCGTTATAATACGCTTCTTGAGCCAGAGCAAGCAAATTTACCTCTTCCGGTACAGAAACTTCTTTAACTGAAATATCAGATGTTTCTGCCGATCCGGCATTATTTGCGGTATCATCCGTCACCGTCATACCACTGGTACCAGCTCCATCCAGTCCAATTGCATCGGTTCCACTCTGGTCTATTGAATCTGATACACCGGAAGAAGTCAGGGACACATTTTCTGCATCTTGTCCGGAAATTTGATCTTGATTCCGGGAAAAAGCATTAGTTCCGGCAGAAGATACCGCAACGGATTCATTAAGTTCTTTTTCAGATACGGTTTCCGGTACGGAAGCAACAGTACTACCGGAAACCGGTTCTGATACTGGAGCAATGGTTATCCCGCTGCCGGCAATATTATCCGGATTTTCAATAACAGGTTCTGTATAAGCAGAGGAGTCAGCAGTTTCTGTAACAGCAGAATCAAACAGACCAAAGTCGGAATTTTCTTCAACAGAGTCAACCGCAGTTACAACATCAATTCCGGAATGATTGTCTGATTCTTCTATGCTTGAAAAGTTTTCCGGTAAGGGAATTATATCCTGATATTGAGGAATAATATCCGCATAGGATGGGGCAATCTGTCGGCTGCCGATTTCTGCAACAGTATCTGTAATAGTTACTTCAAGATAATCATCTATAAAAACAGCTGTCAGAACATCCTGTTTAAAAAAATGCAGTATTGTAGTTCCAGGTGTTCCGGAACGCAGAGTAAATGATGTATCATTATTGTTCCGCCGCCGCCCAAAATATGTAAGCAGCGGCTTTTGTACAGTATATCCATCAGGCGTTACTTCACCAAGATATACCCAACCGGAACCGGGATATACAATATCAAGGTATTGACGGTTATCCATCACAACTGACCGGGACGGTATAACCAGACCGGCAATTTTTTCAGATTCAGGGACAGATATGGATTCTGACGATTCCGGCTCCGCACCCGATTCATCCTGGTTTTCTGCGATACCGGTAAGTTGTTCCGTTTCCGGTTCTTCCGTATCAGCAGCTATTTCGATACTATCTTCGGGTATATATTCAAATGAAGATACAAAATTCTCTTTTGAAGACATGTCATCCGGTTGCATTACCGCCGTTTCTGGCAGGAACGCTGTCCCTGAAGCAAGATCAGGTTCCGCAACAGCACTATCAGGAATCTCAGCTGCCGGATTATCAGTTCCGGCCCCAGACTCAGACTCAGGCGGAATACCAGAATCAGGAAGGGTATTGCCTTCCGTAGAAACACCGGCAGAATCGGGGTTTACCGGAATATCCGTACCGGATTGTTCCGGCACAACCTGATTTTCTGTACTATCAATACTTTGGGCAGATGGTATCAAAACATCAGGTACGGCTTCCTGTCCTGTGATAACCTCCTCTTCACCGGTTGCCGGTGAAGTCCCATCAACCGGTAATTCCTGGGTAATACGGTCAGAAATGTCTTCCTGAACCGGAGGTTCAGACATATCAGTTTCACTAATTTCCGGAGTGCCAACAGAAGGCTCAAGAATACTACCGGAGCCATTATCTTCCGTATTTTCCACTGTTTCCGGAAATTCCCCGGAATTTTCATCACCATCGGGATACCCAACTGTAGTATCACTACCAAGCATATTACCTTCTTCTGTATGCCCTTCATCCTCATACCAAGATGGTACAGAGTCCGGTTTTTCAGACTGTAATACGTCACCGGCAGAAACATCATCAGTGTCAGTCAATGTATCCGAACCGTCTATGCTATCATCCGGCACAGATGCACATGATATTATAGAAAATAGAAGAATTCCACAGCAAGTTAACGGTAATAATTTTTTTTTCATGGAGCAGCCTCCAGAATCTCAGTAATCATTGCATCATTTGCATCATGTAATTCATCAAGAAGAATACCATCCGGCATAGTAAACCATTTGTCAATATCAGACTGTGTCCATTCATAATCCCGGGTACGCAACAAGTAATAGTCATCAGGAAATTCCGGCAGATCAGGTTGCACTAATGGTTGAAGCAGTTCAAAATCTTCGATAAAATTTACCCCGGAATTCTTACGGGCGGCAATAATATTTGATACAGTAAAAATAATAATTCCAATAACAAAAAAAGCGATCAGCAGCACAGAACCGATAATGATAACTTTGGGTACATCAACTTTGTCCATGCACTTCTTCCTCCTGCTTAGCGGAATGGAGCCGCTTGGGTGGATGGGGCGGGATATACACATCCGCTTCCGGTTCCACGTCTTCTTCAACAAAAGGCTCCGGATCAGGAAGGGAGGTTCCACCGCCTGATTCCTCATGTTCCAAACGGATTGTAATTACTTTACTGACGCCCGATTCTTCCATAGTGACACCAAGCATTGTTCCGGCGCCTGAAACCGTCTTTTTATTGTGGGTAATGACAATATACTGACTGACATTAGCAAAATCCCGCAACGTATGAACAAAACGCAGTACATTCTGCTCATCAAGAGCCGCATCTATTTCATCCAGCAGACAGAACGGGGACGGACGGACCATATACGTGGCAAACAACAATGAAACGGCTGTCATTGTTTTTTCACCACCAGACAACAGGGCAATATTCTCCAGTTTTTTTCCGGGAGGCTGGGCAAATATATCAATACCGGATTCAAGAACATTTCCGGGATCTACCAACCGGAGTTCAGCCCGTCCGCCGCCAAATAAACGGCGGAACATATTGTGAAAATTTTTCTTGATTTTATTATATGTTGCTAAAAATAATTCAGTAGATTCAGCCCGTATTTCTTCTGTAATCCGCTGCAGATCATCCTTTGCTTTCTGCAAATCAGCAATCTGTGCCGACAGGAAATCATACCGTTCTTTTGTCTCTGCAAATTCTTCCGGAGCAGAAAGATTGACATTTCCCAAATCTTTCATGGACTGCCGGGCAACGGCAAGTTTTTCCCGTAATTCTGCAACAGGAACAGTAATCGTAAACATCCGCTCTTCAAATTCCATCAAATCCCGGGAATGGGTTTCGCGGAAGTGATCTTTAACATTTTTTATTTCAGTTTCGGTCGTTGCCAGTTCCAGTGACAGTTTTTCCAACTGACTTTGATACCGGGCCATTTCCTCTGTCTTTTGTTTAATCGATTCTTTTTTACCCGATACATCACTGTTGCGGTGGGAAATATCTTTTTCCAAAGCTTCAAGCTCCGCAGTCAGGGCAAAACCTTTCTGTTCAATCGAAGCAATATCCTCTTCAATTTCCAGAACCTGATCGTGTATCTCTTCAAACCGCTTCCTTTCAGTAAACAACTCATTGTCCAGTTCATGAAGGGTTGCTTCCTGAGAGGCAAGATCCCGCCGGAGGATGCGTATTTGTTCTTCTGCAGCCTGAATCTGTGTCTGCATCTGGGCCTTCTGAATACGCAGCTGCTCCAAGGTGGAACGGTACTCATCAATTTTTTTTACTAATCCGGAATTTTCACTTTTTAGGGAAGCTATTTTTTCCCTCAGAGACACTCCCTGATCGTCCAATGCTGCTATCTGCCGGTCGATTGAACGCTTACGGGTCATAATACCTTCCGGTGCAAGAAACTCCTCCAGAAACTGGGGTGTGGCAGCAGTATACGCCTTCAGCGCAGAGTCCAGCTCAACAGACAGCGCCTCCAGTTCTGTCAAAGTCTGGACAGCCCGTTCCACAAAACGGGTAATATCTGCCGGAGACGGCTCTTGAACTGCAGAAAAATCAGTGAACAGGTTTCTCCTACCGGAAACCAATGCGGTAATTTTTCCAAGAACAAGATCAACCTGTTCTTTTGCAGCAGTACAGGACGCAACAGAATATCCGGCATCTTTCAGCCGTTTATCCAATTCCGTTACGATGTCTTCGGTAATTGAGGTCAAATCCTGGCGCAGCGTATTTTTTTCATTTTCCAGCCCTGTAATCTGCTGTTCATATTCCGTTGCCTGCCGGTCATTTTCTGTAATCTGTGTTCCGGCTAATGTAATATTATCTTCAAACGAATCAATATTGCTGCATATTTCATCAATACGGCGCCGGGTCTGATGCAAACCGGCATCCTGTCCGTCAATATCTTCCCGGAGGGTTTCTATCCGTTCTTCCATCAACGCCCGGCGGCTTTCCAGCTGGGATACTTTCTGGCGGGTTTCCGACTGCCGCTCATTCAACTGCTTTGCCTGCTTGTCTTTTTCGTTCCGTTCAACCGCAAGCCCGTAAATCTCTTTCTGCATTTCCACCAGACGGGTTTCCATGGCATTTACTTCTTCCATATTTTCAGAAAGAGAAGCATTGATTTCATCGATTTGTGTTCGGGACTGGTTGCGCAATAATTCTATCCTGCGGAGATCTTCGGTGCGGCGGTCTTTATCCTGGGTGAAATTTTTCAACCGCAGCAATTGGATGTCCAGCTCACAGTTGAAGATTTCTTCCCGTAATGCGCGGCAGGCAACAGCTTTTTCTGCCTGCACTTTCAGTGTATCATAGGAGCGTTTTACTTCCCCCATAATACCTTCTATCTGCCGCATATTTTCTTCAGTACGTTCCAGTTTCCGCTCGGCTTCAGCCCGTTTTACTTTGAACCGGGTGATACCTGCCGCTTCTTCAAACAGGTACCGCCGGTCCTCCGGTTTACTGGACAAAATCTGGTCAATCTTACCCTGCTCCATTACAGAATACGCAGCTTTACCGACACCGGTATCCCAGAACAGTTCCCGGACATCCTTCAGTTTTACCTGGGCATTATTGATATAATATTCACTTTCGCCGGAACGGTATAACCGCCGTTTTATCGTGATTTCACTGACATCCAGCGGCAACAGCCCGTTTTCATTCGCAATTGTCAATGTGACTTCCGCAATATTCAGCGGTTTGCGGGTTTCGGTTCCGTTGAAAATAACATCTTCCATTTTTTCTGCACGCATATTTTTTGCGCTCTGCTCACCGAGTACCCATTTTACCGCATCGACAACATTACTTTTTCCACATCCATTCGGTCCCAGAAGTGCGGTTATCCCATCAGAAAATTCTATGCGGGTACGGTCAACAAATGATTTGAATCCAAAAACTTCAAGACTTTTAAGGAACACAAAAACCCCTGATTTTTTACAAATTAATAAATCTGAAACCGTTGTAGTATATCAGTTTTTCCGGATGCTTTCAATATTTGCGGTCATACATCAATAATAAAGCGACAGGGAAAACGCACCATGGAGCTGGGGCTGGACACCAGGCTCCAGTCCCAATTCTTTCCCATATATTGCAAATTCAAGGTGTAACGGTGTCAAATCTATTCCCGCTCCGGCTGCAAGGTATGGACCACAAATTCCTCCCCGGAGGGCAATCGTTTTGAAAATCACAATTTCCATACCGGCCGCCAATGACAACAGCGGGGAACTGGAAAGGATATCCTCTTTTGCCGTAAAAAACGGAAGAGCATCCCGCATATCAAGATAGACTGTCCAGGAACTGATAACACCTTTTGTAAAAAAGGTGGGGAAGCTGACGGCTGTACCTAAAGTTAACTTTCCAGGTTCCAAAAATAATTCAGGAACCGTCCCGTCACCAGTTAAAGACATATCCGAAAAAGTTCCCAGGGAAGATTGTATACCAGCATACATGGAATGCCATACAGCGGAAACACGGATTAAATTCATAAAGGAATAAATAATCCCTGCATCAAATCCTGCCGCAACAGTTCCGCTTACCGGCAAATCGGAAAATGAAAAATCCATAATGTCAGAAGGAATACCGGTATGCACACCTTCCATACGGCCGACCAAACGGGTACCGGTACCAACCGCAAGCAAATGATTCTTTGACTTAATAAGCGGAACAGCCCCCGCCCAAACCAACTGTATTTCCGCACCGGCGGCAATATCAGCCTTAGTAACGGACGGGATGTTTCCCTCAAAATACACCCGGTTAAAAAAGCCAAATCCACTATTGTTGTTAATCCGGGCAAAATTAACCGGAAGCATCATATCTACATTCAGGTAACCGCCATTGTGTTCTGACACGTATTCCATCAGATGGTCATATGCAGACTGCAGAAAGTTTCCGGAACTTACGCCTTCCGAATATATTGATGACAACTTATCCAACGGTCCCGCCGCATCAACAGCGACCGAAGGGAACAGAATTTTTTTTCCGGAAGCGGCCGTTCCTGCCGGATTCACCAACAGAATATATGGTGAATCAAAGTCACAGGAATACACACCTCCCATGGCACGGGAACGGACATCAACAACATCCGGCAAGGAAAAAGCATCCCCGGCCGGCAGAGGAGATATGCTTAAAAAAAATACAAAAAACGGTACCACCGCATATATTCTGCTTTGTTTTATACGGTTCATATACCGGCCTCCCGGGTTTCTGCCCATTGTCCAATAGTACTGGCATTATTTCCATCAGCATCCGTACCAGCACCTGTAGCGGAATTTCCGGAAACATCATCCTGTCCCAGAAAGTCATTGAGGAAAGTGCCGAATTTAAAATCACCAAATGAAAGTTTATCAGTATCAGCCCGGCGGTTCGGTTCCCCGTCCCCGGCTATTCCCAAAAGTACAGAACCGGTGTGGACAGCTGTTTTTAACGAAGTGATTGATTCCGGTGCAAATCCTTCTTGGGTCAATGAGTCAACAGAACCGGATTTTACCGCAGTCTGAATCTGTTGCAATGTGTCTGCAACATTTTTTCCGCCGGTTGTTTCCTGTTGCAAAACCGATACAACAACAGCCGCAGCCGAAAGGGATAAAATATAGGCATCAGCCGATTCCAGAACCTGTGTATCATTCAGAATCGTTTCTACTGCTCCGGTTGGCACCTGGATAGTACTGCCCAGTAAACCATCTGATAAACTGGTAAAATCGATGTTGCTGCCGGCTGCCAGAGCCTCATTCACCGTAGTAGTAAGAACATTAACCGGTAACAACGTATCAGCGGCGGCTGCAAGAACAGACTCCTTTGCCGCAACCGATAATTTTTCAATTTCAGACTGATTCCGTTTTGACAGTTCCGTTAACACCGCAGCTGTCCGGTCTGAATCTCCGGTAAACGAATCAAGGCTTTCGACCAACTCTTTTGTAGATGCGGACTGCACATATCCGCTCTCATCCCGGACACGGGTTATCAGCGGAGTTGTAAAAACTTCACAGGAAAAAACGCACAGCAATGTACCTGCGCTGATAATGGGCAGAAAAATATTTTGTAAACGTGCCATTTTCCGCACCTCACATAAAATTCTTTCTATATATTATACATGATTCACAAAAAAAAGAAAGAGCTCTGTTACAACAGGCAGGAAACAACTGCCGCTGATAAAATACACGCAGAAAGCCGCATAATAAACTTCCGGTAATTGCACGGTCTATCCGCAGACACCTGCCGCAACACAAAAAAAACCGCCCGGAGGCGGTTTTTTACCGGCACAGAACCGGTTACAGTTTTACCCGCAAAATGCAGGGAACATACACTTTTGTACTTTCCTTGTCCAAATCGTAGCGGACTTCAACACCGGTGGAAATCTTTGCGTTTTTCATTGCAGTGAATTCTGCACCCAGCAGACCGTTGACAGTTTTGGTACCTTTCTTTCCCTCTTTATCGACTGTCCCGGATTCATCGATATAGGAACCGACCAGCTTTGCAGTAACGGTGTCGTTCAGGGCATACGCAGCGGTACCGCCGACCCAGGTACCCCATTTGTCATTGGTATATTTTGTGAAATTCATGTTTGTACCCAGTGTCAGGGCATCCAGTTTGTAGATTGCCCGGACATCAATACCCATTTCCGTCACAGATTCATCTGCTGCATCTTTGCCCATACCCATGGTAAATCCGGCTACTGCATCAAGACCGGAAACCAGTTTGTTGGGGCGGATATAAGCACCGAATACATACGTATCTTTTGCAGTGTTGCGGAAAATACCTTCAAAAGTACCCACACTGCTCATACTGTATGCCAGTCCCAAAGAGGAAGCAACCCAGGTTGTGTCGTTCAGCTTAATATCCTCTTCATGTACTGCAGCTTTTACCAGCAGTTTGTCTGATTCTCCGATACTGAATGTATAATCGGCAACCATCGAGTGTTTCCCACTTCCATTCAATGTACCAAAGTTGTCAGCATCAAGAATCATGGTTGCAAGTTTCAGACCGCCCAGTTTGACATATTCTCCTACAACACCATTGTAATCCGCCCCGTACTGAACCCGGCCGGTATACCGGGAATCAAATTTACCGGCAGTGAATTTCAGGTTGCCGAAATTGAGCCAACCGTAATACTTTGAGGGTTTTATGGAATCAAACGTTACATCAAATTCTGCCGCGACACCGCCGGCTTCCCCGTCCAGGCTGATTGCCAAAGTGTCTTTGGCAGATCCGTATTCTTCCAGATCAAAGAATGACAGGTTTCCGTCTTTATCTTTGTCTTTTTCATACGTTACAATATTTGCCTGTGTCCGGTAGTTCAGTTTAACCTGGGCAAATAGAGATCCGCATACCAGTGCTGTTACCAGCAGCACACTTACAATCTTTTTCATAAAGATTCCTCCTGACTAATGTCTATTTTTTAAGGTATGTCTTATTCTATCGCCGGCATGGCAAAAATTTCCGTTCTCTTATTGGATTATACCGTTTTCTTTTGACTATCTTGACAAAAAACAGTCTGTTTCATACCATAGAAAAATGGGAAAAATAAAAAAACGGACATATATTATTGTGTCTGTCACCTTTTTGTGTGCGATACTGTTCGGTGCCGGGCTGGGACTTGCCCTGGCGATGACCGTCAATACAATCAATACAGAAAATTTTACGGAATTCACAA
>CALXOI010000037.1 GCA_944389965.1 uncultured Treponema sp.
CAAACACTATTCAATGAGATAGGATATAACGCAGATTGTTGTAAACAGAAAAAAATGCAAAAAGCTCTTGCAAAAAACGGGGCTGTCTTGCACGAATTTTACAATGCATTGCAAAATAACGGAGAATGTCCTCAATGCGGTATATTCCCCAGTAACGGAGTTGACGCGGATGGGATTCGCCCCTGCAAAAACTGTGAAGATTTAGCATCCATAGGAAGACACTTGGTAAAGTCTGAAACTATTTCCTTCAATCCAGAAAAATTACAATCGTTTGGAAAAATGGTTAATTTTTCTTCATCACCGAATAATGTTACAGTTCAATATTCTATAAATGAATTCAGACCAAGGCTTCCCTGTATGCATCTTCCCTACTATGCTCCCCAAAAAGAAGATAAAACTTTATATACGTTTGAAGAGTTGGCAGGTAAATCTTGTACCAAGGAAAAAGGAAATAAAAAAATTGCCATGTTTAAGGCTGATGTTGATAACCTGGGGTTGATTTTTTCATCATCTTTGGGCGAAAGATTATCTTTTTCCCGATATGCGGATTTAAGTTTTACATTAAACTATTTCTTTTCATCTTACTATGATTATTTCGTTTCAACCAATCCAAAATATAAAGAAAAAATATACACTGTCTTTTCAGGTGGCGATGACATTTGTGTTCTGGGCTCTTGGGATGCAATAATAGATTTTGCAAATGATTTTCATGACAGATTTGAAGAATTTACCAATAAAAATCCTGATGTTACCTTGTCTGCCGGCATTGTTCTTTCCAACGCCAAAGTGCCTGTTCGCAATATAGCAGACAATGCAGAAGAAGCTTTGGAAAAATCCAAAAGCAGTCTCAATAAAAACTCCGTCACTTTATTCAATACAACAGTTTCTTGGAATGAATTTAAAAAGTGTATAAAAGACGGAAAACAACTTCAAACATATCTTGATCAAGAATTGCTTACTACAGGAATTGTTTACAAGATGATAGATTTTGCAAACCGGGCAGAAAGTGTTAATAAAGGAAGCTTAAAGGATTTGCTGAGAAACAATACTTGGTTAAGTAATTTCAAATACAGTATATCAAGAAACGTTAAATCAAAAGAAATACAGCAATGGATATTGGGTTTTGGAGTCAATCCAGATTCTATGGTTAAATCACGCATAGCAGTCAGCTATGCCTTATATACACAACGAAAAGGTAACAAATAGGAGGAATAAATCATGGGCAATCAAAACTATCCTGAAAGAAAAGCAATTCCTTCCCCGCAACCGGTTCAATATACATTACTGGAAAACGGGAAGGTGTCTGAAAAACTTTTTTGCGAAACAGCAGAAAAAATAGCAGAAAGTTTCGCTCAAAATGATAATGGTCAACTGAAAGGAAAAGTAAGTGCTACACAAATACGTCGATTATTCGATGAAGTCAAACATTACCAAAACCTTATAACCGATTCCGAAAAATGGGATCAGCAGTTTCCTTATATTAGAATGATGAAAGCAAAGGTCTCTTATACCATAGCCCGTGCCATAAAAAGCAATGCCAAGGCAAAAGCTTATTACACAAATCTGGAAAAATTTATTTTCAACGGCATAGACCAAATAAAAGAAGAACGTGATTATCATGTCTTTGTTGCTTTATTTGAAGCAGTGTACGGGTTCTATTACGGAATGAATCCTGACAAATAAATTTAGAGAGGAATGCTATGAAACAAATAACACTTAAAAAAATAACAGGAATAATTGAAGTTAAAACAGGATTGCATATCGGCGCCGGAAATGACCGTATCGAAATCAGTGGTATGGACAATCCGATTATCAGAAATCCCCTGACCCAAGAGCCTTACATACCTGGAAGCTCTATCAAAGGTAAAATGAGAAGTCTTTTGGAATGGATGCTGGAAAAAGTTCTTGTTGACGGTAAGGTCCACTCCTGCTCCGATATAGAATGTCCTATTTGCAGGGTTTTTGGCGCTGGAAATAGTAAAGACAACGAAAACAGTTCAAGAGGCCCCACAAGAGTCATTGTCAGAGATGCAGTTTTAACTCCCGAATGGAGCCAAAAATTGAAAGATGGAGAGCGCTTTGTGGAAGAAAAAATGGAAAATTCTATCAATCGAATAACTGCAGTTGCAAATCCCCGTCCCATTGAAAGGGTCGTCCCGGGTGTAACTTTTGATTTTGAAATGGTGTACCGCATAATAGATACCGGAGACGAAGGGAAAACCGATGAAAAATACTTTACCGAGGTGGTTCTAAAAGGACTCAAAGCCTTGCAAAACGACTATCTTGGGGGAGGCGGCACCCGTGGTAATGGTCAAATTGAATTCAAAAACCTTAAGGATGAAAACGGCAACGAGATAAAACTATAATTTTTAGGAATCGATATGAATTTATACAGGATAAAAATTAAACTGTTGTCTCCTCTTGTCACTCCCTTAAAAGGGGATACTATCTGGGGACATGTTGTATGGGGAATAGCAAACCATGAAGGTGAATCTGCTGTAACAGAATTTTTGACCGGTAATATGGAGAAGCCATCTTTGGTTATATCCAGTGCATTCCCCTGCGGTTGCGTTTGTAAACCCTTACCTGTCCCTAATAAAAGAACTGAAATATTGACAAAAGCTTCTTATCCGCAAATAAAGGCAGCAAAGAAAGTCCATTTTGAAAAAGCAGAAATTTTTTTAACAGTAGAATCTGAAGAGCTACCCAAGAAAATATTTGAGGAAGAAGTCGTTGCCCACAATTCAATCAATCGTATTACAAATACAGTCCAGGACGGAAATCTGTTTACTGTTTCAACACATTATCCTGAAATAACAGATTTTGATATTTATGCTTATTCCGATTTTGATGAAAAACGCATAACTGAACTTTTTACTTGGGGATTTGAAAACGGATACGGAGCAGATGCATCCATTGGTATGGGAAATGTAAAAGTCCTTGGAAACACAGAAAAGATAGAAACAAAAAAGGATTCCTCTACATACATGGCATTGTCACCTTTTGTATTGTCATCAAAAGATGTTGTCAAGGATTTACGGGCGGATATTTTTGTCCGTTCCGGTAAAGTCGGAGGAGGATTTTCAACCTTCATGACACCATGGAAAAAAACTGTAGTTATGTATGAAGAAGGTGCAGTTTTTACCTCCTCAAAAAAAATAGAATATGTAGGAGAAATAATCGGCAATATTCACCAAGATCCCCGCATAAAGCAGTGTGGGTTAGCACCCGTAATTCCTATATGAAAAAAAACGAGGAGATTTATTATGACAGAAAAAGAGACATATAATATCACGATAAAACCTCTCACCGGTGTTCATATTGGTTCCGGGGAGACTTTAACACCCTTGGATTATAAACTTGCTAATTGTCTAAATGACGGGAAGGATAAGATACTATTCAAGACTTCGAAGTATTTAAAATTTTCATCGGATAAAATCTTAAAGAAAGTTGTGGAATCCGGTAATGTACAGTTACAACACCAATTTGAACAGGCAATCAGCTTAAAAGATTTTGGTAAATTAAGGAATTTGTTGCATGAAAATTGTACAGATTTATCAGATATAGAATATCCCTGTGAAATCTCACCTGAATTCCATGAATTATTTAATAAAAACATGAATAAAGACCCCCTGGATAATGCCACAGAAGTAATACAGATGAAAAGACCTCTTGGCAGGAAATCACCATTAATACCGGGTTCTTCCATAAAAGGTGCAGTAAGAACAGCTTATCTAAATTACATATTATTAAAAAAAATGAATGATACATCTTATAATAACTTGCTAGATTTCGCTGATGAGGAAAAGGGAAAAGATAGAAAAAATAACGGAAATTATATCAAAGAAGTTGAGAACATTGCCTTAAATATTAATAAGGGCAAGGGAACGAACACTGCCCAACAAGATCCTTTCAGATGCTTAGAATTTTCCGACTGTCAGATTCCGACAAAACAACAAATGGTGGGCAGTTTAAAAAATATTTTCCTTGACAATCGTACAAAAGAACTGAAATCAAAATCAATGCAAATTTTTGCGGAATTTATACCTGGATATTTGCTTGAAAATGATTTTACTTCATCTTTCACAATCCGAATTAAAGATAAATTACAAAAAACAAAAAATGATATTTTTAAAATAAACGAAAAAATAACTATACATGATATTATAGAAGCTTGTAATTTTTTCTTTAAAAGACAATTTGAAGCAGAGTATAATAAATTTTATGCAGAACCTGTCAATAATATTTCAAAAATATTAGAATTGAAGAAAATAATTGATTCAATTAAAATGGGTAATGAGAATCAGTTTTTAATTCGATTGGGTAGATGGTCACAAGTTGAATATGTAACATTAGGTAACGACTTCAGAAATCCTAAGGTCCCTGTTGACAGAAGAACCGGCAGGGAAAAAGGGTTCGGAAATACAAGAACTTTATTGAACTATAAAGATGAATATATCCCCATGGGCTGGTGTTTGTGTACTCTTGAACAATAGAAGTACAGTTGCAAATAAAGAGGCTCCCTCATGACCGATTGCACTTTAATTACATCGATTGGTACCGGAATGTACAAAAAAGAAGGCGGATACAGGGAAACCGCTTATCTTTTTGGAAATGGTAAAACGTATACTTCAAAACTCTTTTTTGAAGCCATATTAAAAACTGGATTTAAACCCATCAAAAAAGTTATTTTCATTGGCACTTATACTTCTTCCTGGGATATTCTTATTGATGATAAAACAGATTCGGATTTATGGACAAAAGTTTATACAGAAATCAATCAAAATGGATTGTGCCCTGCTTCAAACCTCATCCCACTTATAAAAGAACATCTAAAATCACGATATTCGGTAGAAGTTGAAATCTTTATCCATACAAATATAATTAATTTTGATACTACCGAGGAAATTTTCAGCATATATAATTCTGTTATTCCTTGCATTAAAGAAGATAGTAATATTCTGTTTGATATCACCCATGGTTTCCGCTCAATGCCGATTCTTATGTACCAGACATTGCAATTTGCTTCAAGCGGAAAAACAAAATTGCAAAATGTTGAATTGATTTACGGAGAATATATCGAAAACGAAAACATCTCTCGTGTCAGGGATTTAAGCAATTACTGGCATTATGCTCGGATAACAGACGCATTTTCTGTTTTTAAAACAAAACTGGATGGATTTATCCTGTCGGCTTTGCTGGAAAAAGAATATGAAAGTTATTCAAAGGTAATAAATAAAATTTCCGGCATAGTACAGACAAATTTTTGTCTCCAAATAATAGAAGTTTTAATCCAATTAAAAAATGTTTTGACAGAAAATCATGAAACACCTCCTTTTTGGTTTAGTGAGATAAAATCATTTCTCGCAGATTTTTATAAGAAAATCTATAGTTCAAAGAGTGAAGCAAGAACAATTTTTAATTTTGCAAAATACCTCCGGGAAAGAGACTTAAACACCCAAGCTATAATTTCCCTCCAGCTTGCAGTGGAGACAGCCTGTGCCGAAAAATCAGATAATCCGGAAAAAAACAAAGGCAATTATGATTTTTGGCAGTCTGAAGGCAAAATAACAAGGAAAGAAGTTATTTCTTCTGACTGCGGCCTAAAAAGACAAATTTTGAATTTGGAAAGCTTTAGGAATCAGATTGCCCATGGCGGTGCCAAGGGCAACAAAACAAATGCTTCCCCGAGTTCTGAAAGTATTGCAAAAAAATTTGATAGCGGCGCAAAAGGAGTTGAGACTTTTTTGTCGAAATTGGGTTTATAATCTTTTACACCAGAAAACACAATGTAAACCTGCCTAAAAGTAGGCGGGGCAGATTCAGGGATTTGGTTTATACCTTTGAGGAATCGGACAGCCGAAAAATTTCGAGTACAAACACTCTAGAGAGGCTTAATAGGGAAATCAGGAGAAGGTCATCTGTGGTCGGTATTTTCCCGTCTACAGACAGTTATTACATAGGTAGTAGAAATTTTATTTTTTCAGGTACCATCAAGAAATCCGTACCATTTTCTGGAAACAAAGTATCCACCGGCAGATGACACTTGCGTAATACCGCATTATATGGTAAGATACGTAAATATACTACATATATGAGGATGGAATCCATGGGCGCACGGGGTGAACTTTTTACAACATCGGTTATATTGGATAACAGGTCATATTTCTTCAATGTAAAAGAAAACCGGAACGGGGATGTATTTCTTCAAGTTGTGGAAAGCAAAAGCAGAAACGGTGAAGATTTTGACCGCCACGCCATTGTCATTTTTGCTGATGATATGCAGAAATTTTTTAAGGGAATGGATGAATCCCTCTCATTCATCGAAAAAGACCGGAAAGAACGGATAAAACGTGCTGCCGAACGGAAAGCAGCGCGATCCCAGTCCTCGGAAAAATCGGGAAAAAAAGTATACCGGAAAAAAAACGAACCGGAATCACAGCCGCAACCAAATATCAAGCGAACCGGCCGGGTTCACGTTGTATCCAAACGGATAAAAACAGACGAGTAACTAAAAACGGAACGTCCGCCGCTGGATGGGAGACATTCCAATACGTCTGCAAACATCCCGGTGGGATTTAGTCGGATATCCTTTATGGGTTTCATATCCATATTCAGGATACAGCTTTCCGTACCGGCACATAACAGCATCCCGTTCTGTCTTTGCAAGAATAGAAGCAGCCATTACTTCCGGGACTTCAGCATCAGCTTTTATCCGGGCGGTACAGCGTACCGGAATATCAGGACAAAAAGTACCATCAATTATAGCCGTTATTTCGGCTTCGGTATCATCGCTGAATTCTTCAGCACAAAAAACCGGAAGTTTTTCTTTCATCTGAAAAAATGCCTGTTTCATTGCCAGTAATGTTGCCTGCAGAATGTTGATTTCATCGATAATATGGTGATCAACCAGTGCAATACCCCAGCAGGCCCGTTTTTTTATTTCCCGGGCAGCAACCAGCCGGCGTTTTTCACTCAGTTTTTTTGAATCATTCAACAGTTCCCGGGGAAAATCCGCCGGCAAAATCACTGCTGCGGCAGCAACCGGCCCGGCAATAGGCCCCCTCCCTGCTTCATCAATGCCGCATACCAACTTCATCATCATTACGGTGCCGGTTTAATTTGAAAATATGCCGTTACCGGGTCTGCAGAGATTTCCATACCGGGAAAGAAGCCGGCACAGGCATAATATAATTCCGTATCAGACAAGTGTATTGTTATCTGAGGACGGTCGGAAACGTAATCCAGACTCACCGCCCGGGATTCCCCGCTTCTGGTGAATAACACAACAAATGCATTATCCCGTATCCAGCTGCCGTCCTGGCTGCACAGTCCCAGCGTATAGATTCCCTGCTCATCGGGAGAAAATACAAAAACCGGTGACAATTCAGTCTGTTCAAACGCAGCCGGCATACCTGACGGATTATACAGAATAGAACCCGGTACTTCCGCCGCCAGCTCTACTGATAAAATACTATTCATTTTATCCTGCACTATTGCCAGCACGTCATCCGACGGAAGAATTCTGGTTGAAACAGCATCATCAAAATGCTTCAACTCTACCGGCTCCGGTTCAGACAGAACCAGCCGGGCAGGCACATCAAGATTACCGTCAGCAAAACTGATACGGTACCATCCGCCGGCACGGGCTTCAAATATATAAGATTCTCCGTCAACATACGCACGGGTGCCGGGATATACACTGCAGGGAAACGCATCCTGAAGCTGGCCTGTTGCTCTGTCCAGACAAATAAAAACCGATGCCGCATCAAGATATACCACACTGTCAGTAAAAACACCCGGTGGTGTCATTACCGGATAATCCCCCGGATACACCCACGCCGGTTCCCGGGAAGAAACTGTATATCCGTCATACGTAATGCCATGTTCAACAGAAACTACCGCAGGATTCTCCGATCCGCTGTCTGCAGAAACTGTTCCGGCTGGAACAATACTGTTGTCTGCCAGCGCAGAATCCGCATTGACACAGGCTGTGCCGCTTTCAGGGACGGCAGTATCCGTAACCGGAGACAGTACCGGGACTTTTCCTGCAATATATACAGCGGGAACTTCCGGCATTTTTATTTCCGCAGGATCAGGTTCTTCTGCCACCTGGTTACTACCGGAAAACAGGTTCAGTCCCCGGTCAACAAAACTGTTGAATGCAGGAAAGGAACCGGCTCTGTACAACAATACGCAAAAAATGACACAAAATATAACCAATGCTGCCAGACAAACCGCAACAACGAGACCTTTTTTTTCTGCCATTACTGAACTCCTTCCCCGCTGTAAACCGGAACAGGCTGCCGCAACAGGGTGATCAGCCGTTCCGTATAATACGGTGCACACCAGCTGATGCATTGTAAATCTGATATTAACCGGTCAAGTTCCTGCTCTGGTACACAATATATAAGGAAATCATCTGCTGAAATCTGACTGACCGCCTCTGCAGAAAAAGACGGCAGCACTGACTCCAGTTCAAAACCGCACTGTAAAGCCAACTGCCGGCAGGATTCCAACAGTTCTAGACACCGGAAAACATCAGGCAGTACCACCGTGTTGTCTGATGAATCAAAAGTATCACAAACCTGCCGGTACAAATCTGCGTTTCCGTCATCGTGGCTGAGTACATAGAGAACAGCCGGGTTCTCCTGCACGGCGGCAGCTACTGCAGCAACACCGGATAAATCACTACCGGAACCGGCATTTTCTTCTTTTACCTGATCCGTTGCATCCGCAGACAGCCGGGACATGGAATCTATAAGCTGCTGGACTCCGGTTACCCCCCGGTATAAAGCGGTAACCCGTACATTTTCTGATGGAACAGTAAACGTCTGTACGGCCCTGAGCACGGGAATATCCGGCATGGGCCGGGCAGTGACGTAGTCAGGTAAAAAAGCAGCAAGATGGGTAAAAAAATAATAAACGGTATCTGCTTCCCCTTTCGGAATAACTGCACCGGAATTAATTCCGTCCAAAAACAGCCGGACGGCTGCCGCAGTTTTGTCAAAAAGCTCCTGTTGCACCGGCGATTCCGGTTCAAAACAGGAAAACCACAGGCATTCTGCCAAAGCAAAAGACTGCAAATCTCCGGCAGCAGACGGATCGGAAAGCAGCAACTCAAGTTGTCTAAGATATGAATCCCCGGTCAATTCTGCCAGATGCAGCCAGTCAGCACCCGTCACCGGGACGGCAGGAACATCCGTTTCTTCTGCGGGTTCAACAGATTCCTGCAGCAACACTCCGTCAAACCGTTGCTGCACCTGTGTCTGGGCAATGACAAACTGCACACACAATATTATCATTGCCGGTAATATTATTCGTTTATTCAATATGCTCCTCCCGGAAAACCGGATATAATATTACGGGCATTTTCCATTAATTGAGACCGGCCGTCTGTCCAGATGGGTGCGACCCGGGCTGTTGCCGCAGAAGTTCCCGACAGTTCAGCTTCAAACTGATTGTCTGTAATTGAAGCCGACACTCCGCTCAATTCTGCAATACGTCCTAAATGTGCATATACCCGGCATTCTGTTCCGGACAAAGAAAATCTTCCGGATGAAAGAGAAAAAAGGACACCAGTTGATGCGATTACCGTGTACCGTCCGCCGGTTACAGCCAAATTTGTTTTTACACCGGAAAACAATGATGCATAACTGCCGGCTGTAACCGATGCTCCACAGTCACGGAGCGTAATTGTTGACGCACTGGATGAAAACATCATTCCGCTGCCGCTGCTTACAAATTCACAGTTGGAAAAGGTTGCCGTAGCATTTTGTACCTGGAATAAAATCCCGTCATCGCCTGATATCCCGGCCGGCACATGGTGTTCAAAGACACAGTTGCTGACTGAAAGGTTTGCTCCCGGTTCTACCATAATCCCTGAATTCCCTTCAACCGAAAAACCAGATCCTGCTGTGGAACCAATAATTTCACATTGGGATGCAACTGTTACATCAGATGTAATAGGAACCATACCTTCTACGTGAATGCGTACAAAATCATTTTTTTTGACCACAGAAAGTACATCTTCAATAGAAGAAAACGGATAAATAGCACTTCCGTCCTGTCCGGTACCCTCAGATGACGCGCAGATATAGTAATTATAAGGATCAATACAAAATTGCTGGACAACAGGACGGCTGGTATTGCCTGCTGCATCTTCTGTGTACGCTGCAACAGTATATAATGCGGCGGCAGTATTCCGTGCGTCCAGCGTCACCGGGGTATGCATATATTCAAGATACCGGGAATTATCCGGATCAGGAATATCTGCAACAGAAAGCCGGCTGTCTGATTTAAATCCGGCTGTAGTATCCTGCTGAAGAATCACTGTATAATATATCGTAGTGTCATTTCCTCCACTAAAGTCCACAGTTACCGGAGTACGGTTATAAAATATTCCGGTATTGGTGACGATTTCAGGAGGATCCGGCGGAGCTTTATCCACAACAAACGAAACGCAGGTCGCTCCTTGATACAAACCGTTGTAATAAATATCAAAGTTGTATGTTCCGGCAATCACTTCACCGTAAAAAGCATCAATACTGATTTCCTGCACTGGAACAGCACCGGAATTGCTGGGAGCAGCAGTATATCCGTTTCCGGGTACAAAAACAGCAGCTTCATTTCCAGTGAATGTATACTGTTCCGGGAGGGCCGGCGGAAGTTCCACAGAATAAACCGGATTGTCCGGACTATATGCCACGCTTTGCCAGGAGACAGTACAGGGAACAGACCGGTCAATCTTTACCGTTCCCCCGGCAGCCTGCCAGTAGCCGTCATTGATGCTGTATATAAAACCGGTTTTATTGAATGTCAGGTATTCCCAGTCCGTGACAAAAAACGGAGGTTCCTCCCCTGCGGGGGAACCGGAATCTGCCGGAACAGAAGCAGCCACCGGATTGCCATCGGTAACAATGACAAAGCGCCAGAACCGGAGACCATCAGTAACTGTGCATGGTACAAACCGGGCAGGAAATGTACCGCCGCTGAGTTGGAGCACCGTTCCGGGAATATCCGGCAAACCATCCGTTCCCAGACAATAAAAGAAATTTTCGGGAATAACGATGGAATCCCCAGCTAAAAAAGAAGTAAACGGAAGGTTTGTGTTGAACGGTGGCTTCCATGTACCGTCTGCTTCCTGCACTGTATACGAAATATGTTTTTCATATACAGCTCCACTGGATGAAACAAATGCAAGCCTAAGAGAAACTTTTCCCGTTGCATCAATTAGAACCGGACCGTCGTAAGCAAATCCGAAAGATAAGGGATCAGAACCGGTAAAGGAATAATAGACTTCACAGTCATCCGCCACATCAAGGATCAACGGTTGCTTGTTTGTCCAAACCCCTTCTACCGGGCTGATTACAGTAAATTCCGGATGGAAGGATTCCGCTGCAACCGCACCGGAACACAACCCGGTAACCAGCAGCAACAGACTGATAATATGCCGGATATATTTCTGCATAACGGATTCCTTTATTAGAAAAGGGATTCAAATACTTCCCTCAGTTCGGGGTCATACTTGTAATAGTAATTTTCCAGCTCTTCAGTTGACAGACCAATTAATTCATGACTCATATAGTGAATCCATCGGTCTTCATCAGGGGTATTGATTACAAACTTGCGGCACCAGTAATCAGGTTGAATCGGCAACTGCTCTTTATGATATGTAAAATATTTATAATCGTGGACTGCAACCTTTATATCTTTGCGGGGAATACCTTTTTCCAGCAGAACTTCTACCAGATAATTGATAGTTTTTCCGGTATCAAAAATATCATCCACTAAAAGAATTTTATCTCCCGGACGCAAATGTTCAGGAGAGTACGTCCAGCCGTCAACCATAACCCGGTCCCGTTGACGTATATCTGAATAAGAACGGGCAACAACCGCTGCATACAATACCGGATGCACATCTTTACGGGCAATTTTAAAATATTCGCTGACAACATTTGCTACATATGCCCCGCCTCTGAGGGATACATAAATAACATCAGGAACAAAACCATCTTTATGGATTCGGTGGGCAAGTTTCAATGCATTATTACGGACGGTATCATAAGGCAGAAATTCTTTTATCATATAAACCTCGTTCAGATAGTGTACTGCAATTACCAGCTGTTTTCAATAGCCAGCTAATCCGGTTGAATACCGCCCCTGACAGTTGCAGCTAACTCTTTCCAGACAATTTTATCCGCATCGGATAAGGCGGAGAATTCTTTTTGTTTTCCCCAGGCAGAACATTCGATAAACCGACTTGTCCGGTTCATAAGCTGCTGGAATTTCTGTTCCTGAAAAGAAGACAACCATTCCGGAATTTTCCGCCCTTTTAATGAAACCAGTTGAGCATAATGGGGAACACATAACCCGCCGGATGCACAGAAGAACTGTTGCAGCTCCGTGTCTGCGGCTGTATCTCCGTTACCTTCCGTAAGAAAAGTCAGAAATTCTTTTTCTATCCGGTATTGTTCTCCACAGGCGGGACAAGGATATTTGTATTTGCGCATCTTTTTTTTTCTGAAATCTTCAAGGTATGCACCTAATGTATCCTGCCCCAAAATAGCTACCGCAAGCCCGTCCCGGTATGTCAACAGGGTTTCTGCATGAACAGAACAAAACCCGCCTGATTCTCGGTACTGGGCACGGAATGTCCGGTCAGAAATATGCTCAAACAGCATTCCGTCTATATACCGATGAATCCGTTCGTCAATAATACGACAAACCGGACATCCCGGTTTTTCACAGGCTTTTTGCAATGCAAAATAATTTACGTGTTTCTCAGCCATGTTAACAAGTATACCATAATCCTGCAGCAGGGAAAAGAAAAAAACGGTCTTTTCCCCGGTATCAAAGCTATAAATAATTCCTGGAAATACTTAAAACCATGTATAGCATTTAAAATATCCGGCGATGAGCTTGCCTTTATTCCCGCTTATACGGAATTGAAAACCTTGCCTTTGCCGTCTTTCCGCACTGCGTTCTGATATACCGGGTTTTGCACTGTCTAAGATCTCTTTTTTGTCTATTGAAACTATTTTTGCCGGTGACCTGCCTGCATTGCGTTTATAATAGTGCCGGATATACCAGGTTTTTCATCAGTCCCCGGTTTTCTGTCACCTGATATACGCCTGCACCTCCAACTTTTACTCCTTTTAGCACAGACTTTTCCATGTTTTCACAGCAACTGCTGATGTCGGCATACCGGAAACGAAGAGGTTGCTTGTACGTATTTTCACCGCAGATAAATTTCAGAAGGTCTTGACGTATATTATGAGAAGGTTCATCTGTTCCCTCAACAGTCATCAACGGAGTATCCGTTTTTTTATCCAGGCAGTATCGTTTCTGTTATCTAAACGGTAGCGGCAGTTACGTCATCATGTGGCCGGAAAATCGGCCCAGATGCACAGTAAACGCAATCCACCGGCCTTTTTCCCCTTCCACAGTAATAGAACCTTGATGGGCACTGGCAATAGTTTCTGCAATGGACAGGCCAAGCCCGCTGCCACCGGTTTCCCGGGCACGGGATGTATCCGTACGATAAAACCTCTGGAATACTTTTTTCATCTCCGTTGCATCAAGACCTTCCCCTTCATTGTAAACACGAATATACGGTTGTGTTGACCGTCCAGACCGGAATGTACTGTGCTTCCGGACAGGTTCTTCCCCCAAAGTAATTGAAACAACTGCACCTTCAGGAGAATTTTTTACCGCATTATCCAGCAGTATTACGACAACCTGGGTAATCCGCCGTTCGTCCCCGGTATAATATATAGAATCAGGAATTTTCAGTTGTAACATTTTATGCTGCTCGTAAATGATACTTTCAAATGGCAAAACCGCAGCTTCCACTGCACGGCTGAGATTAAATTCCGCAACAGTCCATGGAGTTCTTCCTGCATCATTTTTTGCCAGATACAGCAAATCGGTAACCAGCGAAGCCATCCGATCTGTCTCTGTTTTTATGTATGTCAACCACTTGTTGTTTCCTATTTCCCCGGCAAGGGCATCCGCATTAGCTCCGATAACTGCAACCGGTGTTTTCAGCTCATGACCTGCATCTGCCACAAACTGTTTTTGGGTTTCAAATGCATTGCGTACCGGACGGACAGAATGTTCCGCAAGAATATATGCGGCAACAGCCGAAACTGCGACAGCCAGAAGATACACAATTCCTGTCAGCAACAATAGGCGTCCGCTTGTCTGGAGATCCTTTGTAAAATCAGATACCATAACAATAAAACCGTTTTCTGTTAACTGTTTTATATACAAAAAAGCTCCGGTACTGTTCAGTAGGTAGCGGGGATTTCCCGTTTCCGCAGCCCGTCCCGCTCCAACGACAAGAACTTCGATTTCTTCTTCCGTGTACCGGAGGGGAAAATTTGTCAGAACTGAAACAGAAGATGCTTCCCGGTTAAACAGGAGGGCAAAACAGTTACGCTGCATCCGTCGGTGTTCATCCCCAGGCGATAGAATCCCATCTATCAACTCTCGGAAATTTTCGTTCTGATTCTGGGTTCCGGGGTTTGCATCAAACACAGATGAATTGTCAAAAAAGCGGGGCGGTACAACCGTTTCCGGTGCTGCCATACGGGCCTGCAATACTGGAATATCATATTTTGCAAATGTAAACAGATTCCGCTCAGTCTGGGCAATAGAAGAACGGTATACAACAACATTCAAAGCTCCCAGTATGAGAGCAAAAACCACCGCTTCTATACAGAGGACTGTAATTACCATTTTCCGCTTTAACCGGGTGATTACCTGCATACCAGCGAATATCCTATTCCCCGGCTGGTTTTTATTTCCGCTGAGGATTCAATAAACTTTATTTTCTTACGCAGAAAAGAAATGAATACTTCAAGATTGTTATATTCCGCATCAGATCCGCCACCCCATACTTTATCCAGAATGAGCTCCTTCGGCAGAATTTGTTCCGGATTCCGCAAAAGCATTTCCATAATCCGGTACTCTTTTAGCGACAAGGTAATTTTTGATGAAACGGTACCCAACTCATTTGTTTTTGGGTTAAGGAATAAATCCCCGTATTCCATACAATCAGACCGCGCTGTTCCCCGGCGGCGGGTCAATGCCCGTATCCGGGCAAGCAGCTCATCAGTGGAAAACGGTTTTGTCATATAATCATCCGCTCCGCAGTCAAGTCCGGACACTTTATCTTGAATTTCATCCCGGGCAGTAAGCATTAAAATAGATACAGTATTTTTTTCAGACCGGAGTGTCTTCAATACCGAAATACCATCCATCCGGGGCATCATAATATCCAGAATGACTAAATCATATATACCGGTCCGGGCGTATTCCAAAGCTGCAGCCCCATCATATACCGGATCTACATCATAAGATTGTTTGGAAAGGATTTCGCAGAGCGCAGAGGATAATCTGCGCTCATCTTCTGCTAATAACAACCGCATGGTTCCAGTATAACGCAGAATATTAAAATAATCTTAAAAATACAAAAATACCGGCATCTTGACTGGTGATTTTAGATGCAGTACTATAATTTACGTTATTTTCCGCAATAATTTATAATGAAAATAAGGAGCCGAATTATGATGTATCATCATAAAACAACCGGGTTTGAAATGGGAAATCCAGACATCATTCCCCTGTCCTCAGCCGCAGGAGGACTTCCGGCCCAGGAAGAAGTTACCAGCTGTCTGAAATCAATGATTCTGTCCGCTTCCGGATGGAGAAAAGTTTTTGCTGCATCCGGACAGGAAGAAGATAATACACCGTTAATCGGATCTGCCCACACCGTTATTTCCGCTCTTATTGCGGATACATTCGGTGATTACATGATAGACCGTTGTGGCTTAAGCTGTACAATCGCTGTGGGAATTGATGCCCGGCCGACCGGAACCGCAATTGCCGACACGATGCTGCGGGTTTTGGCAGGAAAAGGCATTACGCTGCAATATCTGTTTATTACTGCTGCCCCCGAAATTATGGCATACAGCCGCAAGGTTGACGGATTCGTATATATTTCCGCCAGCCATAATCCTATAGGACATAATGGCATTAAATTCGGTTTAAATGACGGGGGTGTACTACCTGGATCTGAAACTTCAAAACTGGCAGATACATTCAAAAGCCGCTGCAGCGCACCTGATGTCTGTACCACTGCTGCGGCTCTTGTTTCAAAGGCAACCCCTGCCATGATGGATGCTGTTTATGCCGCAGTAGAAAATCACAAAAAAGCTGCCGTAGAAGCATACCGGGCATTTACCGGAGAAGTTGTATCCGGTGTTTCAGAACCAGACGGACAGCAGGCTTTTTTCAGCATGATCCGTGATAGTACCCGGAATAATCCCCTTACAGTTGTCTGCGACATGAACGGTTCCGCCCGAACCTTGTCCATAGACAAAACCTTTCTGGCAGACTGCGGTATTGGTTTTACAGCAATCAATGACAGCCCCCGTCAGATTGTCCATGCCATCATTCCCGAACCAGAAAATCTAGTGTACTGTGCCCGGGAAATGATCCGGCTCAAACCGGAACAACCGGCGGTTACTTTGGGATATATGCCGGACTGTGACGGGGATCGGGGAAACATCGTATACTGGAACAATAAAACCGGTACCGCGGACGTATTGAAAGCGCAGGAAGTATTTGCTTTGTCGGTATTATCGGAATTGGCATGGCTGGAATACAGAACAGGCGGAGACGGGAAAACAGCTGTTGCTGTCAATGATCCCACTTCCATGCGAATAGAAGATATTACCGCAGCGTTCGGAGCCCGGACTGTCCGGGCGGAAGTTGGCGAAGCAAATGTTGTAAATCTTGCACGGGAAATGCGGACTGCAGGATACACGGTGCCAATTTTGGGAGAAGGCTCTAACGGCGGAAACATCACCCATCCGGCAGCGGTACGGGATCCGTTGAACACTATTTTTGCGCTGATTAAACTGCTGGTCATCAAAGATACAGTGGATGCTTCCGGAACAAACAAACCTGGATTGTTCCACCTGTGGTGCATCCGTTCCCGACAGGAACAAGCGTACCGTGATGATTTTACTCTTGCAGATATTATTGAAACACTACCGGTTTATACCACCACCGGCGTATCTGAATCCCGGGCACTGATGCACATAAACACAACGGACCATGCACTGCTGAAAAAAAGATTCCAGCAGGAATTTGAACGCAGCTGGGCAGAAAAAAAAGACCGGCTGTTATCAGATTTTGGTATTGCAACCTATGAAGCTATCTGCAACAACGGCACAAAAGAAACCCGCAATATCACCGATTACAGCGTATCTGGAAAGGGAGGTCTCAAAATTCTTTTCAAAGACAGCACCGGTCAACCATCTGCCTATATCTGGATGCGGGGAAGCGGAACTGAACCTGTATTCAGGATTCTCTGTGATGTCAAAGGGAACCGGCCTGACATGGAATCATCATTGCTGGAATGGGAAACAGAATTGTTGCTCAAAGCAGATGCCTGCTAAGCCGTAAACCACGCAAGACTTTACAGGAATTTTAACCGCAAACCGAAACCGGGCGGTACGTTTTATTGCCCGGTGGTTACGCGGTTGACCGGAAAACAACACTGTTGCTATAGCACCAGACAAATCTGAAACTATCCAGCAAAACTGGATGGTACAACCCGTCAAAGCAAGTTGAACTTGTTACAGCGCTTCCCCGGCGGAATACAGCACATCCAGAACCAGTTTCTCTGTATGGAGGGATGTCTGATCCGGTGCAATATACCGCCGGGTAACCGGTTCCTTCCGTACCGGCACGGAAATATCGCAGAGAATCTCCAGCGGAAATTTACCCAACACAATGATCCGGTCTGCCAGACTGACTGCTTCCCGGACATCATGGGTGACCATCACAACGGTACGCCGTTCTGTATCTAAAAGCTGTTCCGTCAGTTCCATGAGTTTTAATTTAAGTACCGGGTCCTGGGATTGGAACGCTTCATCCATTAATAGCACCGGTGACGGATACGCAAAAGCCCGTGCCAGCGCAGCCCTTTGCCGTTCCCCGCCGGAACACCGGGCAGGAACAGCGGCAGCCCTGCCGGAAAGACCGGTCTGCCGGAGAAAAAAAGATGTCCGTTCCGCCGCTTTATCCGGCGGAAGCACACCGGCAACAGGAAGAAAAATATTCTTTTCCAGAGAATACCACGGGAATAACCGGGGTTCCTGGAATAAATAGGATATCCGGTCCGGGGAGCAAACTGTTCCTGAATCAGGTTTTAACAATCCTGACAAACAATCCAATAATGTAGTTTTTCCGGCACCGGACGCAGCAAGAATAACGGTAGTTTTTTCTGTTTCAAATGCAAGGGTAAAATTATGATATAACTTCCGCCCGCCCCGGGACACACACAAATCGGTAACAGACAGCATTTTCAGTCATACCTGCCTGAACGGGAAATCTTTTTAACTGCAGCGGCAAAGATATTTTCCACAATAAAGCACAGCCCGATTAGTACCAATGTAATGGCAAATACATCTGCTGTTTCGATATGGACTTTTGCAGTATACAGCAAAGT
>CALXOI010000038.1 GCA_944389965.1 uncultured Treponema sp.
ATAAAGAATTTATTTTGTGGCACAAGGATTGGATACGGATACCCATTTACGTGTCTGCCGGATGATTCCGGTCTGTTTTTTCCTGCCGCTGTTCTGCTGCCGATTTTGAACCCATAAGCAGTGACAATGGTTGGAGAAAACTGATGTTTTCACAGGTGATTTTTAAAATCACCATAACAGGTACTGCCAGAATCATTCCCATAAAACCCCATATCCATCCCCATATTGACAGGGATACGATAATGATAAATGGTGACAGCCCTAAATTCCGTCCCTGTACCTTTGGTTCAATAAAGTTTCCTAAAACCATATTTACCGACAGCATGACGAATGCGACCCAGATAACGGGTGCCGGTTTCGGCCAGAACTGTATTAATGCAAATAATGTTGTTCCGATACCCGATATAATTGAACCAAAGTTCGGGATAAAATTCAGTAAAAAAGCGATGAAACCCCAGATGATGGGAAAATCCATTCCCGCCGCAAGTGTTCCGAGAAAGACTAAGATACCGGTAAGCAAAGAAATAAAAAATTTAACAGAAATGTATCTGGTCACCTGAAGAATAATATCCTTGATGATGAATGTAATTTTACCGGCGTCTTTACCGGCAAAAGCGACGAGTGCTTTTGATTTGAATGCTCCCATTTCGGTAAGCAGAAAAATTACAAACAGAAATACAACTGTCAGATTCCTCAGAAATTTAATCACCTGATTGGACAAGGTGATTGCCGTTGTCTGGATGGCACTGCGGATACCCAGCTGGCTCCACAGGTTTTCAAAAAGGCTGGTATCACCGTCAAACGGTAAATGAAAGATATCTGCAATAGCTTCGTAGACAACCATAAACCGTTCTTCATATTTTGGATACAAAGTCAGAATTGTTTTGATGCTGGAAAAGAGCAGGTTACCGCAGATTACAATAACAGAAATCAGAATGATAATAACAACAGCAATTCCTACACCAGTCGGAATCCGGAATTTTCTGTTCAGTGTCGCTACTACCGGCTGGAATACGAAAGACAACAGGACAGCAACTGCCACCGGCAGAACAACCGGGGCAGTCAGTTTCAGGACGGTACCTACTGCCAGAATACACATACACAGTAACAGGTAAAAAATACCTTTGGAGTAATTGATTTTCTGTTTCATCTCTGCTGTCCTGCGTTCCGGGATTTACCGCTTAATGCAATCAAAACCGCAATAGGGAATCAGAGCTGGAGGAACAGAGATGGAACCGTCCGCATTCTGATAGTTTTCCATCAGTGCAACCAGCGCCCGGGAAACCGCAACCGCTGTTCCGTTCAACATATGCACGTATTTGTTTTTTCCGTCATCATCTTTGTAGCGGACATTCAGCCGGCGGGCTTGAAAATCGGTACAGTTTGAAGTAGAGGTGACTTCTCCCCAGTCTCCGTTTTCTCCCCGGCCGGGCATCCATGCTTCCAAATCCCATTTCCGGTATGCCGGTGCACCTAAGTCACCGGTACAGGTGTCCACGACCCTGAACGGGATTCCCAGTCCGGAAAAGATTTCCTCTTCTATCAGGCGCAGCTTTTCGTGCAGGGCGTCTGACTGCTCCGGCAGACAATATACAAACATTTCCAGCTTTGTAAACTGGTGAACCCGGTACAACCCTTTTGAAAACTGTCCGGCAGCCCCAGCTTCCCGCCGGAAGCAGTGGGACAAACCGCAGTACATCAGCGGCAGTTTGTCTTTCGGGAGAATTTCACCGGAATGGTATCCGCCTAACGTGATTTCCGCTGTTGCTACCAGACATGCGTGTTCGTCCTCTAAAGCATATACATTGGATTCGTTGCCCCGGGGATTGAATCCGATACCCTGCAGGATTTCTTCCCGGGCAACGTCGGGGGTGATAAACGGGGTAAATCCGTGTTTCCGCAGGATATTCAACGCATACATAACCAAGGCCTGCTCCAAAAATACGGCTTCATTCTTCAGATAATAGAATTTATTGCCGGAAACTTTTGTTGCTTCGTCAAAGTCTATTAAATCCAGTTCCTGTCCCAGCTGAACATGGTCTTTCGGTGGAAAATCAAAGGTCCGGGGTGTTCCAACCCGTTTAACTTCCAGGTTTTCGCTGTCAACAGAACCGACTGGCGCATCAGGGTGGGCCATATTCGGAATCTTCCGGCCTTCTGTTTCCAACTGTGTTTCTATATCGGTCAGTTTTTTTTCTGTGCCGGCGATAAGTTCTTTAACAGCTTTACCTTCTTCAATCAGGCGGTGCCGTTCTTCATCCGGCAATTTGCCTTTCATTGCTTTTGCATTGTCATTCCGTTTCTGCTGAAGCTGCTGGAGTTCTGTTACCAGAGCAGTCCGTTGGTCAAACAGCTGTACCACGAGATCTGCATCCGCAACCATATTACGGGCTGCGATATTTGCTTTAACCGCAGCGAGGTTTTCTTTGATGAATCTGTAGTCTAACATAATATAGATATAATACCGGGGACAGGGACTTTATGCAAGGCTGAAAAACAGATACTGACATATTCTGAATTTTATACCGCATTTATACTGTGTGTGTAACCTGCCGGATTAAGCCGGATGAAAATAGTTACACCAGAAAGAAACACTGTGTGTCTGTACAGCCGGTCTTTCCGGTATAGAATATCAACTTTTTCCCGTCCAGAATTGATTCCTGTTGTTTTGAGCCGGTTATCGGGGATTTTGTTTTATACCTGCAGTTACTGCAGTTCAAAAACAGCCCTGACCGTAACGGTAATATTACTTTTACCTGCAATTACAGGGGTTGCCGCCGCAGTATCTACCGCCATCAGTTTTTGGTTGCTGACAGACAACGGCTGGTTGTAGTTTTCTTCTGTAATAGAAATCAGTTTACCCAGTTTTGCTCCGCCGGTACCGGCTAACAGACGGGCTGCTTCCTGTGCCTGCTGGACAGCCAGAACCCGCGCTTCCCGGACAGCGTCAGAAGTATCCGATACCGTAAAGTCCAGGGATGAAAGTTCGTTTGCTCCAGCGGTAATTGCGGTGTCAATGATGGAACCGACAGAAGTAACATCAGAAACAACCACAGATAACATATTTGAAACCCGGTATTCGCCGGGAATATTTTTTCCGTTTACATATGAAGATTCCTGATAAATCCGGTAGTTGTGTGTTGAAAGGGATGTCTTCGGAATGCCGGCTTCCAGCAGTGCTTCCTGAACCTGTGTCATCAGCTGTGCGTTTTCGGTAGTGGCTTCTGTTACGGATATATTTCTGGTTACTACAGATAAGTCAATTGCTGCAGAATCGGGCAGGACTGACACCGCTCCGCTACCGGTTACCGTAACCGTCCGGGAAAATTCGCTTTTTTGCCGCACGGTGCAGGATAGCAACAGAACTGATACAACAGCTACACCTGCTGCCGTCACAACATATTTTTTCATGAGTACCTCCATTCCTGTGTTCGTAATATCTCTATAACAATCCTGCCCGGACGTGGTTACGGAATGCCGTCCCTTCCGGTTGAACCGGAACTAAACCCGGAGGCGGAGATAAAACAGTGCATTGATACAAAAAAAATAATACGGTACACTGTCAATATGCCTGAATTTCTGCTTCCATCCGACTTAAACGGAATACATATACATTTTACCGGAATCAAAGGAACCGGCATGGCAGCTCTGACTGAAATCTTCCACGCCCGGGGTGCCGTAATAACCGGCAGCGATGTATCTGACGTATTTTATACGGATGCTGTATTAGCCCGGATTGGTATCCGGGCGCTTCCGTTTTCTGCTGATAACATTACCGACACTGTTGTGTGTGTGATACATTCTTCCGCCTACAATGCGGAAACAAATAGTGAACTGGCAGCTGCTGTGAAAAAACATATTCCCTGCCTGCTGTATTCGGATGCGTTGGGACAGCTTTCTGCCCATGCGTACAGCTGCGGTATAGCCGGTGTGCACGGTAAAACAACTACCACCGGTCTTACCGGAACAATTTTGAAGGAATTACAGCTTCCTGTGCAGGTACTTGCCGGCAGTATCATTTCGTCCTTTGGCGGTTCTGAGGGAAGTTGTACTTTGAGTACCGGCCGGAAATATTTTGTTGCGGAAACCTGTGAATACCAACGCCACTTTTTATCATTCCATCCGCAGGAAATCATTCTTACCAGTGTGGAAAGTGACCATCAGGATTACTATCCTACGTATGAGGCAATCCGGGATGCATTTGTGGAATACGGACTCCGGTTGCCTGACGGCGGAAAACTGATTTACTGTGCTGATGATCCGGGTGCCGTAGAGGCTGCCGGATTGATACAGGACAAACGGCCGGATATTCATCTGGTACCGTACGGTGAACAGGCTGACGGCCCGTTCCGGTTGGTGTTCGGCGGGATTACCGGAGGCCGGCAGTATTTTTATCTTGGTGGATTCGGCCGGATTCCTTTTTCCCTTCGTGTTCCGGGTAGGCATCTGGTGCGGAACGCTACTGCAGCGGTTGCCCTGTCCCTCAGTTTATTCTGCCGGGAGTATTCCGGTGTACCGGATACTGCTTTGTTCAGTAGTGAGACTGCCGGACTTATTGCCCGTGGGTTAGGCACCTTCCGGGGAGGAAAGCGGCGGAGCGAGCTGGTTGGCAGTGCCGGCACTGTTCTGTTTATCGATGACTATGGCCACCATCCCACGGCAATCCGCACGACGCTGGAAGGGTACCGGGCTTTTTATCCTGACCGGAAACTGATTGTTGATTTTATGGCGCATACATACACCCGGACTGCTGCCTTGCTGGATGATTTTGCCGGATCATTTTCCGCTGCGGATGAAGTAATCCTTCATAAAATTTATGGTTCCGCCCGGGAACAGGCATCTGCTTCCGGGGTAACCGGTAGAAGCTTGTTTGAAAAAACACGCTGTCTGCATCCTTCTGTCCGTTACTATGATGAAGTGATGGATGCCCGGGATGATTTATTCCGGGAGTTGTCCCGCCCCGATCCGGATTTTCCTGCCGGAACAGTGTTTGTGACAATGGGAGCAGGTGATAACTGGAAACTGGGACGGGCGCTGTTACAGGATCTTTCAGAATAACTTTCAGGAGGTTGGCGATGACCAGCATGACCGGATTTGCATATGCGGAAGAAACCGCCGGAAACAGGACTGTTTCCGTGGAGATAAAATCGTATAATTCACGGTTTCTGGATTTAACGGTGAATCTGCCGTCGTATCTCAGCAAATTGGAGCCGGTGTTCCGGGACAAAATTGTATCCGGGATTCTCCGGGGTAAAATTGATGTGTATATAAAAATCCGGGAGGATGAACCGGAAACAGCTGTTACAGTAAATACAGAAGCTGTCCGCTCTTATCATGATGCAATTGCTGCTGTTGCAGAGGCGTTGGGAAGACCGGCAGCACAGATACCGCTGGAACTGGTTGTCCAGCAGGAAGGTGTTCTGGTTTCCCGCCGGGAATATGATGTGGATGAATACCTCCGGCTGATAGAACCGGTTTTTGACCGGGTATTCACTGCATTTGTTGCTGACCGCCGGCGGGAAGGGCAAAACCTGCAGCAGGATTTGCTGCAGGGGCTTTCATCGTTGGAAAATGCCGCGGACTTTTTTGCCGGCTGGCAGCCAAAAATGGAATCTGCTTTTAAAGAAAATATTATCCGGCGGTTTCACGAGCTACTGGGCGAAGCAGTAGATGAGCAGCGGGTTTTCACGGAAGTGGCAGCTTTACTGGTCAAATATACAATCAACGAAGAAATTACCCGGCTTAAAAGCCACCTTGCGGCACTGCGGGATGAAATTGAAAACCAGCCGGTTCCGGGTAAAAAAATAGATTTTATCTGTCAGGAAATCAACCGGGAAATCAATACTATCGGTTCAAAAAATCAGTTTGCAGAAGTTGGGGCAATGGTTATTTCGGCAAAGAATGCTCTGGAAAATATCCGGGAACAGGCAAGAAATGTAGAGTAGCCGGTTATTCCGGGTTGTCTTTATACCATTTTTTGACGGTATTGTATGCTTCTGTAACGGCGTGGAGCTGTTCAGTCAAATCTTTATGGGATATCAGGTTGTGTGCGGTATCCGGATGCAGTTCTTTCAGAATCCGGGCGTATGCCCTGCGGACTGCAGTGAATTCCGGCAGCCCAGCAGGTTCTGCGCCGGGTTCTGGTGTCCGTTTGAACCCCAGCAGTGCGAATTCTTTTACCAGCGTATACGGAATATGCCGCCGCTGTGGAGTGCTGTCTGGTTTCTGTTCTGCCCGTACCTTGTGTACCGGTTTCGGTTCCGGAAATTCTCCGGTTTCAAGGCATTCGTTGAGCATTTCCCCCAGCCGGTCAAACATGGTGCTCATGGATTCAGTATGCGTGTAACGGAATGCTGTGTCAACAGGTTCCCGGAATATCACTGTCCAAGATATCCGGCAACGTATATACGTCTTCCACACCGTTTACGAGGATGCCGCCCATTCCCATTTCCAGCGGAAGGGCAATGTCTATGTCATACCGGTCACCGACAGCCAGACAGTCACATACCGGTACTCCGGTTTTTTCTGCTGCCAGCAGGAATGGTTTTTTGTGGGGTTTTGAAACGCCGCAGGTATCCAAACCGATTATTTCCGGTATAAATTCGGAAATTCCCAATGCGTCCAGTGTTTTCCGGGCAGGGAGTACCGGATTATTGGTAACGCATATCATCTGATACTCTGACCGGAGATTGCTGCACACGTTTATGAGTCTGGTATCCCGGGAAAGAAATTGTGCCGGTTCCAACAGCGTCCGTCGCCATTCGATGCTCTGGCTGATGGGAATGCCTAGTGCGGCAAAGGTATTTCCTAAACTGATTGTCTGACCGTGGTGCTCTGCCGCCCATTTTTTCCGGTACACAGTGATTTTTTCCCTGGCTGCTGCTGCCGGGATATTTCGCAGCGATGCATAATGACGTATCTGGACATCAACCTGTTCCCGGGCATATGCTTCATTGGTGTACAGGGTGGAATCAATATCAAAAATGATTGTCTGCAGGTGCAGAGGAATTTTATACACGTTCATTGTTACTGCCGTAAATGTTCCGGGGTTCATAAACACGGTTTATGGAAATCAACGCTTCCGCACCCTGCCGGAATGACTCGAAAAGTCCTGCACCGGTAAATGCCATAATTGCATCTCCGGTAAGCTCTGCATCGGGACTGGCAGTCACTTCTATCGGAATTCCCAGAACGTCTGCCTTATATTGTGTCCACAAAGGATTTTGTGCCTGTCCGCCGGTGGCACAAATAATCCGGGGAACCGGCATTCCTGCCTGAAGGATGAGACGTGCAAGTTTTTTTAAACCGCCGGCGACAGCTGCCGCTGTTGTTTCCATCAAATATGCCGCTTCCGGATACAGTTCCGGCTGCTCCAGAATTCTTTCTACAAATCCGGTATAGGACAAATCCGGGGCTACCTGCTTTTTAAGCCTGCTGAATTTGATTCCGCTGTCAGGAATAAGAACCCCTGCATTGTACAGTCCGGGAATTACTGACGGCAGAATCCTGATTCCGTCCAGTAATGCCGGATCGGTTAAAAAAGAACTCGGATGTCCGGGCAGACACAAGTTGATACCTTCGCTGCTGCCGGCACGGTCACAGATAGTACCGGGTACAAGTGTTCCGGTTCCTATAAGTGCGGCAATAAAATCCGGTGCGCCGCAGTATACCGGTGTATCCGCGGGAATTCCTGTGTCATCCGCCGCCGCCGGTGTTACTGTTCCTGCACAAAAACCGGGCGATACAAATTCCGGCAGTTTGTTACTGTCAATGCCTGCCGCTGCTGCCGATTCCGGTGTCCAATATGCCCCGGTATACCGTTTTTCCGGCAGGATTGTTACTGCCGTTCCCGAAATCCGCCAGATAAGATATTCCGGGCCGGAAAAAACCACCGGGGATGCGTCCCATATTTCAGGAAAGTGTTCTTGAAACAACACCAGCCGGGGAAGAAACAATGAAGGGGCACATATATCTGTTGACAACCGTGCGCGGATACGCTGTTTTTTTTCTTCAGGAACCGGGGCATTCCACAACAGTGTTTCTCCGGAAGGAGCGGTGATAGTCGGTCCGTTGCCGGAAATGCAGATGCCTGTCAGCACCGGTTTTGTCCGGAGCGGGCTGTCGTTGTATAATTTTCTGGCTGCCCGGCAGAATGCCTGATACCAGCTTTCACCGGTTTTACTACCGGTACCGTCTGCAAACCTGATACGGATATAAGAAAGAACAACGCCGTGTTCATCAATAAGCGCAGCTTTTAATGAAGAGGTACCGATATCTGCGCATATTACCGCGCGTTCCATCAGTTTTGTTTGACCAGTTTTTCTATAATGTTTCTATTATCCAGCAAATCGCTCAGAGACTGATTGTTGTGAAGCCGGGTAATAACATTTGCAAACAGACTGCTGACACTGGTACTGATATACCACTCACATTTGAGCAGTTCTTCATGGTACACGGCATTTGTACCGATTACCCGGTAAAACAAACCGTTTTTGTATGCTTCATTGAACTGTTCAATAGCGTTACCGGTAAAGAAGGGAAGGCTGATAGCGGCAATTACTTTGGTTGCTCCTTGTTCCTTCAGAAATTCCATAGCTTTCAGCAATGTTCCGCCGGTACCCAGCATATCATCAGCAAGAAAAGCGACTTTACCGTGTACATCACCCAATAGTTTTATTGATTTAATATTTGTGTCTTTTGCGTTTTGTGTTATAACAGAATAATCCCGCTCTTTATAAATCATTGCCAGCGGGGTTTTGAGTCCAGTTGCATAGAATTTATTCCGGTCTATTGCGCCGGTGTCAGGGGATACAACAACAAGATTTTCTGTTTTATTGGATAAATCCACAAGCTTTGCCAGTTCCCGAATAATCTGATAACTGGCGTGCAGGTTTTCCAGATGGGTTTTACCGAACGCATTGACAATTTCCCGGGAATGAATGTCCAGAGTCACGATACGGTCTACACTCATATTTTCATAAATATGTCCCAGAAGACTTGCTGTTAAACCTTCCCTGCCTTTTTTCTTGTGCTGCCGGCTGTACGGATATACCGGCAATACAAGCGTGATATGTTCTGCTCCGGCCTGTCGGACAGCGTCAATCGTCACCAGCATGGACATGATATGGTCATTAACGGACAAAATCTGTGTATTTTTTCCGCCGTTTAGTTTCAACGGCTGATGATTTTCCACATCTTGAAAAATAAAGACGTCTTTACCCCGGATGCATTCCTTTATTTCAGTTTTGAATTCCCCATTCATAAAATACGTGAACTGGGCTTCTACTTTAAACTGTGGAACCCGGTATTTATCGGTTGCTCCCCGGACGCATAGATCCGTTGTTTTCATGTCGTTCAAAAAATTGGTGTCTTTAATGAATTGTTCTTTACTGATTTGATACCGTTTTGAAATAACATCGCTTTTTAAATTAAAACGGTGTTTGTACATATGGCGGAGATGCACAATAACTTCATCTGCAAAACGTTCTCCGCCGGGACAAGCTACCACGGCGAGTTTCGTCGGTTCGGAATAGGACATGATTACGACCTCTTGTTAAGACGATATTATATGCTACCATTTTTTGCCGGTTTTGTCTATGCGGTTATTTTTCCTGAACCGTCTGGTCTTGGTGCTGTCATATTTGATTCGTACTGATAACTGCCTGGTATGGAAAAACAGCTGCCTCCAGGAAAAAATTTTTTCAAAGTACTGTGCATTTTCTGACAAGAAGTTTTATCGCTGGTATGCGTAAAGGGTTTATATTACAGGAATTGTATATATTGACAATATCAAAAAAAACATTCACCATGGAACAAAAGGATTTGAAACAGACTATGGATGCACTTGTTTTTCAGACAGATTTTGGCTTGGTGGATGGTGCTGTCAGTGCCATGTATGGTGTTGCATATTCGGTTAATCCGGAATTGAAAGTCCATGATCTGACCCATGAGATAACACCGTATTCTGTATGGGAAGCAAGTTACCGGTTGATTCAGACTATTCCATACTGGCCCTCTGGAACTGTTTTTGTTTCAGTTGTTGATCCGGGTGTTGGTTCTGATAGAAAAAGTATTGTTGCTAAAACAAAAGCGGGAAAATACATTGTTACTCCTGATAATGGAACACTGACCCATATTTTACACAATGGTAAAATACAGGAAGTCCGGGAAATAGATGAAGCAAAAAACCGTCTCCCCAATTCAGGGGAAAGTTATACGTTCCACGGGCGGGATGTATACGCATATACCGGTGCCCGGCTTGCCGGCGGCGTTATTAATTTTGCAGGAGTCGGACCGCTGCTGCCGGTGGAAAACCTGGTAAAGCTGATGGTTCTGGAACCGTACCGTGATGAATATGGTGTACACGGGACAATCGATGTGCTGGATGTACGTTTTGGCAGTTTATGGACAAACATTCCCCGTTCGTTGTTTTCTGAACTGGGCGTAAAATACGGTGACAGGTTGAGCATTACAATAGAAAATGATAAACGGACAGTATACCGTAACATCATTGTTTATGCCCGGAGTTTTGCTGACGTCTATGTAGGAGAAGCATTGACATATGTCAACAGCCTTGATTGTATGGCAGTAGCAATAAACCAGGGAAGCTTTGCCCGGGCCTACAATATCAGCACCGGAAATTCCTGGCATATCACTATAACTCCGTTCTCTGGCTTTTAACCGGCTTTTGAGGCTGACGCCTGAAATATAGATTATCTATCTTGTGGAGGATTCTTATGAAAAAATTTTCTGTCAAAACAATCGTTGCTATCGGTATCGGTGCTGCGTTGTTTTTTGTACTGGGACGGTTTGTGGCGATTCCCAGTCCTGTTCCGAATACGAATATTTCCGTGCAGTACGGTCTTTTGGCGTTCCTGGCATTTGTGTACGGGCCGGTAGCCGGAGCACTCATCGGGCTGATAGGACATGCGCTGATTGACTTCAGCTTTGGCTGGGGAATCTGGTGGAGCTGGGTTTTTGCGTCTGCGGCATTTGGTTTGTTGATGGGATTCAGCGCCCGGCTTTTCAAACTGGACGGGAATGATTTTAATAAATCTGCTCTTGTTAAATTCAATATTGGACAGATTATCTGTCATGTTATCAGCTGGGGAGTAGTTGCACCGGTTCTGGATATTTTCCTGATGAAAGAACCTGCCGACAAGGTCTTTACCCAAGGGTTGATTGCCGGAATCAGTAACATTGTTACGACGGCTGTCGTGGGCACGCTGCTTTGCATTGCCTATACAGCGGCAAGACCCAAAGCAGGTAGTCTGAAAAAAGAATAGGCGGATGCAGCGGAAAGGCAGGCAGAAGCCTGCCTTTCCTTTTTATTGTGATTCAGAATATGGATACGGATATAATCATTTCGTTTGAAAATTTCGGCTTTAAGTACACATCCCAAGCAGAACCCACGCTTTTTGATATCAATTTACAGATACATAAAGGGGAAAAAGTCCTTATTGCTGGTCCATCCGGATGCGGTAAATCAACACTGAGCCACTGTATTAACGGTCTTATCCCTGCCTCATATCCGGGGTCAATGACAGGTCGTCTGACAGTAGCCGGACATGAGGCAACCGGGCTGGGATTATCCGGTTTGTCAAAAATTGTGGGTACCGTATTGCAGGACACTGACGGGCAGTTTATCGGACTTACGGTAGCAGAAGATATTGCGTTCGCATTGGAAAATGATTGCTGCGAAACAGCCGAAATCCATAAAACAGTCAAAAAAGTTGCACAAATGGTGGACATTGATACTGTGCTTGAGCATGCACCGTATGAGTTGTCCGGCGGACAAAAGCAACGTGTCAGCCTTGCCGGTGTTATGGTCAATGAAGTTGATGTGCTTCTGTTTGACGAACCGCTGGCGAATCTAGATCCTGCCGCCGGTAAGCAATCCATAGAACTGATAGATGAAATACAAAAACGGACAGGATGTACCGTAATCATTATTGAACACCGGCTGGAAGATGTTCTCCACCGTATGGTGGACAGAATTATCCTTATGGGTGACGGCAGGATTCTGTATGACGGCGACCCGGATGCACTGCTGTGTACCGATACCCTCAAGCAGAACGGAATTCGGGAACCTCTTTATGTGACTGCACTGAAATACGCCGGTGTCAAAATAACACCGGAAATGCATCCGGCATTACTGTCTGATTTGAACCTTACCGGGGCGCAGAAACAGCAGGTATCAGACTGGTTTGCCAGCCGGTTGCAGCCGCCGGAACCTGAACAGAAACCGGTTTTGCTGGAAGTCTGTAACCTTGATTTTTCATATCACAGTGGAAATCCGGTACTTACTAATATCAATCTCTCCATCAGAAAAGGAGAAATGGTAAGCATTGTCGGTACTAACGGAGCCGGTAAATCAACGTTTTCAAAAACGGTCTGCGGATTCGTTACTCCGCAGAATGGGACACTTACATTCAACGGGATAAATCTGCTGGATCTCAGTATCAAGGAACGGGCCGATCACATTGGTTATGTAATGCAGAATCCGAACCAGATGATTTCAAAAAATTTCATTTTTGACGAAGTTGCACTTGGTCTGGTAAACCGGGGTGTTCCGGAAGATGAAATCAGACGCAGGGTAGAAGAAACCCTGTCTGTCTGTGGTCTGCGTCCTTTTATGAAGTGGCCGGTTTCTGCATTGAGTTATGGACAGAAAAAACGGGTGACGATTGCTTCCATCCTGGTATTGGAACCGGAAATGATTATTCTGGATGAACCTACCGCAGGGCAGGATTTCCGCCGGTATACAGAAATTATGGATTTTCTTTCCCGGTTGAATGAACTTGGCAAAACCGTTGTCCTGATTACCCATGATATGCACTTGATGCTGGAATATACATCCCGGGCTGTTGTTTTTACCGGCGGTGAAATACTGGCGGACTGTTCGCCGGCAGAAGTTCTGAATTCTCCTGAACTTGTGGAAAAAGCCCATTTGAAAGAAACATCCCTGTATCATCTTTCCCGCAGCTGCGGGATTTCTGATCCGGCGGAATTTACCCGGAGATTTATAACCTGTGACAGAGAGGTACGCAGTTCATGGTAAACCTGTTCAATTATATTGAAAAAGATTCTCCAGTGCACCGGCTGACTGGCGCAGCAAAACTGGTTGATCTGCTTTTGTGGAGTATTGCTTCCATGACGACATTTTATACCCCTCTCCTTGCGGTACTGACAGTGGCTGCATTTCTTTTATTTGGTGTTTCCCACATAAAATTGCGGGAAGTCGGATTCATGCTGCAGTTTACTTTTGTGTTTATGATTCTTAATAATGTGCTGATTTTTATTTTCAGTCCCCAGCATGCGGTTTCCATTTACGGCAGCCGCACGGTTTTGTTTGAAATAGCTGGTCCGTACATAGTAACGGCGGAACAGCTGTTTTACCACCTGAATGTTGCGCTGAAATACACCTGTTCTATTCCTGTCGTGTTGCTGTTCGTGAGCACAACAAACCCCAGCGAATTCGCAGCCAGCCTGAACCGCATTGGGGTAAGCTACCGGATTAGCTATGCAGTGGCCATTGCCCTGCGGTATATTCCTGATATACAGCGGGAATATTATGACATCAGTAAAGCCCAGCAGGCACGGGGCATTGAAATGAGCAAAAAAGCCGGGCTGGTGCAGCGGTTGAAAAGCGTCAGCGTTATCCTCATCCCGTTAATTCTGTCCAGTCTGGAACGGATAGATACTATTTCCAATGCCATGGAACTGCGCGGATTCGGTAAAGGAAAAAAAAGAACCTGGTACGAAGGCAGACCTTTTTCCAGAGCTGATATTGCCGTCATTGCCGGTTCAATTGTCCTGTTCGGTGTATCGGTTATGCTGACTGTGCTGAACGGCAGCCGTTTTTATAATCCGTTCCAATAAGAATAAAACCTCTGTTGCCCCCGTCATTCTTTGGGAGTTATGTGGTTTTCTGATACCGGTTGCGGTATTTCAGACTGTGTAACAAACGGTTCATCCGGTTCTCTTTTTTCCTGGTTTTGGCGGACGGGTATTTTCCCGATGCGAATCATGAAATGCATCTCGTTTTATTGCGCTTCCGCCTTTTGTTTGACAGTTTGCTGCCGGTACGGTACAATGTTCTCAATTTTATAGTACAACGAGGTTTCCATGACATACCGTATTCCTTCAGGCAGAAAAGTCCGTGTCGCTATTTCGGGTAAAAGCGGCTGTGGAAACACAACGGTCAGTTCACTGCTTGCCCAAAAACTGGGTATCACGATGATAAATTATACCTTCCGTTCCCTGTCGGAAGAAACCGGCTTGTCTTTGGCAGAAATCATTGAACAGGCAAAAACTGATGACCGGTTTGACCGGCAGGTAGATACCCGGCAGGTGGAACTTGCCTTGAAAGATTCCTGTGTTTTAGGTTCCCGGCTTGCTGTATGGATGCTAGAGCAGGCTGATTTGAAAGTCTATCTGCTGGCGTCCGATGATGTCAGGGCTGAACGCATTTTTAAGCGGGAAGGTGGTGACATTGAACAGATAAAAGCTTTTACCCGTATGCGGGATTCCCAGGATTCCGCCCGCTACCGGCAGCTGTATAATATAGACAACAATGCATACCAGTTCTGCGATTTGATTATCGATACAGCAGTCCGTAATCCGGAACAGATTACCGGTTTGATTATCGAAGAGCTTTCCCGGCGGGGGTTAGTGGAGCCGGCGGAGTGAATGCCGGTGATCCTGACCCGGGAAACAATAAACCGTTTCCAACAGACAATCCTGCAATATTACAATACTCATGGCAGGCGTTTCCCTTGGCGGGAAACTGATGACGCATACCGTATTCTGGTATCTGAGATTATGCTGCAACAGACCCAGACAGAACGGGTTGCGGTAAAATATCGGGAATGGATGAAACGGTTCCCCACAGTGCAGGCAGCAGCAGAATCATCTTTTGCGGATATTCTGGCTGTATGGAACGGTTTGGGCTACAATCGCCGAGCCCGGTATCTGCATGAAACCTGCCGCCGGATATTTTTTACCAACGGCGGTGTGTTTCCGCTGACACCTGCGGAACTGGAATCGCTGCCGGGTATCGGACCCTATACAGCCCGGGCTGTATGTACTTTTGCCGCCGGATTGCCGGAAGTATTTATAGAAACAAATATCCGCTCCGTATTTATTTTTTTCTTTTTTTTCAGGCCGCACGGATACGGCGGGATTGTATCTGGCAGTTGCGGAACCGGCCCGGCTGCTGTTCCGGTACGGAGCGGAAGGGGAGCTTCCGGTGTATCCCCTTGCCGGGAAGAACCTGTTTCTGCCGGGGCTTGTCCCGGTTACCCGGATGCATATTCCGGTGAAGTATGCCATCCCAAAGCGGCGGAAGTAATACCTGCCGGTGTGCCGCCGGATACAGCCTTTACAACATCTGCCCTGTGGGTTGCGGAACCGGCATCCCGCGGCTGCTGTGGTGCCGGTGTAGAAAAAAACGGCGGCGCTGCCCGCTCTGCAGCAGATACGGCAGCCGGTAGTGCGGCAGCCACCGGTAGTGCATCCCGCAGCGTTTCAGACCGGGAACTATTTCCATTGATTGAACAAACCCTGTACCGGGAAAATCCCCGCATCTGGTACTATGCACTGATGGATTACGGTGCTGCATTAAAAAAAGTCACCGTTAATCCCGGCAGACGCAGCAGCGGTTATGTAAAACAGAGCCGGTTTCAGGGTTCCCTGCGGCAGGCACGGGGTGCCATACTCCGGTGCCTTTCCCGGCAGTCCCTTCCGGCAGGAATTCCGGATAACAGCGGGCTACAGCCCGGCGGCATGACGCTGGAACAAATATCCGCATTGGAACATATAGAGCAATCCCGGCTGGCGGAGGCGGCATCACAGCTGCTGAAAGAAAATATGATTCAGCCTGTGGCGGGCGGCGGATATATTCTCCGGGAAACGGTTGACTTTTTCAATCTATAACTTTATTATAAATAAATAATTTTATAAATAGTAAATTCATAGTATTTCAAGGAGCGTACTGGTATGGGAAAAACCATTGCCCAAAAGATTTTTGATGCGCACGTTGCGGAAAAACCCTTTGCCGATACATGGGTATTGAAACTTGACAGAGTATTCTGTCATGAGATTACAACGCCGACAGCGATTGTCGATTTGATGGAGAAAAATAAAGACCGGGTGTTTGATCCGGAAAAAATAAAAGCGGTTATTGATCACGTTACACCGGCAAAAGATTCAAAAACGGCGCTTCAGGGAAAAATCCTTCGGGACTGGGCGCACCGGAACTGTATCAAGGATTTTTTTGACATCGGTGCAAACGGCGTGTGCCATGCCGTATTTCCGGAAAAAGGCTTTGTACGGCCCGGTTTCACGGTTATTATGGGAGACAGCCATACCTGTACCCACGGAGCGTTCGGTGCATTTGCTGCCGGTGTGGGTACTACCGATTTGGAAGTGGGTATTCTGAAAGGTGTGTGTTCATTTAAAGAACCAAAAACAATAAAATTTGTCCTGAACGGTACTCTGCCGGCCGGTGTGTATGCAAAAGATGTCATTCTGTATATTATCAGCCAGATCGGGGTGAACGGTGCTACAAACTGTGTTATGGAATTTACCGGACCGGTTATTGATGCCCTGTCCATGGAAGGCAGGATGACTATATGCAACATGGCTGTAGAAGCCGGGGCAACCAGCGGCATCTGTATGCCTGATATGACTACAGTGGAATATTTATGGCCGTTCATCAAAGATGAATATGCTTCAAAAGAAGCTGCGCTGGATGCGTACCGGGTCTGGTGTTCTGACAGTGACGCAGTATACGAAAAAGTGTATACCTACGATTTATCAAATTTGCAGCCACTGGTTACATTCGGATATAAACCGGATCAGGTAAAGACTGTTGCAGAGATGACCGGTACCCGGATTGACCAGGTGTACATCGGTTCCTGTACCAATGGCCGTATTGAAGACCTGCGGGTTGCTGCCGCTGTTCTCAAAGAAGCACTGTCCCAAGGAAAACATATGGCTGAAGGCGTACGTGGTATACTGTCACCGGCAACACCCGCTGTTTACAAAAAAGCGCTGGAAGAAGGTCTCATGAGTGTGTTTATGGATTTTGGTTTTTGCGTTACAAACCCGACTTGTGGGGCCTGTCTGGGAATGAGCAATGGTGTTCTTGCAGAAAAAGAAGTGTGCGCATCTACCACAAACCGGAACTTTAATGGTAGAATGGGAAAAGGCGGAATGGTTCATCTGATGAGTCCCGCCAGTGCAGCTGCCGCCGCGGTTGCCGGTGTTATCACCAATTCAAATTTGTATAAGGGGAACTGACATGAAACAATTCGGAGGACAGGTACTTTTTCTTGACCGTTCTGATATTAATACCGATGAAATTATTCCGGCAAAATATCTGACAGAAATCAGTAAACAGGCATTGAAACCGTATCTGTTGGAAGATTTAAAGCTGGACGGCTTTGATAATAAAGCAGATATTCCCGGAAAAAAAGTGATTATTACCAGGGAAAATTTCGGGTGCGGTTCATCCCGGGAACACGCCCCTTGGGCACTGGAAGTAAACGGTATTGATACTGTTGTTGCAGTGAATTTTGCCCGGATTTTCCGGCAGAATATGTATAACTGCGGTATGCTGGCAGTGGAACTGCCGGAACGGGATATTGATGATATGTTCCGTACCTTTGCAGATAAGGACACAGAATGTACCGTTGCTTTTAATGATGACGGGACTGCAAAAATCAAGCTTATTTCCGGCAGCTTATCTAAAAGCTACCATTTCAAATTAGACGGATTTGAAAAAGCGTTGATTAAGGACGGCGGGTGGTTGGGATACGCCGAAAAAAAATACTGACAGCCGTTTTATACTGAAAACCGGTGCCGATGTTGTGGTACCGGTTTTTTTTAGCTGCGGGCGGTTTACGCCCCTGAATCAGACCGGGACGGATTCCCGGCAGCATGGAGATGTCCTGCCGGCACTAGGATAGCAAAGGACTCCGGCTGTAACCATTGTACGGAGTCCGCAGAAAAAAATACCGCATGCCATGCATTTGCGGAATCCGGTACGCAGGCTGTGCGACCGGAAGACATTGACGCAGTCCTTTTAACCCATATGCACGGCGACCACACCGGCGGTCTGCTTGACGCTAACGGCGCGGCGGTTTTTCCGGAGGCGGATGTTTACGTTTCCGCTCCCGAACGCAGTTATTGGGAAGCGCAGGACGGCGGGAACGGTGACCTCGCCCGGAAGGTTTTTGCTGCTTACGGGGAGCGCGTCAAAACATTAGCTTTCGGTGATTCCCCGCTTCCGGGGATCCTTGCCCTGGACGCTTGCGGCCACACCCCCGGTCACACGGTTTACGAAACGGATATGTAGATATAAAGACTCTGAAACAAGGTCAATATTTTATACTTATGGAGAGATAAGATGTCTGAGATTA
>CALXOI010000039.1 GCA_944389965.1 uncultured Treponema sp.
GTAGCAAAGGTTACTTACAATTCAAGAAACGGTTCAAGTGTAAGTCCTCAGTATGTGACAGTTGGGGAACGAACGTCTGCTCCGGTAACACCTCCTACCAGGAACGGATATAGTTTTGATACATGGTGTATCGATTATGATTGTACTATAGAGTTTGATTTTAATACTCCAATTATTGACAATATTATGCTGTATGCCAGGTGGACAAAAACCTATAACGTTATTTTCAATTCAAATAACGGCAGTATGGTTGCCACTCAGACCGTGACTACCGGTGGTCTTGCTGTCTATCCTAAAACGCCAACTAAAGATAATTATACTTTTGCATATTGGTGTTCAGATTCCGGATTACAAAACGTATTTGATTTTAACACTCCAATTACTGAAGATATTACACTGTATGCGTGTTGGATTCATATATCCAATACCGTTACTTTTGATTCTTTGGGTGGCAGTTCTGTTGATTTTCAAAGGATTTCTATTGGTGGCCATGCTGTAGAACCTGAAAATCCGGTAAAAACAGGTTTTGATTTTGTATATTGGGCAACAGATAAAGAAGGAACAAATGAATTTATTTTTGCTTCAACGCCGGTGAATACAAACATTACGTTATACGCAAAATGGACTGAAAGTGAATGTGATGTGGACTTTGACACAGACGGAGGAAGCAGCGTTGAGACACAGAGTATAAAATACGGTGGAAAGGTCGTGTTCCCGGTAATTCCCACAAAAAAAGGCTGTTCGTTTGAGATGTGGCGTGTAAAAAAGGAAGTTGAAACGGAAGAAGGGGAAAAAGAATTCATATATGAAGAATTTGATTTCAATACACCTATTACGGAAGACATAACGCTTTATGCCTTGTGGTTCGGAGGTGAATAATGACTGATAATGATAAACAAGATTTGTTGACAGATTATTTATCCCAACTTGAAGATAATGCCTGTATAACGGTTGCTCTGGCAAAAGAAATGCAGACGAATGCGGTGGCGGTTATTTATGTCGGACCGGACGGGAATGATAAAACAATTACTGTCTATGATTTTAAATATCATATATGGAAAAGTACCGATACTTTTGACAAACTTGCGAATGACTATTTGGGAAATCCTGATTATGGAACTGTAATTGCGTATTTTAACAGCGTTGCAAATGAAAGTGAATTGGAAGCCGGCATGAAAATTAAAATACCGGTTCTGACAGAAGATTCCAGCAATACAAATAATAAAATTTATGCAGAGCCTGATAAGCAAGAAAATTATGGTACTGATATAGAGCTTGATACTGATGGTGATTTTGCTTTATTGGACGGGGATATAAAGACAATTACTGGCAGAGACAATTTGACGCAAGCAATAGCATTGAGGCTCACTACAGCAAGTAAAAAAAGAATACGGCTTGCCAGCTATGGCATACGTTCAACAATTGGGGACCCGGTAGCGGTGGAGAGTTATTTAACCGGTTCCATAGAGCAGTCACTTAAAGCAGATCCAAGAATAGCAGAAGTCAATGAACTTGTTTTTAAAGGTGACGGGGATCAGCTGAAGCTGGAAGTGGTTTATACGGATATTAATGGTGACACAGGAATGTATAAGGGGGATATGTAATATGGCAGCAAAAATAAGAAGGTATAATGAAATTATGGAAGCTGCAACAGCCAACATGATAGCAAAACAGGATAAAATAACTGATTTTAACGAAGGAAGTATCATTCATACTATTCTTGATACTGTGTCAAGAATTGTCGAACGGGCGTATGTAGCTATACGGCAGGGGTACAATGAACAGCTTGCCTTATTGCCATATTCGCCTTTTGGAATGAAAAAAAAGGACGGATATTTTGCAAGTGGTACTGTTGTTTTTTCAAGAAGTACAGCTTTACCTTCTGTTACTATAATTCCCAAAGGTACGAAAGTTTCAGACGGAACTCATTTTTTTATGACGACAGAATCCGGGAAAATTGCCGCAGATGCAAAAGATTCTGACACTATTGCGGTAACAGCCGAGGCTCCCGGAAGTGTATATAATATTGCAGCCGGATCAATCAATACGATTGAAAGTTTTGTAAGTGCTGATGTGGTGTCGGTTACCAATATGAGTCCGTTTACGGGTGGAACTGATGAAGAAACTGATGCGGAGTTTGAGGCACGATTTAAAAATTATATCAATGGTCTTTCCGGTACCAATTCTTGTGCAATTAAAAACGCAGCTTTAAGTGTAAATGCTGTCAGAAGTGTTTCAATTCAAAATCATAAGCCGCCATATAAAAATATTTACAACATGAGTATTTATGTTGATGACGGTTCGGGCGGGGCCAGTGATGAAACCTTGGAAGCTGTAAAACTTGCTGTGGAAGGGGATGGAACGGAAGAAAACCAGGGGCATCTTGTTCCGGGGGTAAATATCAGGGTTCTTGCACCTACCGCAGTACCGGTCAATGTTGATTTACAAGTGAGTGTTTTCTCAACAGATATTGGCGAAGCAAAAGCAGAAATAGAAAATATTGTCACTGAATATATAAATGGTCTTACAATCGGGGAAAGTTGTTTGATTTCGGAAATCATTACAAAAATAATGCCCTTGAATTATGTTAAGGACGTTGCAATTATTTCTCCCTCATCGAATGTGGCACCTGCAATCAATCAGATTGTAAGAATCGGAACTTTTTCTGCAATATTAACAGAGGTTGAGTAATGGCAAATTCTATTGGTGATTTTATCAGAAGCATTTTCCCTTCAATGGTTAATAGAAATGGTAAAACTTTTAAAGCATTGCTTGCCGACGAGAAGGGTGGCGGTACAATAGAAAAAATCTTTGCCGAACTTGAAGAAACTCGTAAATCATGGACGGACGTTCACAGTATTTATGAAACTACAGGTGAAATGTTTGAAAAAACTATGGATGTTTTTTCTGTACTTACAAAGCTTTCTGCTGATACGGAAGAGGCTTATTTGAATCGGTTAAAGCTATTATTTTACCGGAATGGACATACTTTGTGGGGAACGGCATACGACATACTGGATATTTTTAAAACTCTTTTCAAGAATGAAAATGTATATCTCGTAAACAATACGGATACAAGTAATTTGCTCGTTAACAGTACTTTTGAAAAAGAAAATAGTGGATGGCAGCTGAATAATTGTTCATATGAAAGGGAAGCTCGTTTTGAAGGAACATACGGAGTTTCTTTGAATACAAACGGTACCGTAAGTCAATCGGTGAATCTAAAATCTGAAAGTACGTATTTCTTACACTTTTTTTTGAAAGGGGCAATTAAATTAAAAATTACAGATAACAATGGTCGCTTTTGGAATCCCGGAGGTGGAGATATAGGGACTTGGGCAAGTATTGAGCACAATATGTCTTTTACAAGTACAGACTGGGATAATATAAGTGTTTTTTTTGCCACGGATAAAACAGTTACGGCGGTAACGATTGAATTTTCATATTCAATCGGTGAACATTCCTTTATCGATTATGCAAGATTGAATGAAAAAACAGGTGCCTCAACTTTTTCTCTGATTGCGGTTTTTGAGGGAGTTGTGAATGAAAACAATAAAACAGCTCACTTTGCTCCCGGAACAAGCGATGAAGAGTTTGCAGGAAATATAGATTATTCAAAGGCTTCTTATTTTGATAATACTTTTATTTTTGGTTCTGCAGGTATGACTGCGGAGAAAGTGTATCAAGAGTTGTTAGATATCCTTCAACCGGGTGGAGTTACCGGATTTGTTGAAGTGCTGACTAAAGAATCTGATGATATCAAGTAATATATTGGGAGGAAAAAATTATGGAAAACTTCAAAACACCTATGGCAATGGAAAATGAGATTTTCAAGGCTACGGATTTTAATTTTGGGTATGATTCTGTTATTTTTAATGTTGCCATGGCGATGAAACTAATCCTTTCCGGGAGCAAAGTGGATTATGTAATTGGCGGAACTGTTACTCCGTATAGTTCAGGTGGTCTTAATGTTTCTATTGCTCCTTTGTATGCTCTTTGTAACAGTACAGGGATTTGTGTCGTTGAGGGAGATATAACAGAACCTGTATCCTTTGAAGAGGCCGATAGTGAACTGGACCGCATTGATATTATTGAAGTTTGTGGTACGGAAGTTGGCTATGATTCTCAGTTAAGAAAATTTATTGACCCATTGAGCGGGGTAGAGACAACACAAACAATCAATACTAAGAAAAAAATAGCTCTTTCTGTTACTGTAAAAAAAGGATTAAATGGGTCGGAAGTTGCTCCAGAAGTTGACAGTGGTTATATTAAACTTGCGGAAGTGAGAATTCCTGCTGGAACTAATGATATCACAAATGACATGATCAGGAATATTGATGCAAAAAAATCCGGCGCTTCCAATTCCGGTTGGACAGCAAATAAGAGTGCTACCTTTAATCCGGGATATATTACTGAGGTATTTCAGACGTTCCTTACTGATCACAATGAGGATGGTTCTCATAAAAATGCTGTCATTGATGCCGAGGATATTAACTTTGGAACGGAAACAAAGCAGGTCAAAGGGACTGTAATACCCACCGGACAATCAATGAATATCCATGAAGAGAGTTATACTTCAAGTAAGAGTATTACTGATTTAATATTGGCATTGGCGTCAAACGTGAATTCCCTATACGGATATTCAAATGACGTGTTATCACGTTTTTCCTGGATTGCTGATGTACCTGTTGCTGCATCAACGGGAAGTGTTGATATTGCTACAGGTGGAGAAAAGACTATTGATGGTGTATCATGCAAAATTGGGCAGATTGTATTTCTGAAAAATCAGGAAAATGCTATTGAAAATGGTTTATACAAGGTTCAAGCCGGAGCTTGGAGTAGACATACCGGTTATACTGCCGGTACCAATGCTTTTGCCCATAAGTTTATTTTTGTTCCTGCTGGTACGCAAAATAAGGGTAAGATTTTTTTCATTAACGTAGATACTGCCATTGTGGGGACGCATGAACTTAACTTTCGTGAATCTGTATTAAGTCCTTACGCTCTTGGTAATTCTTTGGTAACAAGAGATAGTGCCGGTAGAGCACAATTTGCTACGCCAGTTTCTGCCAATGATGCGGCCAATAAAGAGTATGTAGATTCAAAAACTTCGGGAGATGCTGGTGAAGTACAGGCAAATTTAGACAAGCACGTAAATAATAAATCGAATCCTCATGAAGTTTCTTTAACTCAATTGGGAGTAACGGCTACAAAAGAAGAACTAAATAAATTAGATGGATTCACAGGAAGTGCATCTAAATTAAATTTCACAAATGGACTTACTAGCGATGCTCAAACTCAATTAAATGCAAAAGCTACAAATGCATCTCTTAATGCACATACAGGAGCAACTACTGGAATACATGGTGCCACTTCGGCAGCTACTGCTAATAAAATAGCTATTAGAGATAGTGCAGGTAGAATGCAAGTAGCTTCACCTTCTGCTGCAAATGATGCCGCTAATAAACAATATGTAGAATCCTTATTTAATCATGGTGGAAGTACCGATGGAAGAAACCTTTTAAACGTCTTAGGTGTGTCTAGCGTAGCACAGGCAATGGCTAAATTGTCGCAAAAATGCAACGGTGAAGGCGTAGCAGATTTTTCAGGCTTACTTATTGGGGATTATCTTGACTTGCCGAGCCTTAAAGTCGGATCTACCACATATACGTGGAATCCATCTTACCAGAATTTACGTATTGTAATATCAGGATTTAATCAATATAAAGGGTGCGGGAGTGCAGAAAACAAAAAAAATCACATACTTTGGACATTCAAGAATATTGTATTAGAAAGACATATGAATAGTAGCAATACAAACTCAGGTGGTTACAATGCAAGTGATATGAAGACTTACCTTGACGGCGAATTTAAAACAGGCTTAGCTACTGCTCTTGGGTCATCCAGCTATTTATATACAATCCAAAGAGCAATATCTACTAAAAATAGTACCGGATGGGTAACTAATACAGTTTTTTTACCAACTGAAGTGGAAGTTTTTGGATGTGAGACTTACGGAGACGACCAAAACGGATACAACACAAATATCCAATATCCGATTTATCGTGATTCTTCGTACTACCGCGTAAAGAAATACAATGGCAGTCGTAATTGGTGGTGGTTGGCTACTCCGCGCGCCTCGTATACCACCTACTTCTGCGATGTGAGCAACAATGGCCATAGCAGCAACGGCTATGCCAGTGATAGCAGCGGTGTTGCCCCGGCTTTCTGCACCTGCTAAGGTGCAGAATTGTATCTTTAATAAGGCGGTCGTAAGTGTAGGTTTTATACCGTACCGTCCACTTGGAAAGGAGATGTTTACACTTCTTATCAGTCATTCAGAAGTCATTTATTACATTTTGACAGTTATTATTTGGTGAAAAACATGGATAATTTCTACAAAGGGTTATTACATGAAGAAAATATTACAGGGGGTAGTGATTATGAAAGACGCTACAAAAAATGTTTACTTAGCGATAAAGGGCGATGTAGTCATTCATCATACCGATTTGTCGGCTATGAAAACTATGGACGGTATCAGTGTACCTGATATGACAATTACCGAAGAAGAGTTTGAAGCAGCCGGCGGACTTGTTCGCTTGATTGACGGTAAAATCTTCTTGGGAAAAACCGACGTTGAAAAAGCGAGCGAAGAGGCGATAGAAAAAATCCGTGCGCTTAAAATGCAGCTTGCGGAGACTGATTATATCGCGTCAAAAATTGCCGAAGGAAGCGCAACAACAAAAGATTATGCTGAAAAAATCGCAGAGCGGCAGGAATGGAGAGCGGAAATCAATCGTCTTGAAAAACTTGTATAGAGGCAAAATGAAGAATAAAAAGATTGGTTCAGCTGAAATCTTAATGGTTGTAAAAAACTTGCATGATTTAAGTTCAAATGTAGATAGGGACAAAATTGAGCAAGTTTTTACTGATTTTGAAATATCAGATACTAAAATAAAGTGCGATGTTCTTGAAGTTTATGTAGGCAAAACTAACAGAGAACAAGCTTTAATAAAAGCAAATTGCAAAGAATCATATTACGACAACCTGCTAGATGCAGTATGTGCACTTAAAAATTATAAACCGCCTATAGGATTAAAAAGGTAAGGATACATAAGTCTTTACCCAAAGGAGTATTTTATGAAAAGACTCAAAAAAATATTGTTAGTGATATGGCAATTTCCACAGGAAATTATTGGTTGTTTTCTTATACTTATGGTAAAAGGTAAAAGAAAATATATAAACGTATTACTGCCGGGAAAACAGTCGAAATACGGACTTGTGGGTGTTTACATAGCCCCGAATCTTTTCAATTCAGGAATAAGTCTTGGGAGTTATATTATTTTTGACGGCAGGATTGAAATATCAGAAACAGACATACTGCACGAATATGGACATCAGTTGCAGTCAAGAATGTTGGGACCACTTTATCTGTTAATTGTTGGGATTCCATCTCTAATTGGAAACATTTACAGTAGGATAAAGAAAAAAGATAACAAATGGTATTATTCTCGATTCCCGGAAAACTGGGCGGATAGACTTGGGGGAGTCAATCGTGATATGTTGTAATTATGGTAGGGTTGTCAAACAACTATTTATAATATATCATTTACAAATCATAACACTGTGTTTTCAGGGAATACCCGGAGCCGCTGTCGATTTAGTTCGATAGCGGCTTTTTTATTTGTATAAGGGGGATAAAAGATATGTGGGATGCAATAAAAGGTGTACTTACAGATACAAATACATGGCAGGTACTGTTATTTCTGGTTTTTCTTGTTGTGATTGTTATTATAGCCGGAAAAAAGGGTTTGTTATCGGTAAAGGCAAAAGGTATCAGACTGGGTACTGACGAAAACGAACGAAATATAATCCGCCAACAAATACAGTGGTCTCACTTATACATAATGTCGTTGCGATCAAAATTTAAAGCAGATGAAACAAAATATAATGGTTATTTTACTAAATACATTCTTGAACGTGTGTATGATAAAGTTGTGGAATGGATAACCTTTAATCACCTCACATTAAAAAATGAATACATTGAGATTAAACAGGAAGAAATATGTAGTCTTATTTATGGACTTGGTATTGGTGAAGAATACAAAACACCTGAATTCAAAAAAAGGATTTGTAACTGGACCCGGGAGGTTATAGAACATTTGGTACAAATCAGAGAAGTATATAGTGAAAATTAGGTGGGAGATCTATATATGATTGATTCTTATTTTTTGATAAAGGTTATTACTGCTGCTTTTGCAACTGTAGGTTTGGAAGAATATTTAAAAAACTTTTTCAAACCTAAAAGTAAAAAATGGTATGCAGTTATCATGTTGCCGTTATCGGTTATGTGTTATATAGCGGTATCTCTTTTACCGCAGGAAGTAATAGGCAGCATTTTAACAATCGGTGGGGTACAGCTTTGTTATCAAACGTTGGTACAGGGTTTCAAAGCTGTTATTGACAATATAACCAACAAAATTAAAACAACAAATCCATAATAAAGGAGGGATTTATGACGCTTACTGATTTTGTGCGAAAGTACAATGGTAAAAAAGTCGATTTTGACGGTGCCTTTGGTGCTCAGTGCGTTGATCTGTTCCGGCAGTATAATAAAGATGTCTACGGTCTGCCGCATACCGGAGTTGTTGAAGGGGCCAAGGATTTATTTTTAGGGTACGATCAACTTCCTGTAGAACGGAGGTATTATGAAGTTGTAAACAAAGATGAAATAATTCCGGGTGATGTCGTTGTTTGGGATGGAACAACGACAAATGAATACGGACATGTTGCAATTGTCCTGGGGATTCTGGATGACAACATTATTGTTTTTGAACAGGACGGTTTTGCTCAAGATGGTGCAAAAATTTCTTTGAGGGCACGGGCAAATCTTTTAGGAGCATTGAGAAGGCGAAAACGGGCATGAGGAGTAGTAAAATTGAAAAGATTGGTATTTTCATTTTGTGTTTTTCTTTGTTTGCTCTTTCCGGTTGCTGTTCACCCGGAAGAGTCAGCACAGACGATACAGTCATTATCGCAGGAAATTCATACGCAGTTGGGAAACTTGAAGCAACAATCACAGCACTTGACGGAGCAGTTAGTGATAGCAGAGAGCGAATTGCAAATGTCATCGAAACAAGTCGCTGCATTACAGACGGAGTTGAACGAGTTGAATATCTGTTTGGTGAATACGAATCAGAAGTTAACCGGTTACTCTGCGAAATTGACAGAATACGAATTGAAACTCAAAAGTCGAGCGAAGATTATAATGATAGCAGCATCAATACTGATTCTGGCGGTGATAGTTCGGACCGTTCTGTTGATTCTGAAAATAAAGTTTGGAATTAAGATTCCGTATTTATTGAATTTATTGCTCTGAATCAAAGGTTTTCAAAGAATCCACTACAGCTTGCACAACACGGCGTTTTTGAGCGGATAACCGCGAGACAGTGTATGCAAGTTCATCTTTCATGTCTATTTGAGCAATTTCACCGGTTATAAGGTATTCTGCAGATACATTAAGAGTTTTGGCGATTTTGACGGCAACATCTGCCCGGGGAACAGTTCCTGTGACTCCCCAAGTTGAAATACCATTGTTGCTGATACCGCATCTGTCAGCAAGTTCTTTTTTTGTCATTTTTTTTTCTTGTAATAGTCTTTCCAGCCGGAGATAGAACGTTTCCATATTGTATATAATCGGTATAAAAAATAAAAGAGTTATATTCTTTTTTTAAGAATATAATATTGACATATTCTTATTTAAGAAGTATTATATTTTTATACTCAGGTGATGAGTAGAGAGTTCTTCTTGCGTCCGCTCAAAGGGTCAGCTTTGGGCGGATTTTTTTATTCGAAACGGTGTGCATAGAAGTGTGCATAAAAATAAATATGAATAAGTGTGTATGGGTTGTAAATATAGAAAAAATGTTGTATAAAAGCCATGTAAATGCATAAAAATGACTAAGGATGGTTGCTACTCATGGGTATTCAGCCAATTGATTTGCAGACATTGTATGCTCAGTTGGAAAATATGTCAAAAACCGTTGCCCATCAACAGCAGGGTACAAAACTGGCACATGATATTCAACAGGAAACTCAGGCAAAACAAGCGGCAGAAAAAAATACTGCTGTGCAACAATTGAAAAAAAAAGATGAAGCAATCCCTGCCGTCCATGACCGGGAAAATCCCGCATCCGGTGGATTCCAACAGGAAAAAAAACGCCACCGGCAGGATGAGCCGGATTCTGAACCGCAGGATGATACCGTATACTTTAAGGATCCTCATTTGGGGCAAATAATCGATATTTCGGGATAAAATATGACAGCGGTTATTGTTTGCTGCATTATCAGTATAGTTAATATTCTTTTATGGCTGTTTTTCTTTGGCCAGTACAAACGGCGTTTTTCCCCCGGTAAAATTTTATCAGATATACGGTCTGAAGTAAATAAATTGTTAGTAGAAATTAACCGGGAAGCGGATCGGAGTATTACGTTGATAGATGCCCGCCGGAAGGGTCTCCAGAAACTTTTGGATGAAGCGAAACGATATACAAATATTGCTTCCGGAGAGTTGGATAAACGTAACCGTAGTCAGGATTTACAATCATCATTAACCCGTCAGTCTTCAGAAATTCGGAATTCGACAGGAAACAGTTCTCTTTATTCTTTTCCATCAGACAGTACTCCGCTACAGCGGGATTTATTTAGTGATACCGCAGAACCGGTGCTGTCGGTTCTGGAGCAGGATACAACAGAACCGATTCAATTAGATATTTCGGAAGAAAGTAAGCGTATGCAGGTTCCTGAAGTTATTTATTCACCGGATCCGGTAAAATCTGAAAAAGATATACGGACAAAAGTTCTGGAACTTTCTGCAGAAGGTTTCGCTGCTGAAATGATTGCCGCAGAACTCGGTGTATCAATTACTGAAGTGCAACTGATTATCAATATGTATGGTATTTGAAAACAGCCCGGAGTATACCGCATCCGGGCTGTTTTGTTTCCCGGAATAGCCGGGCTGTTATTCTGAATTTAAATTTTAACCCTGAGACTTAAATTTCCTCCCCAGATATTATTCCGCATATCCCATGATGCACTCAACGTTGTCTGGACAATTGCCAGATTCAGTGAAAGACCTCCAAACAGTTGCGGCTGGATTGTGTCTGCAAAATTGTCACCCAAGGTGCGGGTTGTGGAACCCGATACTTCCTGACCGGCTGTGTATCCTCCGATGGCGATATTATACTTCCATGCCCAGTCATTTTTTGCAGAGGAGACAATGGCACGCAGTCCCAGGAATGGGGTTACAACCAAAAATGTTTTTGACACCTGCGCTTCCAGATATACGACTTTTGAATCAAAAGCAGTGCTGACATACGCAGTGTCGTCTGCCATAGCAGTAAGTGTTCCGGTACTATACATAAACCCGGCACCGACAGAAACTTTCGGGAGTACAACATTTCCCTGTAATACCGGAACGCGGATAGAGCCTCCTACGGTGAAGAAATCAATTTCAAATCCTGCACCGAACATATTCATGGTAACGGTAGGTATCTTCATAATACTGATACCGGCATCAAAAGGAAAGAAAACACCTCCGATACGGGCATCAAAGGTGAGTGTAGGGAGAACCAGTGAACCGGGGACATCGGGAATCTCAAGACCGCCGCCGGCAGAATTCAGTTCATCGATTGTTTTGTTCAACCCTGCCGGATCCAATTTCGCGAATCCGACTGTCACTCCCGCACCAAAATGAGGGGGAACACTGGGAAACAGTTTCCCGATCCATGCATCAGACCAGACTCCCTGCTGCAATGCAGTATTTGGTACGGTGTTAAAAAGTTCTTCAGAGAATTCATTTAAACCGGCAGAAATAACATCTGTATTCGGTATATGTTGCGCAAACCCGGCACCGGTTAAAAAGGCACCCATTATCACTGCTGTGATAATTTTCTTTACCATGATAAAACCTCCTTACAAGTATATTATGGTATAGTAACATTGTTACTATACCATAATATAACACAAAACTTATCAGAATACAATGTAAACGTATTGTCTGAATCTAATTATCTGTTTGTAGTTTATAGAATGTATTTATTATGAAAAAAAGATTAACCTCTGCAGAGAAAAAGACGATAAAAAAATGAGGGTATATCCCGGTGATATATCCACACTTGTGGAGGTATGCCGATGCAGGCACCAAATATCCAGCCGGATGTTTCTGTTCAGGACATTTCATCCAATGTTCCTGTGCGGGGTGGTCAGAATACACAACGGGAAACAGCTTCCGGGACATCATTTGAACAGCAACTGGAAAAGGCTCTGAAAAATACATCCGATTCTCCTGAATATTCTGACGGACAAAAAGCAGCCGGTATGCCAAGCGTTTCAGATGCAAATCCTATGGTTGAAATTGCTGAAGAAATAACAGCAGGTATACAGACAAAAACTGTTCCTGGTTCCGATACTGCAACCGTAAATGTGAAAATAGATCCGTCACTTTTGCCGAATCATGTGGTAAACAGTGATGATTCGGCTGTTGCCATACTTATTGAGGATGTGGAACCAGAAACTGTTGCAGAAAACGTCACGGTAGCAGCAGATGAAACCGTGGCTTTATGTCCGGTAGATTGCATGACTGATGTTCCGGTAAGTTCTGTGTTACTTTCAGAACAACAGCAGGAGATGCCTGTCCGTTCTGTTGAACAGATAAAAAAAGGGGAAAAAGAACAGAAATCTACACGTATCCGGGATGACATTCTTTTGGTTGCGGGTCAATCTGTCCAGACTCCGGCAGCTGTTCAAGTCATGCCGCAGGAACTATCTGAAGTTTCACAAGTTTCCCGGCACGGACGGCTTGAAACCGGTACTGCACTGGACGACAAAATTGCTGTTCTTGATTATCGTAGTGCGGCGGATAATGGCGTAACGGAAACATCTCTGAAAGACGGAAATTTTATTTCATCAGTTTCTTATGGTGACGGAACAGCTGACATTCATCTTCAGTTGAATTCTGACCGGCAGAATATTCCTTCTTCTGCAGGTAAAGCATCAGAAAACCGTTTTGCGTCTATGCTGTCTTCCGAACTTCAGAATAATGCCGCTGACTTTGTGAAAAATGGTTCTATCATTTTACGGGACGGTAATCAGGGAACAATTAACCTGATCCTTCATCCCGAACAACTGGGCAATGTAAAAATTAGTTTGAAATTGCAGGATAAACTGGTATCCGCACAAATTCTTGTTGCTTCAGAAGAAGCCTATCAGGCATTCCGGGATTCAATTTCATCCATTAAGCAGGCTTTTGCTGATAACGGATTTCAAACCGGAGGATTTGATTTGGCATGGACAGGTACCGGAGCCGGAACCCAGTCCCAGACGCAACAACAGGATTTTTCCCGGCAACAGCAGTTTTTTTCTGTAGGACAGGCTGCATACCAAGAAGAATCTACCGGTGATTCTGAGTCCGAGTTGAATTTCAGACAAAAAATGTATTCAGATTCGCCACGGTTTGCCGTTAATATAATTGCCTGATTGCAGGTCAGGATAAGGAGCTGGAATATATGGACATAAATACAACAATGAGTGCTGCAGAACAAATGCAGACAAAAATGACTGTTGATACGTTCAATAAAACTCTTGCTGTAAATGGACGGACTGCAAGTCAGGAACTGGGTAAAGATGATTTCCTGAAATTGCTGTTAACACAGCTTTCAAACCAGGATCCCACCAGTCCGATGGAGAATACAGAATTCATTGCCCAGATGGCTCAGTTTTCTTCCCTGGAACAGATGACAAACATGAGTAACGAGTTCGCAAAATTGGCAAATATGCTCAATTCAAATGAAGCCGTTTCTTTGCTGGGTAAAAATGTTCAAATAACTTCCGGAGATACCGCTGTTACCGGTATTGTGGAAGCCGTAACCCGCGGTTCTGATCCGCAGGTTCAGATAAACGGAATGCTGTATAGCATGGATGAAATTAATGCCGTATATGGTAACTAAGAGGGTAGCAATATGATGAGATCACTTTATTCCGGTGTATCCGGTATGCAGAATCACCAGACACGTCTGGACGTTATTGGTAACAACGTTGCAAATGTCAATACGACAGGTTTTAAACGGGGACGTGTTAATTTCCATGATATGATTTCACAGCAGCTTTCCGGTGCGGCAAGTCCTACCACGGAAGTTGGTGGCGTGAATCCTAAAGAAGTGGGACTTGGTGTTATGGTTGCCAGTATTGATACGATTTTTACCCAAGGTAATCTTCAGTCAACCGGTGTTTCTACAGATGTCGCAATACAGGGTAACGGTTTCTTTGTCTTGAAAAACGGTGAGGAAACCTTTTATTCCCGTGCCGGTGCATTTGGTGTGGACAGCGAAGGTACGCTGGTTAATCCCGCAAACGGAATGCGTGTGCAGGGCTGGATGGCCGAAGAGTTGAACGGTGAAATGATTCTGAATACAGCTGGTTCCACAGAAGATTTAATCATTCCGGTGGGAACGAAAGATCCGGCAAAAGCAACAGAGAACGTTAATTTCGCCTGTAACTTGAATAAAAATACTCCGGAAATTCTTGATGGAGCAAGTGAAGCTGATATTGCAAAGGGCACTTGGACGACAGAACAGAAAATTTATGATAGTTTCGGTAACACCCATATGTTGTCTGTTTCCTTTACCCGGGTCACCGGAAATCCCAATCAGTGGCAGGCAACTGTACTGATTGATCCTGATAATGCGGATACAACCCAGACTCGTGTCGGTCTGGGTACAACGGACGGCACCGCAAACACGTTCCTAGTCAACTTTGACAATACCGGAACTTTATTATCTGTTACTGACAGTGCAGGAAATGTAACTAATCCTGAAGGTGAAATCGTACTGCAGGCATCGTTTAATGTTCCTGAATCAAATGCTGATGAAGCCGGTAACCCGTACCGCCAGACGTTGAATATTAATCTGGGTACTATCGGTAGCCAGAAAAATACCATAACACAGAGTGCATCGCAAAGTTCTACAAAAGCGTACTATCAAGACGGGTATACCATGGGGTATCTTGATAATTTCAAGATTGATTCCAGCGGTATTATTACCGGTGTGTATTCCAACGGAACAAACCGGGTTATTGGACAGATTGCATTGGCAACATTTACCAATCAGGGTGGTTTGGAAAAAGCCGGTGAAAATACCTATGTGGAATCAAATAATTCCGGACTGGCAAATATCGGTACATCCGGTATTGCGGGTAAAGGTTCCATGCTTGCAGGAGCGCTGGAAATGTCAAATGTTGATTTGACAGAACAGTTTACTGATATGATTGTAACCCAGCGCGGTTTCCAGGCCAGTTCCAAGACGATTCAGACTGCAGATACGTTGCTTGACACTGTACTGAATTTGAAACGGTAATTATACCCGCAGTTGGTGTGTGTACCCCGGAGGTTGAATAAGCTCCGGGGTATTTTTTTTGTTTCCGATACGGGCGGAATAATAAGTAATAACAATAAAGAATAATTTTATGTTCGGGATGGTATCCAGAGTATTATCGGTGTTGCAGTCCGGTTGTAAAATATGTAAATCCGGCAACCGGTACACGCCAGTGTTCCACGCCCGCCGTTCTATGTACCGGAAAATAATTCGGTATACGGGACGCCTTTTTAATTGCAGTGGTAGAATCTGTTTACAGAAGGAGTCTGGCATCCCCAGCCGTTGTTTGTTTTATATCAGGGAACCGGCATAAAAGGGTACCGGCAGATTTTTTTCTGTACGCGGATTTTTTGTATTATATACTTGAACATATTTTGGTTTATCCGGTACAGCGGGATACCGTGTACAATTTGTCGTATCCGGTATTTTTGTTTATCCAAAACGTAACTGGGCGGCACCAGGTTTGTTTTAGTTTATTTTTCTCTCATATATATTCACAAACAACCGATATTATAATAGAATACTTCGGGAGGTTTTGCATAAACAATATGATTGAAGTTATGCGTCTTGACGGAAAAAAGTATTGGATCAATCCTCATCAGATTGAATCGATAGAATGCAATCCTGATGTTACCCTTTGTATGCTTTCCGGGAAACATATTGTTATAAAAAATTCCCCGGAAGAAATTATTGATAAAATCATAGAATACCGATGCCGGATAGGTGCGTTTAAGAACGAAGAATAACGGCAGCTGAAATGGTGGTATAGGAGTATATAATGGATATAGCAACAATTATCGGTCTTATCGGTGGCGGTGCTTGTGTCGTCATGTCAGTTTTAACTTCCGGTGGTACTTTGAGCGGTATCGCCGACCTTCCGTCTGTGTTTATGACCGTCGGTGGTTCGTTTTGTTCATTGCTGATTGTTGCCCCCTTAAAAGATGTTACAACGATGTTTCATGTTATGGGAAAAACTTTCAAAATTCCCGATTTTGGTGAAAAGGTTCTGGTACAAAATATGGTAGCTTTATCGGAGAAAGCCCGTAGGGAAGGAATTCTTGCTCTTGAAGAGGGACTGGAAGATCTGGACGATGAATTTATGAAATCAGGGCTCCGGCTTGTTGTTGACGGTACCGACGGAGCTGTTATCAGGACAATTCTTGAAAGCGAAATGAACCAGGTTGAGGCTCGTCATATGGTATATATCAATGCCATTACCCAGTGGGCAGGTTTTGCTCCTGGTTTTGGTATGATGGGAACCGTTCTCGGATTGATTGGTATGTTGAACAATTTGGAAGATAAGTCTTCTCTTGGTCCGAATATGGCTGTTGCTCTTGTTACTACATTGTATGGATGTATGATGGCAAACTGGATTCTTGCTCCTATGGCCCAGAAATTGATTGGTCAGAATAACCGGGAAATGAAAGTAAAAGAAATGATTATAGAAGGGGTTTTATCCATCCAGGCAGGAGATAATCCGCGTATTCTTGCAATGAAATTGCTGACATATTTGGATCCAAAATCCAGAAAAGCCATTGAATCGGATGTATTAAAGGATTAACGGAGTTTACCGATGGGAAGAAAGAAACGTGACCCGGAACAACCGTCAACTGCGTGGCAGGCCACTTATGGTGATATGATTACGCTGATGCTCTGCTTCTTCGTTGCATTATATAATCCGACGGAAGTAGATGCGGTTCAGCTTGCTGCATTGACGGCATCCATTCAAGGCGATCCTAACGCCGGAGGGCAATCCCTTTCCGCCGGGCGGCTCGCCGATTTGGGAAACACTATTAATACGCTTCCGGCTTTGGAAAAAGGGAAATCGTTGGGACTGGCAGTGAAACGTGCGGTCAGCCTGTTTGCCCCGGATGTCAAGTCGAATAAAATAACGTTGACCAGTGATGAACGGGGACTGGTGATTACTTTGGCTGCTGATTCCTTTTTTGCCCAAGGAAGTGCGGATCTCAGGATTGACGAAACTCGGGAAACGTTGCTCAGACTGGCACAGTTTCTTTCTGCGGCAGATCTTGCAGACCGCAGATTCCGGATTGAAGGTCATACTGATAATATGCCGGTTTCCGGGGATACATTCCCCAGTAACTGGGAGCTGTCCACAGCCCGGGCAACAAATGTGCTTCATTTTTTATCCGATTATGGGGTGAATGAAGCACAGTTTTCGGTTGCAGGGTACGCGGATACCCGCCCAAAAGTATCAAACGATACAGCTGAAGGACGGGCGTATAACCGCCGTGTGGATATAATTATTCTGGACGAAGGTCATTTTTAATGATATTATTGTATAATTGCTAAAGGAAGGTTCTTATGGCTGATGACGATTTAGGATTTGACGATAACGGTGAAAATACTGGCGCAACAGAAAAAAAAGCAAAAGGGTTGGGAGGACTGCTGCCAGGTCTCTTAAAGTGGATTGCAATCGTCTTAGGTGCTGTAATTCTTATTGTAACGGTCGTTTTTGTTACAGTAAAAATTGTCGGTGGCAATACTTCCCAGCAGACGGTTATTCCGGTATCCCAAGAATATGTTGGTAAACGGGAAATCCTTGATTGGTATACATCTCTCGGTTCAATCAGCACAAAAACCAGTGATGCAGTTCCTGCAAGTGTTATCGTGGAAGTTGTGCTTGGATACAAGAAAGATGATAAAGCTACTTCAACTGAAATTACTGCCCGGCAGATAGAAATAAAAGATTTCCTGCGGCGGTATTTTACAGAACTTACGGTAGAAGAATTGCGTCCTCAGAATGAGGATAAGCGGCGTATTGAAATCCGCAACGCAATAAACGAT
>CALXOI010000040.1 GCA_944389965.1 uncultured Treponema sp.
ACAATGAAAAGAGAATTAAGGTTAAATTAAAAGGACTGACCCCTTTACAATTCAGGAATCAGTCCTTAAAATCAGCTGGTTAAAGTGTCCAATAATTGGGGTACACTTCATTTTCAGCCGTTTTTTATTTCTGCAACTTCAGGAATTTATTTCACTGCGTTCTTAACCCGTGTTTCAAAAAAATCATTGAAATTTTCTTCAGTAATTCCGGTAACAACTTCTTCTCCAATTTTCAAATTTGCTCCGGGTTCTCCGCAATGTCCCAGACAAAGTGTTCCTGCAAGTGTCACTTTGTCCTCCAACTGATTGTCTTTTATAGCTTTTTTCAGTAAATCAAGAACACGACTTGACCCTTTCGCATGACAGGAACTTCCCATACAAACTTCGATTGTCATATACACCTCTTTTTATACAAAATTATCGCCGTTATTTATTTTCGGCAGATTTTTCAATCTGTTTGTTCCTAAAATACAAACAAATATCCGTTGCAACCATAATTAAATTCGGCCAGTAAAAAATAAATGCCAGATTGAAATCTTTAGTGATAAATTTTGAAATTAAACCGCACACATATCCGAATTCAATAAAACACATAAATAGCAGACTTTTTCCCTTTGTTGAACGGGATCTGTATGACCTGACAATAGACAACGGCCATGAAATCCCGAAACAAATAATCATTGCTGTTTCAAACAGTCCGGCAACATTAAGAACCATAATTACATCCTCTTCATAATGAACTAAATGGTGCCGCAACACAAATGTGTGCGGCATATCCGTATTTATTTTGCTTCAAACCGGGGATTCCCGTGGGTATAAGACGGCAACAGTCTGGGAGAAACCGTATCCGTTGTAATACCAGCCTGCGCCCGTTCCTTTGCAAAACGGTTCACGTGATCCAATGAAGGTACCCCGGGTGTCACAGTTTTTGCCGTTGCAGCAGCATTTTTACCGGCATTCCGACCGAACACAATGATGTCCAACAATGAATTGCCCATGAGCCGGTTACGTCCGTGAATACCACCAACTGCTTCCCCCGCTACAAACAGATTTTCCACACCGGACATACAGTTATCACTGATGTCAATGCCTCCGTTCTGGTAATGAAGTGTCGGATATACCAGAATCGGCTCTTTGCGGATATCGATACCGTATTTCATAAACATACGGAGCATAGCGGGTATCCGTTTTTCAATAGTACCTTCACCGTTTTTCAGTTCAATCATCGGAGTATCAAGCCACACACCCTGACCGCCGGCTGTTTTTACACCTTTACCCCGTTCGCTGCATTCCCGTATAATGGATGCAGCGGAAACATCACGGGTTTCAAGCGGATGCATAAAAGCTTCCCCGTCCACATTGATTAATTTGGCACCAAGTGAACGGACTTTTTCCGTAACCAAGGCACCAAAAATCTGTTCCGGGAATGCGGCACCGGTGGGGTGATACTGCAATGTATCCGCATACAGCAGTTTTGCACCGGCACGGTATGCCAGCACGAGCCCGTCTGCGGTAGCCCCGTAGTGGTTTGATGTAGGGAATCCTTGGTAATGGAGCCGCCCTGCACCACCGGTAGCAATAATCACCGTTTTTGCCCGGGCAATCAAAATTTCATCGGTTTCCATATTCTTCAGAACAGCACCCGCTGCCCGACCCTTATCGTCAAGAATCAATTCGATGGCTGCGGTAAAATCAATGACAGGAATACCCCGGTTCAGAACTTCATCCCGCAAGGTCCGCATAATTTCCGCACCGGAATAATCCTTTGCCGCATGCATACGCTTCCGGGATGTTCCGCCGCCGTGGGTTGTAATCATTGTACCGTCAGCATCTTTGTCAAATTCAACCCCAAGATTGTTCAGCCATTGGATTGCTTCCGGAGCTTCACACACCAGTTTGCGCAACAATTCCGGTTTAGCGGCAAAGTGACCGCCACCAAACGCATCCAGATAGTGGATTGCCGGAGAATCATTCGGCTTGTCCGCAGCTTGGATACCGCCTTCTGCCATCATGGTGTTTGCATCACCGATACGGAGTTTTGTCACAATCATAACTTTTGCACCGGCTTCGTGGGCTTCAACCGCAGCCGAAGCACCGGCACCGCCACCGCCGATAACAAGTACATCAGCTTCATAATCAACCCGGGAAAGGTCTATCTTTGCCGGATCAATGCGGCTGTTTCCCTGTAACAAATCTGCCAGTTCCAACGGAACTTTTTCACCCTTGTTGGGACCGATTTTCAGTTCTGCAAATTCACTTTTTTTGTAATCAGGATGAAAGGTTGCCAGCAGCTTTTCCTTTTCATCTGCGGTCATACGCCGGGGTTCCAGTTCCGCATTTGCTTTCCGGGCGGCGGCTACTTTCTTTGCAGATTCAAGCATTTCATTTGTATACATTTCAGGCCTCCTTATTTTTCAATATCCCGGTTGTTGTACAGTTCTTTCAGTTCCGCAACGGGCTTCTGCATCAGCTTTTCAATCAGCTCATTAAATGTACCGTTTTTAATTTCCTGAACACGCTCTGTCAAGTGTTTTGATTCAGGTGCAAGATACTTACCATTCAGGCGGCGGGCAAGCAGGGCAACCTGGGGATGGGAAATACCTGCAGGACAGCGGGAAGAACAGACGCCGCACATAACACAGTCGAATGATTCTTCCGCACATTTTTCAAATTCACCCCGCTGGGCGTAAGCAATATACTGCATAACGTTCAGGCTCTGGGTACAGGCTTTAGTACAGGCATTGCAGCCGATACAACTGTAAATTTCCGGATACAACTGCATCATAATCTGCTGCTCCGGCTTGATTTTTTCTATATCGTAAACTTTTTTTACCAGCGGGAAAAACGGCAGTGTTGCCACATACATGTTGTTTTCAACTTTTGTCTGACAGGCAAGGCAGGCATGAAGTTCCGCTTCACCCTGAATACGGTAAATTGTCGCGCAGGCTCCGCAGAAACCGTTCCGGCAGCCGCATCCACGGATCAGCTGGTAACCGGCGTATTCCATTGCGGTCATAATCGTTAAATTCGCCGGTACATCATATTTTTTTCCCATCAAAAATACAGAAACCATTTCACTCATTGTTCATCTCCTAGTATTCAGGCGGCAGTTCGCCCAACTGGTCAAAGCGGAACACCGGTCCGTCTTTACACACATATTTATCACCGATATTACACCGGCCGCACTTTCCGATTCCGCATTTCATGCGGAGTTCCATCGTTGTATAGACCTGGGTATCTTTAAATCCCAGCTCTTTCAATCCGGCAAGCGTAAATTTTATCATGATAGGCGGTCCGCACATGAGCACGGTTTTCCCCAAATCAGGATTCAGCTCTTTTACATAATTCGGAATAAATCCCACATGTCCGTCCCAGTCATCCTGGGGGTTGTCTATAGTCAGATTGACTTCAACACCGGCGGTTTTCATCCATTCATCAAGAATTTCCTGATAATCAACCAGATCGGCTTTCGAGCGGGAACCATAAACTATTTGAACCTTACCATAGTTTTCCCGCTTATCCCGGACATAGTTAATTACCGACCGCAACGGTGCCAAACCGATTCCACCGGCAATGAACAGCAGGTCTTTTCCCTTTAATTCGGTTTCAACCGGAAATCCGTTACCGTAAGGCCCCCGGACAGTAATCTGCTGTCCTACTTCCATGTCATGCAACCAGGAAGTCAGACAACCGCATTTTTTAACGCTGAATTCCATATACTCTGTATTTGTCGGGGAAGATGTTATGGAAATCATGGCTTCGCTGACACCCGGAACAGACAACATGGCACACTGCCCGGGAATGTGTTCAAACAGTTTCTTTCCGTCTGTACCGACGACACGGAATGTTTTTACATCCGGTGTTTCACGCCGGATATCGGTAACAACCGCAACTTTAGGAATGAGAGTATCCTGTACCATTATTTATCCCCCAGTGTTTTCATTACTTTCACGATATTCATGGAAATCGGACACTTTGCCAGACAGCGTCCGCAGCCGACACAACCAAACTGTCCGTCATTGTTTGACGGGAAATATACCAGTTTATGCATGAACCGCTGACGGAACCGTTCCAGCTGGGTTAAGCGGGGATTGCCGTGAGCCATTTTTGTAAAATCTGAATACATACAACTGTCCCAACAGCGGAACCGCTTGATACCGTGTCCGGTATCGAAATCCCGGATGTCATAACACTGGCAGGTAGGGCACACAAATGTACAGGTACCACATCCGAGACAGGCCTCTGACAATTTTGCCCAGGCAGGATCATTGAAAACATCCAGCAGGTTTTCCGGTTTGAAACGATTCATATTCATACCGGCAAAAGGCTGGGCTTTCATTTTTTCTGCAGCCTCTTTCTTCTGGTTTTCGACAACACTTTTTCCGCTGCTGTCTGTTTCTGTACAGACACTGCCGAATGCAGAAAGGAATGCCGTGCCTTTATCAGTCCGGGCTTCCAGATAGAGTATACCGTCAGCAATCCAACCGCTCACATCCCCGGCAGGGTTTGTCGCATCAATACCGAACAGTGAACAGAAACAAGTTTGAGCCGGTTCTGTACAGGCAACAGTGATAATGGTGCCGTGTTCCCGGCGGTTTTTGTAGAACGTATCAACCGGTTCCGCCAGAAATACTTTATCCAGAATACCGAAACTTGCTGCATCACAGGCTCTTACACCGAATACAGTAAAATCACTTGTTTCGGCACGGCTTTCAACAACTTCAACATTTTTTCCTTCCATCTTAAAATCAACAATAGATTCTGTCTGGGGAAAGAAAAAATCTTTGGCACTGCGCACCGTATTCAAAGCAGAACTAAGCTCCGTACCCGGCTCCCATTTTTTATATTCAGCACAACCGGCGTCCGTATCAACCGGAATGTACACAGCCTGTTTTTCTGCCACCGCAGCAAACAGTTTACTAATGTTGGAAATAGGAATCTGTACCATCAGACGGCTCCTTCGTGTTCAGCGCTTCTAGTGTATACAATAGAAGGTTCTGCATCACCGGTCGTGTACGTGTTCAACGGTGCCCGGGTTTCTGTATCCAAACCGGCCTGATAACTGCCGTACAACTCGTTGATGTCTTTAATAAACTTGCGGTTCAACAGATGAAGCGGAATGTGCTGGGGACACACACGGGAACATTCCCCGCAATCAGTACATCGTCCGGCAACATGGAATGCCCGGATAATATGGAACATATTTTCTTCAAATGAATCCGCAGCAGCTTTCTGTGCAATGCCTGAATTCGGATTGTCAAACACGCACTGTTCACAGGAACAGGCAGGACATACATTCCGGCATGCATTGCATCTGATGCACCGGGACAACTCTTTCCGCCAGAAATCATACCGTTCATCAGAAGACATCGCTTCCAGTTCCGCAACTTTTGCAAACCGCTTTTCTGCCACAGCCGGATCAAGTTCCGATTCGTCACAACCGTCAACCAGCTCATCATAAGCCATGTGCTTTGTACCCCGGCATACCAGACACCGTTCTGCAGTTTCACCTGTTTCCGGCTGTTTCATGCCGGTACACGGAATACCAACAACATAAACATTTTCCCGTAGGATGCGGTGTTCCTTTAATAATTGGTTAAAGCTGTATGTATCACAGGGCTTTAGGAACACAAGTATCTTACCGTCTTTTCTTGACTCTTTAATCAAATATTTTGACAGATTCGCACCGCAGAATTCATTATAAATGAATCCCGTATCGATTTCTTCCGCAGAAACAAATACAGCAGGCGTAATGTCATAATTGAATAAGCCTTTCTGCCACCCAAGGACACGATTTACCGTACCGGCAGCAAGCATTTCCTTTGCTTTTGCAATCAGAGCAGCATTTACTGTTTCGTACATCGCAAATCCTCCAAACGTTTATTTTTGCCCAGCGCAGTCACTGCCGCCACAAATTCATTCATCGTAGCAGCAAATTTTGCACCTTCAGCAGCAGAAACCCATTCAACCCGGGTACGTCCCTTTTCAACACCAAGAAAATCCAACATAGAAAAGAGCAGCGTCATTCTCCGCCGGGTAAAATAATTGCCGCTGGTATAGTGACAGTCCCCCGGATGGCAGCCGCACAGGATAACGCCGTCAGCTCCCCGCTGGAATGCCCGCAGTATGAACATAGGATTTATACGGCAGGAACAGGGCACCCGGATAATTTTTACATCGGCAGGATACGCAAGGCGGTTTGTACCCGCAAGGTCTGCCCCCGCATATGAACACCAGTTGCAGCAGAATGCTACAATTTTTGGCTTAAAAGATTCATTTTCTGTTACCGGCATATTGCGTCAACCTCCGCCATAATCTGTCTGTTAGAAAATCCCTTCAAATCCATTGCTCCGGACGGACAGGCAACCGTACAGGCGCCACATCCCTGACAAACAGCCGGGTTAACCTGGGCAACCCGCCGCACTGCAATTGTCCGGTTAGGCATTTTGAATTCTTTGTCTTCATAGGTAATTGCACCATACGGACATACTTTTTCACAGGAAGAACATCCGTTACACATCAATTCATCGCTCTGGGCAACACAGGGGTTTCCGGTCAGTTTGTCTTTCACCAACAAACCGATAACCTTTGCAGCCGCAGCGCTCGCCTGGGATACTGTTTCGGGGATGTCTTTCGGTCCCTGACAGGCACCCGACAAGAAAACACCCGCAGTGGGACTTTCCACCGGACGGAGTTTCGGATGGGCTTCCGTAAAGAAATCATTAGTATCCATACTGGCAGTCAGCATTGTTGCCAGCGGACGGGCTGTTTTATCAGGTTCAATAGCAGCAGCAAGAACAACCAAATCGGCACTGATATGCAGCTGTTCGTTGGACAGCAAATCTGATGCCTGAACATCCAGCGTTCCGTCTGCCCGGGGAACAACCTTACCCACCATACCTTTGATATAATGGACACCGTACTGTTCCACTGCCCGCCGGTAGAACTCATCAAAATTCTTTCCCGGAGTACGCACATCAATATAGAAAACGTATACATCGGTATCAGGATATTTTTCCCGGGTCAGCATGGCATGCTTTGCCGTATACATACAGCAGATTTTTGAGCAGTATTCTTTACCGCCCTTACAGCTGTTTGATTCCCGGCTGCCCACACACTGGACAAATACAATCGTATGGGGATGTTTACCATCAGAAGGCCGTAACAAGGTACCACTGGTAGGACCTGCGGCATTTGTCAGCCGTTCAAATTCAAGGGATGTAATGACATCTTTGCTTTGGGCATAAGCAAATTCATCATAAGCATCCAATTTAATGGGATTGTAACCGGTAGCCACCACAATAGCACCGTACTGTTGTTCCACGAATGTATCTTTCTGGGTATAGTCGATTGCTCCGGCACCGCAGACTTTTGAACAGACACCGCACTTGCCGTTCTTCAGCATATTGCAGTGCTCCGCATCGATTGTCGCAACTTTCGGTACAGCCTGGGCAAAAGGAATGTAGATTGCGGTACGGTTATTCATCCCCAGATTGAATTCGTTGGGAACTTTCTTCATGGGGCATTTTTCAGTACAGATACCGCAACCGGTACATTTTGTCTCGTCCACATACCGGGCTTTCCGTTTAATTTTTACGGTAAAATTACCCACAAACCCTTTTACTTCTGCAACTTCGCTATAGGAGTAGATGGTTATCTTGTCATTCTGGGCACAGTCAACCATTTTAGGCGTAAGGATACAGGCTGCACAGTCTAACGTGGGGAACGTTTTGTCGATTTGTGTCATTTTACCGCCGATTGTCGGCTGTTTTTCTACAATATCGACTTCAAAACCGGCTTCTGCAATATCCAGCGCAGTCTGGATTCCTGCAATACCGCCGCCGATTACCAGCGCCCGTTTTGTTACCGGACTTTCACCCGGCTGCAGCGGTGCATTCAAATGCACCTTTGCCACAGCTGCTTTTCCCAAGGCGATTGCCTTTTCCGTTGCAACAGCCATATCCTTGTGAATCCAAGAGCACTGTTCCCGGATATTGGCAATTTCTACCATATAAGAATTTAACCCGGCAGCGGCAGCTGTTTTTCTGAACGTAGCCTCATGCATACGGGGTGAACAGGAACAAATGACGGCGCCCGTCAGTTTATTCTCTTTTATCGCATTCTTAATGATATTCTGTCCGGCTTCCGAACACATATACTGATATTCGGTCGAAAATACAACACCGGGTTCATGTTTCAAAGCATCTGCAACAGCACGGACATCAACCGTGGCTGCAATATTTGTACCGCAATGGCACACAAAAACACCAATTCTTTGCATTTCTTTTCCTTATTTGCTGTATTTTCTGAAAGCACTTACCAGCAACTGCTGGGGAATATCCGGATCGTCTTCAGAAAGAGCCGGAACTGCTTCCGGCTTCAAATGGTTCTGGGAAACCTGGCGGATAACAGCAAGTCTGACAGCTTCCACCAGTTTTGCCGGCTCTACATTCCGCGGACAGCGGTCAACACAGGCAAAACAGGATAAACACCGGTACAATGACTCTGAGTGCAACAAAGGTTCGATATTACCATTTTCCACCATGTAAACAAATTGATGAGGATGGAATTCCATCTCATCATAAGACGGGCAGGTTGCCGAACATTTGCCGCAACGCATACATTTGCGGGGATTTACACCGCTCGACCGGATAATCTGTTCCTGAAGAAATTTATTTTCCATTCAGACTGCCTCCTGTTTCTACACCCAGTGCCTGTGCAAGAAGTTCCGTAAAATAATACACCGGAACAGAACCTGCTGCTCCGTTTTTATTAAGATTATACAGACACAGGGGACATGCGGTTACCAGCAGTTCCGCTCCGGCTTCCGCTGCATTCTGAAGCACAATGCCACTACGTTTTGCAGAAACCGCAGGATCTTCCACAGTCAAATAACCACCACAGCACTCATTTCGCTGGCTGTACACAACCGGTTCTCCGCCGATTGCCCGGATAAAATCTTCTATAATAGAAGGATTTTCCGGATTATCCATCTGCATGACCCGTCCCGGCCGCAGTAACAGGCAGCCGTAATATGCGCCTATTTTTTTACCGGTAAAGGGGGCGGTAACGTTAGCGGCAATTTTATCAAAACCGATAACATCCCGCAACAGTTCCAGATAATGGATGACTTTTGTCTCTCCGTAATAGGGCTGGTCAAGCTGCAGATAATTATTTGCCCGCAGCGAAATGTCGTCATCAGAACGCATATCGTTGTTTACCTGCTTTAACACATTGTGGCAGGCAGAACATACGGTAACCAAATCGTTCCCCGCATCCCGGGCGGCGGCCAGTGTCCGCACCGATGAAAGCTTAGTGGCAATTTCATCCTTTGCCATAGGATACACACCACCACAGCACTGCCATTCAGGAATTTCTTCTAATGTAACTCCCAACGCAGCGGCTGCGGCACGGGCGGAACGATCCAGCTCAACAGCTTTCGTCCGCAGTGTGCACCCCGGATAATAACTGAATGTCATATGTAAAACCGTCCTTGTCAAAGAAGATGCTGCCCAGACCTGTTGCCGGACAACATCCCTTTACTTATACCATCTGTTCAGGATGGAATACCTCATCGAATTTTTCTGCTGTCAGGAAACCTAATGCGACGCAGGCTTCTTTCAGCGAAATATTATCTTTAAACGCCTTCTTTGCTGTTTTTGCAGCATTTTCATATCCGATATACGGATTCAATGCGGTAACCAGCATCAGTGAATTATGCAGATTGTGATGCATTTTTTCACGATTTGCCTTAATACCGACAGCGCAGTTATCGTTGAACGAAACCATGGCTTCTGCAAGCAGCCTGACTGACTGGAGGAAATTATAAATACATACCGGCATAAATACGTTCAGTTCAAAATTTCCCTGACTTGCAGCCATACCAACCGCCACATCATTTCCCATTACCTGTACTGCGACCATAGTCACCGCTTCGCACTGTGTGGGATTTACCTTACCGGGCATGATTGAAGACCCAGGTTCATTTTCCGGAATTGTAATTTCTCCTAATCCGTCCCGGGGTCCGGAGGCAAGCCACCGGACATCGTTTGCAATTTTCATCATGTCACAGGCAAGCGCTTTTACAGCACCATGGGCAAAAACAATTTCATCTTTGCTGGTCAGGGCATGAAATTTATTCGGAGCTGTCACAAATGTTTTTCCGGTCAGCCGGGAAACAGCTTCCGCTACTTTAACATCAAACCCTTTCGGAGCATTCAACCCGGTACCAACTGCAGTGCCACCCAGTGCCAGTTCTTTCAGCGGCTCCAAAGCCCGTACAATCAGATCCCGATCCCGTTCCAAAGAAGAACGCCAGCCGCTGATTTCCTGGGAAAACGTAATAGGAGTAGCATCCTGAAGATGAGTGCGCCCGCTTTTAACAACCCCCTGATGGTCAGCTTCCAGACGTTTGAATGTCGCAACCAGCAAATCAACCGCAGGAAGCAACTTATCTTCCAGTGCCATGACTGCGGAAATGTGCATAGCCGTGGGAAATGTATCATTAGACGACTGGCTCATATTTACGTCATCATTCGGATGAAGCAGTTTTGCCCCGGCAATTTCATTACCCCTGTTTGCAATCACTTCATTTGCATTCATGTTTGACTGGGTTCCGCTGCCGGTCTGCCATACTACCAACGGGAAATGATCATTCAGCACACCTGAAATTACTTCATCACAGGCTTTGCATACTGCATCAAATTTTTCCGCAGTCATCTTTTCCGGCTTCAGCTCATGGTTTGCCATGGCAGCGGCTTTTTTCAAGATACCGAACGCCTTTGTAATTTCCCGGGGCATTGTTTCAATACCCACACCTATTTTAAAGTTTTCATGGCTACGTTCAGTCTGGGCTGCCCAGTATTTGTCGGCAGGAACCTTGACTTCACCCATTGAATCGTGTTCAATTCTGTATTCCATACGTCGGTACAACTCCCTGTCAGAACTTCAACTGGCTGATAACTGCCTTCAAACTGTCCGCACTCTTCTTTAACAGTGCAATTTCCCCATCAGTCAACGGAAGAATTACCTTACCGGTAATGCCGTCCTTACCAACCAGAGACAGCGTACTCAGACATACGTCATCAATACCGTATTCTCCGTGCATCATGGAAGAAACAGTCAATGTCGTATCAGTACCGCAGGTAATGCATCTGCAGATATGGCACACAGAAATTGCAATTGCATAGAATGTTGCACCTTTGCGGGCAATGATACGTCCGCCGGACTTGCGGACATACTGTTCCACTTCCTCATGCACCAGTGACGGATAAAGCTTATCTGAATCTGTCCGGACACATTTTGTAAAATCATCAATCGGAATGGTTGAAATATTGCACAATGACCAAGGAACGAAAGAACTATCCCCGTGTTCACCAAACACATACGCATGAACATTCTGCTGATTCAGCTGATAGTATTCAGCGAGGCGGGAACGGAGCCGGGCTGTGTCAAGACTGGTACCGGAACCAATAATACGGTTTTCAGGCAATCCGGACACTTTATGAAACTGATATGTCAGTATATCAACAGGATTGGCAACAATGATATACATTGCATCAGGGGCTGCTTTTGTTATTTCCGGAATAATTGTACCGGTGATATTAACATTTGTCTGGGTCAGATCCAGCCGGGACTGACCGGGTTTCCGGGCGACACCGGATGTCATGATAACAATATCGGAACCAACCGCATCCTGATAACTGCCGGCATAAATTTTTACCGGATCACAGAAAGACATTCCCTGCCGGATATCCAGGGCTTCACCCAGAGATTTCTCAAGGTTAATGTCTATCATGACAATTTCAGAAGCCTGTCCCTGTACCGCAAGTGTATACGCAATTGTAGCGCCTACACTACCCGATCCAATAATCGTAATTTTGTTTCCCATTGTGTTTCCATCCTTAGAGTATAAGCTTATCTGATCATACAAAACCAGATTTCCTATGTTACATTTATTATTGCAAGTATAACTGAAAAGCGGGAATTTGTGAATAGTTTAGATAATATTTTATCAATATTTTATCCGGCATTTTATTTTCTGCCCGGTAGATTCATCAATAAAAAGGGGCGGAATATCCGCCCCTGAACAAACAGTAACCAGCCACAGCGTTTATTTCTGTTCTACATTCTGTTTCGGAAGGATTAAATTCAACAGGATGCCCACAACCGTCGCCAGTGCCACACCACTCAACGAAAAAGTAAACGATCCGCCCACTTTAAACTGAAGAATACCACCGCCGATACCAATCACCATAATAACAGAAGAAATAGTCAGGTTACGCTTATCTTTATAATCAACGCCACTTTCGACAATTGTCCGCAGCCCGCTGGATGCAATCAAACCGTACAGCAGCATGGAAATACCGCCCATAACCGGCCCGGGGATTGTCTGGATAACCGCCCCGAATTTCTGGATAAAAGACAACAGCAGCGCAATCACCGCCGCTCCGCCGATAACCCATACGCTGTATACTTTGGTAATCGCCATGACACCGATATTTTCCCCGTACGTGGTGTTCGGCGGACCGCCCCAAAGCGCAGCCCATGTTGTGGCAAGTCCGTCACCCAGCAGGGTGCGGTGCAGTCCCGGATCTTTGTAAAAATCCCGGCCGACAACTTTTGATGTCACCAATGTATCCCCCAGGTGTTCACATACCGTTGCCAATGACACAATGATAAACGTCAGCACCGGAACAAAACTGAATTCCGGTATGGCAAAATGCGGCACTCCGAACCACGGGGCATTCCGCACCGTATCAAAATTTATCAGATGATAAGCGGGTACAAACATTCCCATAACAAGAGTAAACACATAGCCGCCCACCAGTCCGATCAAAATCGAAATAGTATTGAAAAAGCCTTTCAAAAAAATACTGGCAATAATGGCAATGGCAAGGGTAACAATGGCGATTGAAAAATAAACCAGCGAATAGCTGCCGTTATTATACATCGCAGAATCCATTGCAGTAGGGGCAAGATTCAATCCGATGACAATAATCACAGAACCGATGACAACCGGCGGCAATGCCCTGTCAAGCCACTTGGTTCCGGCAAGCCGTACAATACCGGCAATCACGGCATAAAAAAGTCCCGCGCAGAATGCTCCGCCAAGCGCAGCCGGCATACCGTAAACCTGGGAAATTCCGGTTAAAGCCGGAATAAACGCAAAGGAAGAACCTAAAAAAGCCGGAACTTTTGCCCCGGTTATCAGAATATACAGCAGGGTGCCTGTTCCGGCAGTAAATAAAGCCGTAGAAGGACTCAAACCTGTTAAAAGCGGGACAAGGACAGTTGCCCCAAACATTGCAAACACGTGCTGGAAACTCAAAGGAATCCACCGTCCTAACGGCGGCCGGTCAGATGGCCCCAGCATGGAACTGTCTGTTGACATAATACATACTCCTCTATATATACCGGTACTTTACCGGATAAAATACCGCTTTCAATAAAATGCGGATGTTACATATCATTGTTACACAACATAGCACAAACAGCTACTGTTTGAAAAGATTTTTATTATTTCCAAAGACAGCGAATAAACAGTAAACTATAAAACCTCAAAAGAAAAGTTTTCAACACCATCCCATATCCGGCATGAATAAGCAGACAAACAGCCAACATAACAGGGCATTACACCCGCTTCTTTCCATGGAAGGACTTTTTTACCGCCATAACCCAGATGAACAGGATGTGTTTTGTACTGGCACTACTTTGTTGCCGGGCTGTGCAGCTACAGTACTGCCAGTACCGGTGACGGTTCGTTATGGAGTTACTTCGTACCGGTGCAAATTCTGTTGTGGTGCGTTCCATGCCGGTGACATTTTACTGCCGGCACAACTTTGTGCCTGTACCGGTACCGATTCTGGTGCAGGTACCGCTTCTTCCTGCGGAAATCTGGTACACCGGTTCCTGTTTATGTCATCAACAAAAAACCCGCACTCCGGCTGCATCCGTACAATACTGCCGGAACACTATGCAGGCGGCAACCGTACCGGACTGCAACCGCAAAACGGGGTAACCGTGCACCGGATATGTTATTTCAACATTTCAATAACTAAATCACCCATTTTTTTTGTACCAACCAGTTTACCGGCTGCTTTGACCGCTTCTAAAGCAGCACCGGTACCGGCAATATCCCCGGTACGCCAGCCGGCATCAAGCACTTTTTCTACCGCAGCTTCCACGGCATCTGCTTCTGCGGTCATATTAAAGTCGTAGCGCAACAACATGGCACAGGAAAGGATTGTCGCCAAAGGATTTGCTTTATCCTGCCCGGCAATATCCGGTGCGGAACCGTGAATCGGTTCATACAAACCCGGGCCGGTGCCGTCACCCAATGATGCCGACGCCAGCATACCAATTGAACCGGTAATCTGGCTTGCTTCGTCGGATAAAATATCCCCAAACATATTACTGGTTGCAATAACATCAAACTGACCAGGGTTGCGGACCAGCTGCATGGCGGCATTATCCACGTACATAAATGACAGTTCCACGTCAGGATAATCAGCTTTTACGGATTCCGCCACTTCCCGCCAGAGACGGCTCGATTCCAGAATATTTGCCTTATCCACAACGCATAATTTTTTCCGCCGCTTCTGTGCCGACTCAAAACCCAGCCGGACAATGCGTTCAATTTCAGGAGCGGTATATTTTTCCGTATCCCAGGCCGTTTTATTGTCAGGGCTGCGTCCCCGGTCACCAAAATAAATACCGCCGGTCAGTTCCCGCACAATCAGCAGATCAAGCCCGTCGCCAACAATTTCGTTTTTCAGCGGACACGCAGCAGACAACTGCCGGAACATCAGCGCCGGCCGCAGGTTTGCATACACCTTCATTCCGCCCCGTAGTCCCAGCAGCGCTTTTTCCGGCCGCAGGTTACCGGGAACAGAATCCCACTTGGGGCCACCCACTGCACCCAGCAGAACCGCATCACTTGCAAGACAAGTATCCAAAGACTCTTTCGGCAGCGGTTCACCGCAGGCATCAATAGCCGCTCCGCCGGCAAGTACCGTCTGATACGTAAATGTATGTCCGAATTTTGCCGCAACCGCATCCAACACCCGTACACCTTCCCGGACAATATCCGGGCCAATGCCGTCCCCGGGAATAAGCGCAATTTTTTTATTCATAAAAACAACCTCGATACAACTACCGTTTCCGGTATTTTAACAATACTAAAACACAAACAGTGTTGATTAACATAGTAGCGGATTCAACCCTTTCTGTCCAGCCACATGAAGAACCGGAACCTGCAAACAGAGTCGGAAGCAGCGCATACAAGTCTGTTCAATCTGTGTTTTGTTTTTCCGGGCGGGCCGCAGGGCGGCGCAGGATGCCCGTACAAGCACCGTGTACCGGCAAAAAATAACGTAAGACAAAATAAGAAATAAAATCAAAAGAAAACAGCCCTGCCGCCGGGCTATCCGCTCCAATTCGCCCGGTAGTTCCGGTACGGGCTCATTTCCGCTTCTATCCCTCCCGCAGTACGGGCAGAACCGGACAGGCACCGTCAGCAGACAACCGTGCCGGCAGAATACCAGGATTTTTCATACACGTTGTGGAAATAATGTGCTATAGTCCCGGATTACTCTACGGTAACAGATTTTGCTAGGTTTCTCGGTTTATCCACATCACACCCTTTACCCACTGCCATATAATAACTAAATAACTGCAACGGGATAATTGCCAGTGAATTAGTAAAATAGTTATTGGTTTGAGGTATGTACAGTACACAATCCGCTGTTTTTTCAATTTCTTTGTTGTTGTCACAGGTCAAGGCCAAGACAAAGGCGCCTCTAGCTTTCACCTCCACTATATTGCTGATAGTTTTTTGGAAAAGTTCAGGCTGAGTAGACACCGCTATTACCATTGTGCCATCCTCGACCAGAGAGATCGTCCCGTGTTTTAACTCTCCCGCCGCATAAGCCTCTGAGTGCACATAAGAAATTTCTTTTAATTTCAGAGAACCCTCCAAAGAGATTGCATAATCAATTCCTCTTCCAATAAAAAAGATATTCTTGGCACTCACACATCGGTTGGCAAAACATTGGATCCTCTCTTTCTGTTCTAGTAACAGCTCAATTTGATCAGGTAGTTTTTTTAAATCCGTCAACAAATCTGAAAGCATGATATCATCAATCATTCCCCGCACTCTACCCAGTTTTATAGCCAGCATATAGAGAACCACTAGCTGCGCACTATATGCTTTGGTGGTAGCAACCGCTATCTCCGGGCCTGCCCACGTATATATTACTCTGTCCGACTCTCTCGCAATGGAACTACCCACCACATTGACAATCCCAAGCACATTACATCCCCTTTTCTTGGATTCTCTCAGTGCTGCCAGTGTATCTGCAGTCTCTCCGGATTGACTTATCGCGATAATCATCACACCTTCATCTAGAATGGGATTACGGTAACGAAATTCGGATGCCACATCCACTTCCACAGGGATACGGATCAATCCTTCAATGACATATTTAGCTGTCATACCGGCATGATATGCGGAGCCACAGGCAATAATATGAATCTTTCTGATTCCCTTTATTTCCTCATCACTCAAGCCTAGTTCATCAAGTACAAGATCATTATCTTTGATATGAGAAGAAAGGGTATCCGCCACCGTTTTGGGCTGTTCATAGATCTCTTTCAGCATAAAGTGTTCATAGCCATCTTTTCCTGCGGCATCCGCATCCCAATCTATAGTCACCGGTTCTTTGGATATCTCTTCTTCATCTATAGTGTAAAAGTGTATATGGTCTTTGCATAATTTTACTATTTCCTGATTATTTACATAATAGACAGTTCTGGTATATTTCAAAATAGCCGGCACATCAGAAGCTATAAAACAGCCACTTTCATTCTGACCTACAATGAGCGGACTATCTTTACGTACTGCAAAAATTCCATCCGGACAATCCGCAAACATGATACCCAATGCATAAGATCCTTCCACCCGACTCAAAACGTTAGAGATAGCTTCCAGGGGATTTCCTTTATAATAGTAATCCAGTAAATGCACCAGTACTTCCGTATCTGTTTCCGAACGGAATTCATAACCTTTAGCTATCATTTTCCTTTTCAAAGCAATATAATTTTCAATAATTCCGTTGTGTACCACTGCAATAGTCCCAGTTTTATTGAAATGCGGATGGGAATTCTCTTTACTGGGTGTACCGTGAGTTGCCCAACGAGTATGTCCAATGCCGGACATTCCGGTCATGGATGCTCCTCCACAAGTGAGATTTTCCAGCACTTTCAGTCTTCCTACTGCTTTCTTGATATTAATCCTACTGCCATCAAAAACAGCCATACCAGCAGAATCATAACCACGGTATTCTAATTTTGAAAGTCCATCTAAAATAATGGGAGCAGCGCGTTTATTGCCAATATAACCAACAATACCACACATATCTGTTACCTCATTTTACAGCGTTTTTTACACTAAAAATATCTACGAAAAAAGAATATAGCATAAAACAATCATAATATCTATATTTACTTAACAAGCTGAAGTATAAATAAAGAAATATAAATCCTATCAATAATGATTTAGATACACTTTCCAAATTTCTCTCTTGTGTGGATGTTTAATAGAACCCATACCAATTCCTTTTATTATGTCTTATCAGAATGAATTATAAAAAATAATCAATTCAGCCCATCAGGAGAATCTTTTCTGCCTGACAATACTCTCTTGTCAGCCCAGCAGAAGAATCTTTTCAGCCTGACAATATTCTTTTGTCAGCCCAACAGGATAATCTTTTCAGCCCAACAGAAGAATCTTTTCTGTCCATCAAGAGAATCTTTTCTGCCTGACAATACTCTCTTGTCAGCCCATCAGAAGAATCTTTTCAGCCCAACAGAAGAATCTTTTCAGCCCAACAGAAGAATCTTTTCTGCCTGACAATATTCTCTTGTCAGCCCAACAGAAGAATCTTTTCAGCCTGACAATATTCTCTTGTC
>CALXOI010000041.1 GCA_944389965.1 uncultured Treponema sp.
GCAGTGATCGTGGTGCTGTAGTTGTGCTGGATAAACGGCTTATTACAAAACGGTACGGACGTATTTTTTTGGAGAGTATACCGGAATCAAAACAGTTATTCGAATCTTTTGATACTATCTGCCGTGCCGTTGAATCCTTTATTTGATGAACTGCTACTTGCGGCTCAGCAGTAAAATGTATAATATAATATTATGAGTAACATCATTATTATTGGTTGTTTTATTGTCGCATTGGGAGGGCCGGCCATTCTGAATATTTTTGCATATCCAGTTTCAAGAAAACTGAGTATTAAAATATCAGATTATATTGTTCATGTATGTGCACCCCGGTTATTTGCATTCCTTTCATTGTATCAAAATTTTAAATTTCTTGGGGATAAGAATTTAAAGTGCGAATTGCCGGAGCAGTTTTTGATTATGGCAAACCACCAAAGTTTGTTGGATATTCCTGTATTCATGAATTTTCTCAGGGACAGGGATTTGCGGTTTGTCGCAAAAGATGAATTAAGCCGCCACATACCGTTGGTTTCTGAAATGTTGCGGGCTCATGAACATGCCATGATTCCCCGGAAAGGCAGTCCGTCGGTTGCAATGAAGACGCTTGATTCCTTTGCGGATCGGGTTGTAAACCGCGGGCAGATACCGGTAATTTTTCCGGAAGGGACGAGAAGCAGGGATGGTAATCTTGGTAAATTTTATGCCGCTGGGTTTCGCCGGATTCTTGACCGTGCACCGATGCCGGTTGCAGTTTGCGCGCTTGATGGAGGTTATAAAATTTCCACTTTAGGTGGAATTATGCGTAACTTGAGGAATGGTGCATACCGGGTAAAGATATTGAAAATCTATCCGGCACCGGATTCTAAGCAGGCGCAAATCCATATATTGGAAGAGGGTCGAGAATTGATTCAGGAACAGTTGAATCAATGGCGGAAAAATGACCGGTAATGTATCCTGATAAATAATAAAAAAGCTGTCCATTTTTGAGGACAGCTTTTTTACAGATTTATTTAAAATCTTTAGGACGGCGTTCTGTCCGTTTGCATTTTGAACATTCTGCAACGTTTCTCAGACGTCCTTTTTCAAATAGTGTTTTCATAACAACTTCACCGCCGCATGAGCAAAAAAACTTATGGGTGGCAACCGTTGTACGAGAGTTCTTACTGGCTCCAGCCATGACTAGCCTCCGGTTTTATAGAATAATCGATTATCAAATAATAATATCGCAATAAAGCGTGAATGTCAATATCAATTGATTTGATATTGAATAGGCGTATCTTGACATATTTTCTTTTTTTCTTCATCATAGAAACGATATGGATTATGCTATTCTGAGCAGGCAGTATTTGGAGACATTACCTTCTGCTGATTTGATTGCATTGGCTGATGATTTAGGTATTGATGTTCCAGAAAACTTAAACAGACGTTTTATTATTGGTGAACTTTTAGATACTGCTGCTGAAATAAAAAGAGAAAATTATACTGATTTAAAAAATGATTCGGATAAAATACATCCGGTATCAGTGCTTCCGGAAACATACAATGAAAATCAAATATCGGTTGTATTGCGGAATCCGGTTTGGGCATATGTATATTGGGACATCAGGGAGGCTGATTTCCAGAAAATACAGAAAACGGCCGGTTTTACGTCGCTTGTGTTGCGGGTATCTTCGTTTTCGAACCAGGATAGTGTAAAGCCGTCTGATTATTTTGAAATTTCAGTTTCTGTTTCGGACCGTAACCAGTATATTTTGTTGCCTGCTTCGGTAAAAAATATACGGATTGATTTGGTTGCAGAGTTCAAAGGTAGTGCTTCAGAACTTTTGGCATCGTCAAAAAAGATTAACCTTCCGCATATGCCTGCTGAACTTATGCTTCCATTACCGGATTTGCGGATTTCTCCGATACTGGAATTATCCGGTCTGCGGGAATTGCTGAGAACTCATTATTTGAATCATCGCCAGTCTTTCTTATAAAACAGGTTTCAGGGTATGGGAAAAAAATCTATCGTCATAACACTTGTTGCTCATCAAGGATATATCTATCAGCAGGATAATGCTACTTCAAAAATGTTGGAGACAGAATATTTATTCTCTGCGATTTCAGATACATATCTTCCGTTGCTGGATATGTTTGAAACATTAGATTTGGATGCGATTCCATTTAAATTGGTTCTTGTACTTACTCCCACATTGTGTACTCTGTTGTCCGATTATGATGTACAGAACCGATATATTGCATGGCTTGACCAGTTGATTTTGCTGGGAGAACATGAGTTACAACTATGTTTGCCGGATTCCCCCCGCTTCCGGGAAGCAGAAGCCTGTTTGTCCCGTGTCAGAAAAAACAGACACAACTTTACTGAAGTCTATAAATCTGATTTATTATCCGCGTTCCGGTATTATGCTGATAGAGGAAGCATTGAATTGATGGCAACTGCTGCAACATCAGCATTCCTTCCTCACTATTCTGATTTACCGGAAGCCATTAATGCCCAAATTGAAGCCGGTGTACAATCCCATCGGCAGTTTTTTGGTGTTGTTCCGGATGGTTTTTGGCTGCCGGCAATGGGGTATACTTCTGGACTGGATCGGATTTTACGGAATTATAATTTTTCATATACAATTCTCGATGCACATGGTGTTCTTTTTGCAGATCCATTACCTAAAAACGGTATTTTTTCTCCTGTCAAATCCCAGAACGGACTTGTTTTGTTTGCGAGGGATGCTGCTTCTCATACCATGTTGTCTGGTCCAGGTGGGTTTATCAATCATACTGTGTACAGGGATCAGGATCGGGATATTGCTTTTGAAGCGGATCGTACAGAACTGGAATCCTATCTTGGATCTGATGGTATCCGTACTGTTTCTGGATTTAAATATTGGAGTAAGGAAGTTGATACCTGGTATGATAGTGCTGCAGCTGAACGCCAGGTTTTATCTGATGCCCGGGAATTTGTTGAAGCCCAATACACTAAATTACAGGAAGCTTCCCGGATTCTTTGTACAGATAATGTATCTGTTACCTGTGTATTTAACGCAAAGGTATTCGGTAATTGTTGGTTTGAAGGAATTAAGTGGCTCGAACACGTGTTCCGGACGGTAGCAGAGTATCCTGATCTTATTATTACTGATTGTGCAGGGTTGGCTAGTGATAAGGGTTCCCTGCAGGAAATTAATCCATTTATTTCTGCTGCGACCGGTACCGGGTATGGTGAAAATTTACTTGATACTTCAAATGGTTGGATGCTGGAATATGCCCGGAAAGCTTGCGAGCGGATGATTTATCTGGCAGAACGGTTTCCTGATGATTCAGGACTGAAAGCCCGGACACTGAATCTTGCAGCAAAAGAAGTATTGCTGGCACAATCCAGTGATTGGCCGGCAATGTTGAGCCAACGGGTATTTCCTGAATATGCGGAATCTCAATTCAAAAAAAATGTCCTTGCGTTTACTACTGTTTTTGATTCTTTGGGAGCCAGTACGATTAGCACTGAATGGCTGACAAATATGGAACAGGAACATCCCTTATTTCCATGGATGAATTACCACATATTCAATACAAAAAAGTAACGGTTATTTTGAAAATAAACCGGTAACTTCTTTCAATGCGGCTAACAGAGCCTGCAGTTCTTCTGTTGTCGTTTCTGCACCGAAAGAGAAACGAACAGAAGTTTCTGCCTGGTTTTTCGGGATACCCATTGCTTCCAGAATCGGGCGTTGTATTTTCCGGACTGAGCAGGCTGACCCTGTTGAAATAAAGAATCCCCGTTCCGATAAAGCCCGTACCATTACTTCTCCGGGAATCTGTTCAAATGATGCCTGTACAATCCATGGGGAATATTTGTCATAAAGTTCATTTGTGTCACTGTTTTGATTGACCCTGTTTTCAGGAATGATATGGCATCCTGGTATTGTTTGTAGCTGTGACAGAAAACGGGTTGTTTCTGAGTGCCGCTGCAGGAACCGCTTGTATGCTAACGACTGTGTGTCAACCGGTATACCAGCCGGATTTGCAGGGATGTAATACCGTTCAAGACACCGAGCTAAAGCCCATGCGCCGGCAAGATTTTCTGTTCCGCTTCTGATGCCCTGTTCCTGTCCACCACCCCGGAGAAATGGTTCAGACCGGTGTGCCAAATACAGCAACCCTGTTCCTCGGGGACCTCCGATTTTGTGGGCACTGAAAGCAGCGCTGTCAATACCTGGTGTGGCGAGACAGAATGGAATTTTTCCTGCAGCCTGAACGCAGTCAACGTGTAGTTTCGGGCGTCGTTTCTTTTTTTTGGCAGCCGTATCCGAAAGTATACGGCTGATATCTGTTACAGGTTGTACAGCTCCGGTTTCATTATTTACCGCCATAATACACACCAATACGGTATCGTCTGTGAGAACTGCCTCAACCGCATCCGGGGTTACAATGCCGGATTTATCAGGATTTACTGTTTTTATATGCCATCCACAGTTTTTGAGTGCATACGCCTGTTCTCTAACTGCCGGATGTTCTATTGCGCTGATGAGAATTGTAGCCGGAGCCGGGCGCAACAGGAGTGATAACAAAGGAATGTGGTCGGCTTCTGTTCCTCCGCTGGTAAAATAAAGTGTTTCAGGCTTTACGCCAAGAACAGCTGCTGCTTTTATACGGGCTTCTGTCAATTTGTTTTTTGCTTTGATGCCTTCCGCATGAACGCTGGAAGGATTTGCAAAAAAGTCACGGGCGATACCAGCACTTTCCTGAATAATATCATCGTCTGCCGGTGCAGTTGCTGCCCAGTCAAAATAACCAGTGTGATGCATATACTACCTGTTATTCCGGTAACAGAACATTTTGTATATCTTGTTCCGGGACTTCCTGTATTACCGTGCTGTTGATTTCCCGCTGCAGAATACACCGTATTTGCGGAGAAGTATTTTTTTTGTCTTTTTTCATTGCATTAATGATTTTAGTGGCAGCAGTTTCTGGGTCAAGTCCTGAAGCTACCAGAATTGAATGTTCCGGGGAGATTTCCCAGCCGTATGAAGTAAGAACTTCACACACTTCCTGGTAATATTCTGTGGAACAGAGTTTAAGCCGGCGGGATAAATCCAGTGCCCTGCTCATGCCCCATGCGACTGCATCGCCGTGGGGTATGGAACCGAGTCCACAGCAGCTTTCCAACGCATGACCGAATGTATGCCCGAAATTAAGCTGCATCCGTGGACCTTGTTCTGCCAAATCTTTTTCTACAATATTTGCTTTTGCAATAACACAGCGGCGTATCATCTGCCGGATGGTTTCCGGCTCCCGGGATAAAACAGCATCCTTATTGTGCTGGATGATGTCAAATAATTTCGGTGCATATAACAGCCCTGTTTTAACAGTTTCTGCAAGTCCTGAACGGTATTCTGATTCCGGCAGTGATTGTATGAATCCAGTAAAAAAATGGATTTTTGCTGCCGGGTAAAAGGTGCCTATCATATTCTTGAATGTTCCAAAGTCGCACCCTGTTTTACCACCGACAGATGCGTCTACCATGGCGAGCAGGGTTGTAGGAACCAGTTCCAGCCGGGCACCCCGTTTGAAAATGGATGCGGCAAAGGCAGTAATATCACAAATAACACCACCGCCGATTCCGATAAACGTACTGGAACGTTGCAGGTTATTGTCCAATGCAATCTGGACAATTTTCAGTACATTTTCAATTGTTTTGAATGATTCTCCGGCGCCTAATACTACCAGAATATCGGTACCGCATACCAGACAATCATTTGTTTCCGGCTGGGAACCGGTAAATGCGGCTATGAATGTTTTCATTAACGGCAGGTTTGCAACAACTGCATCGGTAACAAAAATACGTGGAGAATTCCCGGCTCCGGGAGAAAAAATTCCGGCAAAAGATTCGGCAGTTTCCGGTTCGTAAAATAATATATCGGTTTTTTCAGTTCCGGGATGAATCGCCGTATAGGCGATAGAAAAAGTATCGTGATTCATAGATGTATTTTAATATGTTTCGTCATCCATTGCAAGAAAAGATTCTTTTACTGACCGTACCCGGGCTAATTCCCGGTTGATGATTTTTTCATAGTCAAGTTCCCCGGTTGCAATGCGTTCCCGTTCATCTTCCCAATTCTGTATATCTGTCAGATACAGGAATTGGAAACTTCCCGCATTAGCTTTTTCCGCCCAAAGGAGGGCTTCCTGCCAGTAATATAATCCTGCCTGATAACAGCTTTCTGTTTTTTCTAAATCCCTCAGATATTCTTCTTTCCATGGGGCATCATAAAAATATGCAACCTGCTTGTCCCATGTTCTTCCCAACCGCAAATGCTGTTCAATGAGTTTTAAATTTATATGCATCATAAATAGATACCGGTATTTTTCCCAGTCTTTTTCGTCGGTAATTTTTGCCAATGCGTATTGGGGGTTGCAGAAATCGGCCTCTACAGCCTTTTCCAGCCAGTAAATATTTTCCATTACATCATCGGGATATTGCTGGTAATGGATATGGAAAAGTCTGTAATATTGCTCTTTATATGTTACAAAATATGAAAACACTGATGCTGCGCAAAAAAGCAGGAGAAAAAAAACGGCAACAGCTTTTTTTCCGGATAATGAGAATTTTGTTGTATTCAGTTTTTTTCGCAATAAGGTATTCACTCTTGTAATATCGGTATATTCCGGAGCACACTCCATATTTTTTCTGTGACTTTTTCAACAGGGAGCGCTGCATTGACTGTGATAATCTTCATATCCGGAATATTTTGTTGTGTATAGTTTTGGATAATATCCCGGTAAGCCGCTGCGGTCTTTTCCAGAAAATCCTGTTCTTCATATATTTCCGTAACGTTCCGGGTTGATATTCGTTTTAAGGAAAGAGACGGTTCTATGTCGAAAAAAAAGAGATATTCCGGTAGCGGAAAAAGGGCATTTATTTTATATGGTAAGTCTGAACCGCAGGCGGTGGACTGATATGCAAGACTGGAAAAAAGATACCGGTCACAGACCGTCAGTTTTCCGCCGGTGCAAGTAGTTATGATTCCACCGGGAGCATACAGGTGTTCTGCCCGGTCGGCGGCAAAGAGAAATGCGGCTGTTTCCGGTTGTACCGGTACATCTCCTTTTAGGATTGCCCGCAGAAATTTGCCGGTAGCGGAACCGGTTGGTTCTGCCGTAAAAAAGGCTTTGTTGCAGGGAATTTTGTTTTTCAATCGTTCCATCTGTGTCGATGTTCCTGAGCCGTCGATACCTTCGAAAACAATAAAATTATGTAATACCATGTGAATCACCTACCAATTATTCCGAAAATTTATTATAGTATTATGAGACATAAGTAGTAAGAACAACATATGAAATCCCAGTTTGTAAAAATCAGTATCGGCAGTTTTCTCTTTATCGCAATGATTTTTGCAATACTTGTCTTTTTCCAGCCCCTTTGCCAGCGGTTTGAAAATCGCTTGATCCAATATCGTGATTCACTGTTGCAGCAAATGGAAGAGCAAACAGGTCTCCGGGTTTCATATCAATCCCTGTCACCCTCTATTTTATCGGCATTCCGTATAAAAGGAATAGTTGTATATGATGTTGCTGCCGATATTCCGGTTTTAAAAATCCGGAATGCAGTTTTGAGGTTTAATTTCTTTGAACTTGTCCGGGGGAATTTTGATGAAGCTTTTTCATCATTAAAAATATCCGGTATTATTCTTGAATTTGATGCTTTGAAAAACAGTTCCCTTGTCAGCCGGTTATCCGGTTTAATTCAGAAGAATTCCGGTGGTGTTCCGGATAGTCCGGCCGGAGATTTCCTGCAGAATGAAACGGTTTCAGATGCGGTTTTTGAAGAAAATAGTGGTATGCAGGAAGCGGCTGGCTTTAATATTGGCAGTGATATTAAAGCCAGTCATCAGGAACTTGATGTACCGGTAGTCCCGGTTGCATCCGGAAAAAACGGGATGTTCCCTTTGTCACTGCCGTTTTCTGTTTCTGTCAGGGATGTTACACTTCATTATCAGGATGAAATGGTTGATGCAGAATTATTTATCAATCGTATAAAAATTACTGATTCAACAGATGATTTGTTTTTTAATGTTTCTGGAGCCGGGATAATAACAGCGGAATTACAACAACCGTTATTGTCCCGTCTGCCGGTTTCCGTATCATCACAGATGGAAAATCTTTCTGCTTCGTTTACGTTGGATGCTGCGGTTATGCGTTCTTTAGATGGCAGCGTTGCCCGCCTCAAGTTGAATTCTATAAATAGTACTAATGTCCAGATCAGCCGTACAAATTTATTGGCCGGATACGGAGACGGGGTACTATGGGTTTCTACAATTCAGGATATGATTCCGTTTCTTTTGTCACTGGAATTCGATATACCAGGACAAAAATTGACCGGCAGACTTGAGATGGATCAGTTTGATCCGTTTTCTTATATCAAATTAAACCGGCAACCGGATTTACTGCGGAAACTAAACGGTTCTTTGTTTTCCGGTATTTACGAGTTGGCTTGGGATATCGCTGCCGGGTCGTATACGTATACAGCTAAGGGGGCTACTTCTTTATCTGATAAATTGATACCCGGTGGATTACAGCTTTCTTATAATATTGCTGGAAATCAGACGGATATTATTGTTTCCGATTTTCAAATATTGTCGGAACAAATTGATTTCTCTCTTGATGGCAGTATCAATCTGCCTACCCTAAGTGCCGCTGGTACCGCTTTTTTGAACAGGTACGTTGTTCCCGGCGGAGGAATTGTTTCCGCAGAAATATACATCGATCCGCTGGATACGGGGTTTATCTGTTTTATTCCCCAACTGTATTTAGGTGACCGGAGTTTGACTGCATTACAACTTTCGGTTATTCCGGAAGTTGAAACAAAGTCGGCGGATTTTACCTTTGAATTTTCCGATTATTCCCATACGGATTTTGATAATCCCGGATATGTTTCTATTGCCGGTAGTTTTATCAACGGGGAAAATCCGTTTGTGCAACTTCAGTTACAGGTCAGCGATTTATTTGTAGATTCCCTTTTATATACTGCAGCATTTTTTGTTCCTGATTCCCGGGCTATGCTTACACAAACTGCAGGATTACTTGCTCCGTATGTCATGACAAATGAAATGTATTTTTCCTCAGATTTTTCATCTGTAACATATAATATTCCGTATTGGATTGTCGCCGATACTTCCAATGACCGGAATTTGTTGATTTTATCTTTTACCGGTAATGAAAATAATATTAATGTAACTCAGTTTGATTTATTATATATGGGACAGACACTCCGTGCTTCGGTGGATATAGCGGCAGATCCCGATTTTGAGAGTGCGTTTTTTACTTCTGAAGCTGCCCTCAATTCTATTCCGTACTCCTTTAACGGGACTATTATTCCAGGTTCATTGATAAATATATCCGGCAGTTATGGTTTTGAAGCGCTTCTTTCGTACAATGATGACGGAAATGCCGGCAGGATTTTAGAAGGACATTTTTTAATGGATAATCTGCCGGTAGCTGTAGGAAAATCTGCTTGGGCGTGTTCTTCCGACATACAGATGCGGCTTCCCTATGCCGATTTTTTAGATTTTTCTGTTGATATTAACCATTTTGCTGTATCAGAAATATCTGGTGGGTGGATGACAGAACCGCATCTTTCACTTTCCGGTTCCCTCAATGAATATGGATTGGTGCTGGATACGGTGGTATTTAATGATAACGTTTCTCTGTTGGATGGTTCAGGAAGTATTATGTGGAGTATTTCTGACGGGGTGTTTAATTCTGCGAGTTTAAATATTTCCCTTAATTGCCCGGTGTCTTCAGAGTCGTATGTATTTACAGCTTCTGCTGCAAATCCGGAAAGTGCTCCGTTTAATGAACTCGATTTCATGAATGATATATATTTTTCAGGACAAATTTCTGTCTCTGATTTTCCAATGTCGCGGGTGCGGCAGATGCAGACAGAAGATGATGTGTGCAGTGGAACGGTTTCTGTACTGGGAACAATTGAAAATCCTTTTATTTCTGTTCAGATAGCACCGTCTTCTATGTCCTTTGGGGGTGTTCCGTTCAATTTCAGTGCATTGATGCGTTTGGAGGACGGGGATTTTTATCTTGATTCAGGAGAAATCAATTTTAGCAACCATTCTGTTTCCGGTATTTCCGCCCGTTTTTCTCTGGCAAATTTTGCCGGAACACTTCAAGCTGTATACAGCAGTTCTATAGACAACGTTTATTCATTGGAAATCCCGGTATCTGTTACTGTTTCCAGTTCTGCTGTTGCCACCGAATCCGGTTTGTCCGGTTTGACGGATGCTATTGCCCGGGGCTTGCCTGAGTATATCACGGCCGATTTAAATGGTGAACTGACCGGTACCTTATTTGAAAAACCGGAACCTGTGGAAATCAATGTTATGCGGATTCCCGGATATCTTGCTTTAAGTTCATCAGGAGACCTTGGTATTTCCGGTTCCATGGATACCAGCGGACAGATCAACTTGACTTTAGGCGGGAGAATGCCTGTTCATGCTGATGTTTCTGGTTTTATCAGTGAACGGCTTCTGGATATTACTGTAGATAATGTATATTCAGATTTATCAAAGTTCAGCCATATTTTGTATTTTCCGTATATAGCGTTGTATGGCGGAATTTTAACCGGTTCTGTACACATCGGAGGTTTTCTTGCAGATCCGGAATTTGATGGAAATTTATTTGTATCCCGGTTGGATATTAATTGTCCTGATTATGTTCCGGAACATATGATTGCTGAATCTTTTCCGATTTCTATCACTGATAATGAGCTCAGTGTAGATAACGCTCTGTTTTCTGTGGGTAAGGGATCTGCGGTACTTGATTTGCAGCTTTTATTCGACCGGTGGTTATTGGATGTTTTGACATTACAAGTTAAAACTCCGGATAATGTGCAGGTTCCTGCATTGGTAGTTGTTCCTCCGATTACTGTGGACGGAATGTCCACCTGTGATTTGGATATTACCGTGACTATGACCGGAACCGATATTATCGGCCGTTTTTATGCAGATGACGTGGATATAGAAATCTCAAACGAAGTGTTTCAAGGATATGATGCATATGCTTCAGAATATGACATCAATGATTATCGGGTTACAGCAGACATTCAGGTGATCAGTGGTCAGCATGTAGAAATCATTCTGGATCCTCTTCTTAGAGGATTGATAGCTCCGAATACGGAATTGACATTATTATTTGATTCTGAAACACAGGATTTGACAATAAAAAGTGATGTTGTATTGCGGGGCGGAGAAGTTACATATTTGAACCGCAACTTTTATCTCCGCGAAGGACGTATCTTGATGAATGAATCTGGTGGGACATTTGATCCTCGGATTACTGTCCGGGCAGAAATCCGTGAACGTGATGAAGCCGGTGAATCTGTACGGATTACGTTATCTGCGGAAAACCAGCGTTTTAGTGAGTTCAGTCCGACGTATTCATCATCTCCGCCTAAATCAGAGTTGGAAATTATGACTATGCTGGGGCAGGCTTTTACCGGAGACATTCAAAGTGGCTGGGATGTATTGCTGACAGGTGTCGACTATGGTTTTCAAGTATTTGTCTTGCGCCGGGTAGAAAATGCATTGCGTGATTTGCTTAATTTTGATATATTTTCGTTACGCACGCTGGGACTTCAAAAGAGTCTGCGTCAGTGGCTGAATGTAGAAACAGACGGCAGGCCGCTGACAATCAGTAACTTTTTCGATAATACGACTGTTTACATAGGTAAGTATTTCGGTAGTTCAATTTATGCAGATGCTTTGTTTCATTTTGCGTATGATGAAACAAAAATATCCCAAGGTGAAAATGTTTCCGGATTGGTTTTCCAACCGGAAATTGGTCTGGAGATGGATTCCCCTTTTGGTTTAATCCGGTGGAGTCTTGCTCCGGATATCGGAACAACCCAGCATTTGTGGGTTCCTGCAACGTCGATCAGTGTATCTTGGAAGTTTGTGCTGTAAAATAGGAGTTGATATGTTTAATAAAAGTTTTTTCCGTATCATGTTGGCAGTTCTTTTTTGTAATATTTGGCTTTCTGCCGGGTTTGCCCAGAGTGATGCAACATGGTATTACGGAAAAAAAATCAGGTCGATAGATTTTAAGGGTTTGGTAAACGTTAATTCCCTGGAATTGAGCGGTGTAACAGAACCCTTTATTGGAAAAGCCTTTTCTGATGAATTGTATTTTGACTTGCTGAACAGGATTTTTTCGTTGGAATTATTTGAAGATATTTCTTCTGATGCACTTCCGGGTGATGCAAAAGGGGATTCTGTTGTCATACAATTTACGGTTGTGGAACGTCCCTTTGTTTCTGAAATCAGTTTTACAGGTAACCGCAGCATTAAAGCAGGGGAGCTGAAGGACGCAATTTCAACTAAAGAAAAAGATATTTTTAATTCCAGTAAAATCCTTCTGGATGAACGGGCAATCCGGGATACCTATTTGAAAAAAGGATTTACTAATGTGCGGGTTTCTTCTACAACAGAAGATGCTGGTGATGGTATTCGGGTTCTTTTTTCTGTTTCAGAAGGACGTGCTTCGGTTCTGAAAAGTGTTTCCTTTAACGGTAACCAGGTTGTGGCGGATAAAACCTTGAAAGGATTATTATCCATGAAAGAAAAAGGCTTGTTTACCCGGGGATCTTTTCAGGAAAGCCAGCTGGAAGCAGATAAAGCCGCTATTCTGACATATTATCAGGATCGGGGATATATTGATGCGGCGATTCTCGATGTTGTCAGAACGGCAACTTATAATGCTGTAGATAATTGTGATGAGCTTGATATTCAGTTTGTAATACAGGAAGGAGCACAATATTCTTTTGCAGGGATTTCATTTGCCGGGAATAAGATTTTTTCTACAGATGACCTGCGGGACTTAATTAAAATACAAGACGGAGCTGTTTTTAACCAGACAAAATTTCAAGAAGGGCTGTATGCGGTAACAGACCTGTATTATGAAAACGGGTATACATCAAATATGTTTGATCCCCAGATGAGTAAAAATCCTGAAACAAAGCAGGTTTTTGTACAGTTTAATATTGTGGAACGGCCCCGCAGTCATATTGAAAATATTATTATTCGTGGTAATACAAAAACTAAAGATTATGTTATTTTTAGGGAATTACCGATTGAAACAGGGGATATTTTTTCAAAAACAAAAATAACAACCGGTTTGAGAAATCTATTTAATCTTCAGTTTTTTTCTGCTATTGTTCCTGATATAGTCAGTGGTTCCGAAGAAAATCTTGTTGATTTAGTGCTGAATGTAGAAGAACAGTCAACAACAGCCATCGAATTTGGTGTTACTTTTTCAGGAATAGCGGATCCTGATGCGTTTCCTGTTTCTGTGTTTTTGAAGTGGCAGGATTCCAATGTTTTTGGAACAGGAAAGTCAATCTCTGCCAATACTGTATTGTCTACAGACAGCCAGTCACTGAGTCTAGGATATGCAGATTCATGGTTGTTTGGGCAACCGGTCAGTGTAAGTGTCAGTGCCGGAGTGGAACACTCTGCACTGACGGCCTTGAGATCTGTGGTTCTTCCAGATGGTTCAATTAATACTTCTGATTATTATATGAAATATGATGAAATTTCTTTTGATTTGAGTGCATCGCTTGGGCGGCGGTGGATGCCTGATTTTGCAATTTTTTCAGTTACCGGCGGTTTTGTCTCCGAAGTTCTTAGAAATTTTTATGATTCAGATGTAATGGTTCCGGCAGATTCTACATTATCGCTTTATCACGATAGCTGGGGTATGCAGAATACGGTTTGGTCCTCTTTTTCTGTTGATGGTCGTGATTTAAGTTATGATCCGTCCTCCGGTTGGTTTGCCAGCCAACGTTTGTCTTGGACCGGATTTATTCCTACTGTAGAGAACCAATTCTTTTTCAGGTCTGATACAAAGGCAGAAGCATATATTACCCTGCTTGATATACCTGTTTCCCAGACATGGAATTTGAAATTCGTGTTGGCAGGTCTTACTTCATTGTCATTTGTTGCTCCGTTGCCAGAATATGAATTGAGTTCTTCAAATAAATTGTATCTCGATGGTATGTTTACCGGCAGGGGATGGAGTTCTATATACAATACAAACCGCCAGAACGCCCTTTGGCACAATACTGTTGAACTTCGGATGCCGGTTGCTCCTGGAATTTTTGCACTGGATTTCTTCTTTGATGCGGCTGCCCTTAAAGAAAATATTGGAGCTGTGTTCTCATCTTTATCTATCGAAGATTTCTATTTTAGTTTCGGGCCTGGTTTACGGTTTTCTATTCCCCAGTTTCCGCTGCGGTTGCTGTGGGCAAATACGTTCCAAGTGAAAGATGGTTCTGTTAAGTGGCAGAACGGTAAAGGTCCTGAGTGGGCATTTGTCCTTTCATTTAATATTACGAACCGGTAATGATTGTAGAGGTTATATATGTGTGTAAAAAAAATCTTATGTGGAGTTTTAATTCTGTGCTGCGGTGGATTGTTGATTGCCCAGCAGCAGGTAACGAAATTTGCGGTTGTTGATACAGCCCGTGTATATGAAGCATATTTCCGGGATACTGGTCCTGTTAGAAATTATGAAGCTAAGAAAGCTGAATTTCAAAAAGAAATTAACAAACAAACTGCAGAGCTTCAAAAATTGCAGCAGCAGCGTGCAGAATATCGGGCGGCTGGCAACGAAGCTGCTGCTTTGCGGCTTGATGGTGAAATTACAAAAAAAACAGAAATACTGACGGAATATACTAATGCAAAAAATATTGAACTAGATTCACTGCTGTCATCTTTGCAATCTTCGGATGCTTTTTATAAGAAATTATACGCTGAGCTGGAACGGATTGCTGAGGCAGGGGGATACAGTATGATTTTAAGTTTGCAGAATTCAGATTCGATTTTGTGGTATAGTCCGACGGTAGATATTACAGATCAGGTAATCAGTACACTAGGATTGGGATTGTAATACTGGATTATGGCTGATAATACGCCAATGATGAGTCAGTACCAGGCGCTGAAGCAGCAGCATCCAAATGATGTGCTGTTTTTCCGTCTTGGTGATTTTTATGAAATGTTTGATGATGATGCGCGGGAAATCTCTCGACTGCTGAATCTTACTCTGACTCATCGTGCCGGCAGACCGATGTGCGGCATACCATATCACGCAGCAAAAATATATATAGCACGATTACTCAGGCTGGGTAAAAAGATTGCTATTTGTGAGCAGATAAATTTACCACAGAATTCCCGGGCGCTCGCCGAACGTAAAGTTGTAGAAATAATTACTCCTGGTACTGCGGTTGAAGAAGAGTATCTGGAGCAAACATCGAACAATTATCTTGCTGCTTTATCTTGCAGCAAAGGAAAAGCAGGATTTGCATATATTGATGTAAGTACAGCTGCATTTTATGCGACAAGCTGGAATCTGTCAGATATGGAAGAAGAATTTGCCAAAGAGTTGGGGAGGTGTTCTCCACGGGAACTGCTTTTACCGCAGTCGCTCCAGCAGCAACCGATGATACAAAATGTTCTGGCACGGTCTGCCGGTACAATGACAGTTTCCTACTATCCAGACTGGCATTTTTCTTCTGATCAATCATTTCAGCGGCTGACAGCTCAGTTCCGGACGGCAAATTTACGATCTTTTTCACTATTAGAAGATTCTCCTGAAACGGCACCAGCAGGATTCCTTCTGGATTATCTTGATAAAACATCAAATAGTGCACTTCCCCATATTACCGGAATTTCTGTATACCGGGACAGCGATTTTGTCATCATTGATGATTCTTCCCGTCGGAATCTGGAAATCACGGCGAACCTTCGGGATGGTACTGTCCAGTACAGCTTATTGGAAACCGTTAACTATGGTGTTACGGCAATGGGTAAACGGCAGCTAAAAAACTGGTTACTGTCACCGTTGCGGGATTGTGGGAAAATCATAACACGACAAAACCGGGTCAGGGATTTTGTCAACCGGCGGGATTTATTGAAAAAAGTTCGATCCGGGCTTTCTTCAATTCTTGATGTTGAGCGCTTGGCCGGACGGATTGCCATGGACCGTGCCCATGCTAAAGATTTACAGGCGTTGAGAACAAGTCTTGAATCTTGGATTGGGATACGCCAAAACATCACCGGGATTGAATTTTGGGGAACAGATCTTGGAACTGCAGGGCAAATTGTATCGTTGATTCAGTCTGCTATTTTGGATGATCCGGCAACGACATTGACGGAAGGACATCTGATAAAAGATGGTTGGTCGGCTGATTTGGATCATTACCGCCGGGTTCAAAATGATTTTAACAGTATTCTTGAACAATATATTGCAGAGGAGCGGGAACGCACCGGTATTTCTAATTTAAAAGTCAGGTATAATAGAATTTCCGGTTATTATATTGAAGTTTCCAGAGGTAAAATCAGCAGTGTACCGGAACATTTTATTTTGAAACGGTCTTTGGTCAATGGAGACCGGTATACGACAGAGCGCCTCCGCGAATTGGAACAGGAATTGAATTCTTCCGGGGTCAGAATTATTGAGGAAGAAAAAAAATTATTTTTAGAAGTCCGTGACAATATAAAACAGTATATTTCTTATTTATATCAAATTGCGGCAGATATAGCGGATTTCGATGCGGTTTCAAGTTTTGCCCAGGCGGCGGTAGAGCATGGTTGGGTTCAGCCGGAAGTGGATGATTCTGATGTATTGGAAATTGTGAACGGCAGACATCCGGTGGTGGAACTTCATATTCCTACCGGGGAATTTGTACCGAATAATGCTTCCTTTGATGATACAAAATATTTTGCACTGATTACCGGTCCCAACATGGCTGGAAAAAGTACCTATTTACGGCAGAATGCGTTAATTGTCTTACTTGCTCAGACAGGATCTTTTGTTCCTGCAGAAAAGGCCCGTATCGGTATTGTTGACCGTATTTTCTGCCGGGTAGGTGCATCTGATAATCTTGCCCGGGGAGAATCAACTTTTCTTGTTGAAATGACAGAAACCGCCCATATCCTCCGTTCTGCAACGTCCCAGAGTCTTGTGATTATGGATGAAGTAGGGAGGGGAACTTCAACTGAAGACGGTTTGTCAATTGCATGGGCAGTTTCGGAATACTTGTTAAATCAGATTCGTTGTAAAACATTGTTTGCAACGCATTATCATGAATTAACCCGGTTGGAGCATCCGGCATTAATGCAGCTGTGTCTTGAAGTGCTGGAGCAGGAAGGGCAGGTTATTTTTTTGAAACGTATAAAATCAGGTACCGCTACAAATTCTTATGGTATCCATGTTGCCCAGCTTGCCGGTATACCCCGTCAGGTTATCGACAGGGCCCGGGACTTGTTGACTGCCATCCAGACTGTAGCAGGTGCTGGTGGTATTTCTGCAACGCTATCCGGTTCCACTGTTTCTTCGGTGGATTGTCCCGTACCGGAACAAAATGTTGGTTCTGTGCTGTATCATTTTCGGATTTTTGAACGTTTTTTTCCTTCTTGTATATTCTGCTTATACCACATGATAGTCTCTGCAAGTTTATTATTGAATTCAGAGTACTCTGAGAATCCGAGTTCTTTTTGCAGTTTTGAACTGTCTATGGCATATCTGAGATCATGTCCTTTCCTGTCCGCGGTGTAGGTGATGAGACTTTCTGGTTTGTTGAGTGCTTTCAGAATCATTTTAATCAAGGAGATATTACTGATTTCATTGTCTGCGCCTATGTTGTAAATCTCACCATCCTTTCCTTTATGGATAATGGTATCCACTGCTTTACAATGGTCTTTGACATATATCCAATCCCTGATGTTTTCACCTGTTCCATAGACAGGTATCACATTATCTGAAAGGGCATTCTTTATTGTTTTAGGAATCAGTTTCTCTTCATGCTGATATGGCCCGAAATTGTTTGAGCATCTTGATATCGTCACATTAAGGCCATATGTCCTGTGATA
>CALXOI010000042.1 GCA_944389965.1 uncultured Treponema sp.
TAAAGCTGTGGTAGATCTTGCACAGATGGTTTATGCAATCGGCAACGAAAAAAATCCACCCCGTTCTACCATGGCTAAAAGTATGAACGGAAATTCTGTGCAGAATAAAGGCTCTCGGGAAGGAAGACCTACTCTGGAAGAATTTACGAAAGTTCAATCAATTTTGACTAAGGCGGTTGCTGCCGGCGAAATTTCCTTACAAAAATCAACTATGATTGAAAGTGAAGTTCAGCGGGTTATGCAGCTTGGGGGAAAAATGAGCGATGAAACGTATAAGTTTATCTGCTCAAAAATGAAGGAGGTATAACCTATGTATTTTGATGGTGTGTCAACAAGTGATGAGAATGATGTAGAAGCTCTTGCAAAAGCTCTTGAGGCAGGTTACGGTACCGATTCTGCAACTATGGTAAATGGACGTGCGTTGATTGCTGAAGATTTGGAATCAACAGTTCTGAACGTAGTGGCTCAGACCAAAGAAGATTGTAAGGTTCTGAATACATTGAAAAAAACACCGGCTAAATCTACAGTCCATGAGTTTAATCGGCGTACAGACCACGGAGATTGGAAACATCTGAGCGTACCGGAAGGTGGAAGTTCCAGAGAAACAAATCAGGCTATCGAACGTGCAACTGTTCGGATTAAATACCTGCAGACACGACGTTCCGTTACCAAGCAAATGGAAGTTTCAGATACATTTGAAGGAGCATACGCCTCAGAAAAAATTTCCGGTGTAGAGACTATTACAAAAGGTCTTGAGTACATGATTTTCCATGGGGATAGCTCTGTTATTCCCACAGAATTTGACGGATTTCTTGCCACTCTTAAAAAGAGTGAAAAATCTACCAAATTTGACATGCGAGGAAATTCAATCGGAGCTTCCGGTTATGGTGAAAAAGTATTCCACGAAATTGCCCGGCAGGTATACGAAAAGAATGGTGACCTTGATAAGGTCATGTTCCCTTCTGTTTTGGCTGAAGATATCCTTAATCTTTTCTCAGACAGACTGCGTTATACTCCACTGTCTAACGATGGTTCTTTTGTACAGTTTCCTGCATTTACAACTGCTATCGGCTCAACTTTGAGATTTACAGGGGAAGATGCCGGTGCTGATAAATTTTTCAAGGTGAAGGGAAAAGTTGTTGCAGATGGATCTTCAACGGATAGACCAAAAGCTCCAACAAGTGTAACTGCACAGGCCGCTGCTGATCCAAACTCAAAGTTTAAGGATAGTGATGCGGGTGATTACATGTATACTGTTCATGCAGTTAACGCCAATGGAACATCAGAAGGAAAATCCATTGATGCCGCAGTTGCAGTTGCTGCCGGTAATAAAGTAACCTTGACAATTACCAAGGCTGCAGATGGACCCGTTGCAACAGGGTACATCATTTGTCGTTCCAAAAAAGACGGTACAGAAGTGATGGAAATGGACAGTATTCCTGCCAGTTCCGAGGGAACAACAACTTATGTTGATATCAACGAGGAACTTCCCGGTACAGCTTCTATGATTTTCTTGCCGAAAACCAAAATTACCCCTGCTTATGATCTTGCTCAGTTGCTGCCGGTATGTACTATGCCTGTATATCCTACAGATAAAGCAGAAACACCGTTCTTGGTTATGGCATATGCAGCTCTTGCTGTTAAGGCTCCTGAACATCTTGCCCTTGCCAAGAATATTGCTTACCAAGGAGGTTTGTACTAATGGCCAGACCCAAAGGACAAAGTCAAAACACCGGTGAGACTAATGTTGTTGTTCCATCTGTCACAGATGCAGGTACCAATGACGTACAGGATGTTGAAAGACAATCTACGGACAGTAACCAGCAGGAAACAGATAGTAGCCAGCAGGAAACAGACAGCGAGGAAGAACATTCTGAAAACGGAATGCCTTTCAAAACAGCAAACGGTCTTGTAGAAGTTATTTCAAAATGTCGAGCCGGAAAAGCTGTGTACGGTACAACAGGAGAAATCGTCAGGTTTGACAAAGATGGTCGTGCCCTTGTAAAACCTGAAGATGCATTGCACTTCAAAAAGATTCCCGGGTTCGAGATTAAATAACTCTTTTCGGTCAGAGGGAATATATGATAGTTGTTACTTCTGTAAAAAACGGAATTCTCGTTACGATAGAGGATGCAAGATGTTCAAGTTATAGACTTGAAAGGAAGGCATACAATGATGACAGGATTTTTGTTTATACAGAAAACGGCTTCTGTATTCCCGATGAAGAAAATCCCCCTATCGGTGTAAACGGGGACATTATCGATAGGAATATTACGCCTCATACTCTTTATTCATACCGTTATGTTGATTTTGAAAAAGCAGATCCGGACGAAAATGATTATGTTTGTTCAAACTGGGTAAGAAATGGCGGAAACGAAGCAATAGGATATACCTTTGGAAATTATAAGGTGGCTCCCGGAACTTGGGGGACAGTTGTAACACCGGATGATTTAAGGTTCACATATCTTTGGGGAACCGATTTTAAGGCAACAAACGGACAGTCTTACACCGATGAACAAATACAATACTTTATTGATTCAGCTGTTGCAGAAATGGAAAGACGGCTTGATATTACAATAAAAAAGCGCAGAATACGTTTTAATGCGGCAGAAAGAGGTCTGGTAAAAGATTTTGATTATGATGCTGACGAGGCTGTTTATGATTTCCGCTATGCCAGAATAGCCCGTTATGGACTTATCAAAACACGGCAAAGACCAATTATAAAACTGCATTCCTTGAAACTTTTGAGCAGGTTTTCTTCCTTTACGGATTTAACAAGTACAACAGTTGTAGATAAGACAAAGGGTTTATTAAAACTTATGAACAGGCCGTTAAAACCGTCGGAAACATCAAGCGGGATTCAGACGGCAATTGGAATGTACGGAAAAGAGACTAGGGGATTACAGCTTTTTTATGCAATCGATTATGACGCAGGATTCGAGACAAGCGATGATGTCCCTCATGATTTAAGACAAATTGTAGCAAAGATGGCAGCAGTAAGTCTTTTGAATATTATCGGTGATGGTTTGATGTCAGGGTTCTCCAGTAGTTCGTTAAGTATGGACGGTTTAAGTGAATCATTCAGCAGTACCCAGTCGGCTACATCGGCTTATTTCGGTGCAAGGATTAAGGAATATAAAGACGACATTGAAACGTACGTAAAACAAAACCGGTATAAATTTACGAATATGCCGATTGGATGTCTATAAAAGTAAAATAGCTGTACGGTGAAGAATTACCGGGAGGTAAAAAAGGGAGGTATCTTTATGATGTGTAAGTTTAAGGCTTTTTTTTAAAAACAGATTGAAAAAGTCAAGATTATCTTACGGAAGAAGATTACGAAATCCAGTGCATGGATACTGTTATGCATCTGTTTTATCGTTCAATTTTTTGAAGGTTTAACTACCGGTGGTAAGTTGGGGGAGATTATTGTGGCAGCAGTGTGTGCCCTTATTGCCTTCATGTCTGAACGTATAAGTCAAAACAAGTAATTTTTCAGGGTTGCCGGTTTGTGTTTTTTCTCCTTATAAAAATAAAAAAAAATATTCCGGCAACCCTTTTTTTATACTGCAAGGGATAAAAAATGGGACAGGGTTTAGGAAAAGATTCGCCAATTCTACTGACTCTTGGTAAGGGAAATTATGAGGCTCTTATATCCCGTCATGGCCAGTGGGTAAGGTGGAGAACGGCCACAAAGTGTCCCTGTGTAAAAGGGAGCTCAATGCAACCGGATATACACTGTACGAAATGTGGTGGTCTTGGATATACGTATGGGTACCAGGATACAGTGATAGTCAGCCAAACGGTAATGGTAAAAGATAATTCGGGTGTAATAGCGCTTGATGCAGCGTACACTAATCAACCTTTAGTGAAATGTTATGATAATGCCGGGGTCGAATATCCAAACGCAATAAAAAAAGATACTTTTGTACTTTTGAATGCACAAACAGTGCCGGTAAAGGGTACATACGTTACCGTGGTAATGGCAGAGAATATTCTAAAAACTGCCAAAAATGTGTTGTTGGATAGCATAGGTAATAACTGGTACAGAGTTCACGGACTGAGAGTTTCAAAGCCGGAGACAGAAGGATTGTACCATACAGCCGCTGGGGATATTGAAGAAATTTCCGGTATTACAGATGCACTTGGAAACAAGTTTACTGCTACAGAAATCAGACAGGATTGTGTTTATATTCCTGCAATTACGGATGTACAAACAGACGAAGAGACCGGAGAAACAACAGAAATTGAAATAGTCCCTGATTCACAGCTTATTGCTGAAAGTGTTTCTTATGTTCCGCCCTTTACGTTTGTGATTTTGAATCAGAATCTGTCAAAGTCTGATGAACAGGTTATGCAGGAAAACAACGGAGATGCCGTTTTGACATTCCCCTATGGTTATGATGTTGCCGCCGATGATGTGATAACTGTTTTGAGCGGTACGTATACACAGAAAAATATCATTGTAAAAAAAGATGACGAATATGATGTTATACCGGCTTATTTTGTTGATGAAATTGTAAAATGTGTAGGTGAAAACAGAGAATATATTTTCGGAACTGATTTTATTGTTTGCGGCACAAATTATATAAAGTGGCTCTGTGATGATTGCCCAGAAGAAGGTGAAGGCTATTCAATTACTTATAAAGTATTCCCGACATACAAGGTTGTTAAATCTATTCCGCAGATAAGGACTTCTGAAAATCAGCGTATGCCGAAAAAAGCGGTTATTAAACTTTACGATACTTACGGCGAAGCACGAGGGGTAAATAAAAAATAAATTGGCATATTTTGAATAGGAAGAAAAAATGACAAGCAAAGATTTTGACAACTACATGAAGTTTAAAAAGGCAGCGGAAGAAAATGCAACAGAGATTGAAAGGATTTTGAATGAAAACGGTTATAGCGTGGTGAGAGCTTATAATCCTGAAGTTGTTGAAGGAGCGGACGGGAAGGTTACTCTTATTACAAATCTTATTATTTCACAGGATTTTCCTCTTGATTAGAAATAGGATTTTTCTTTGTAATTTCTTTACCGCATATCGGACATATATTTTGTAATTCGTTTGACCTTGGCAAATGAGATTCACCGGGGGCGGTATTACCAATAAGTGCTTTACAAGTATCGCAATAATATCGCCATTGTCGACGGCCATCTCTGAAATATTCTTCTGTACGCATGTTTTGTTTATCGGTGATTTATAGGAGTTCTAAGATGATAAAGGTAGATGTTGAGTTATCTGATGAAGTTTTAAGTCAAATTCGGGCAGCTCTTGCTGGTTTTAGCGGAAGTAATGGCGGTAAAGTTGCGCCGAGAACCGCTGCTGCTTTCAAATATGCGGCAAGACTTGTCCAAAAGTCATGGCAGAATTGGGCTATGGGTGGAAGTATTGCCGGGGCAGATAATATAAAAAATCCCAATCCAAGACTTGCCGGTTCAATTAAGATTCACACCATAAGTGATTTTGAAATACTTATTGGTACTGATTCACGGTACATGGAACGGATTCAAAAAGGCAGTCCTGGATTCGATATGAAAGATACCCATCCCTATGGGAGAAAAAGCCGTGTATCAAAGGAAAAAATACCGTACCTGATCGTTCCCTTCCAGTGGGGAACACCAAATAAAAACGGAGGACCACGGGCCCATTTTGCAAATGTGATTCCGGAAGATATTTATGCAATCGTAAAATCAAGAAAATTCAGAAAATCTGAAAAGACAAGTAGCACGCATACTGAACCCAATTACAATGGCGACGATATAGACCGTGCTGAATATAATTGGGGTGGCAGGATAGGCAATGACGCCGGAGATGTCAGCGGAATGGTGAAAATGAGAGCCAGCGGCAAAAGCACCTATTTTACTTTCCGGGTTATTTCGGCAAAATCGCCGGCAGATAGTTGGATAAGGAAGGAAGTTCCGCCTAATGATGTTGTGGGGGCACTTGAAAAATCATTACGTGGAAAAGTAAACGATATTATCCAGGCAGGCTTGGAACAGGAATTAGGTCTTTAGTTTTTTAAGGATTTTTTTGTTCTTGTAGTAATTTTATTTTAGCTTGAAGCAATTGATTCTCTACATCTTTCAGAAATGTAATGACAGTATTTGATGCATTCGTATATTCTGAAATACAGGTACGTTCTGATTCAACAATATCGGTTAATTGTTCATTGCTGATGTGATATTGTTTTGATAATTCTGTACACTCTTCATATGTTTTTAGAATAGATTCTTTAGCTTTTATAATCTCTTTTTCGTATTGATGAACTTCATTGAGGTACTCATCACATTCTGCTATTGAGCTTACCTCAAAAGTCTGAAATTTTTTTACAATAACATCTACTTTTGTTTTTAGTAAATCGTTTCCCGCCTTAAATGATTCTAACATAACCTCCTTATTGCTATAAATTTGTTGAAGTTTTTCGTTATTGTCTGTATTTCTCTGTTCTTGAATCAAATCTATTTCATCGAGGTAAGTATTTTTATTTTGTAAATACCACTCTTTGGCACTTTTGTAGCCTTCTACACCTATTCCAATTCCAATGATAATACCTACAATAATTGTGACAATAGTGTATAACAGGGAATAGGGTAAAAGGAACATAGATAGAATAGCAATAGTAAAGCCGACAAAAAATCCATGCACAATTCCCTTTTCTTTTCTGTTGTTATAATCTATTTTTAATGCACAACTCGCACATACTATACGACTTCCATAATGCTGACTGACAGATGAGTAGTTTGTTCCACGAGAACTAAAACCCGTTCTATAGGAATTTCCTGTATGTACAGTTCTACGGTAATATACTTTTTTCTTTCCACAAATATAACAAGTTCCCATTTTTTCCCTCAACTCCATTATAATATGCTTTTTCTCTTTTGCAAGAATTTATTTTTATAAATAACTCATTTAAATAAGCAAACTTGCTAAGTTGAAAAGTTTAGCCGTAAAGGGATATCATAGCATTGATTTTTGATTTATTGACAACTAAAGGTTTTGCAAGTATTCTGTAGATGAAATAAAGATTTATAATATAGTTGATGTGTTCGTTTGCACTTTGAGAGAGGCAGCGTAGACACGGGGGAAGCCGTGTATATGCTGTCTTTTTTTGTTTTCGGGGTGTAAAGGAATGTTATGTTATTTGAACAGAGGTTTGATTTTGGAACAGGCGATTGTTTCGCTTGTGAGGGACTATTTTGAATCTCTGCATCTTGATAACACATATAAAAACTTTCATATTTCCGTGACAACGGAGCATCCTTTTGCGGAACTCTATTTGCATGACGGATTAAATGCAAGCGATTCGTTCCCATGTGTTGTTATTACCACACAGGAAGATATAAAGCCTTCTGAATTCGATGACTTGGCGGTACAAGAGACATTGGGTATCGGTTTAACAGAAGACGACCTTACAGAAATAACAAAAACAACAGAAACTTATATCAATAAAAAGGGTGTTGAAAAAACAAGGGATATTCCGGGGCTTTGTACGGTTGTTGATGAAAATACCCTTGAGGCAATACGGCAGACAATTAAAAAACAAGACTATTGTTATGGTTATTCGATGAGAATAAGACGGAAAGATACCCTTGGTTTTGAGATTTGGGCGGAAAATGTACAACTCAAAAATGAGATTTACGAGCAGTTAAGGCTTTTTGTAACGGGTAATCTTTCTCACCTTCTTGAAGAAAAATATCCTTTTTTTGACATTGCACTTTTTGATAACACAATTGTGGGGCACAGAAGCAATAATTACAACTTTGATTTTGATGTTCTTTTGAGCGGGGCTCATGTATCTTTGGACATACATTATTGTGTGGAACAAATTGTACTTAATACGGAACTTACGCAATTAAGTAAAGAAATAATTACGGAGGTAATAAATCATGGCAGGTAAAACTTCCAAAGATTCGGTATTTTCTGAATCTGATGTAATGCCTAAAAAAATGGGGCTTGAGCGATTTATGCAGATTGAGCCACAGAAAAGCGGTATTGCGGCAATCTTGCGGCGCAGGTATGCATCGCAAGTCCATACACAGGCGGAATGGGGGACGATCGTTGAGAATGTCCTTAACCGCAAGGTAAAATAAGGGGGTGAAAAATGGGTGTTTCAGCAGCGAAATTTGACAGCGCAGGTCAGTCTTCAAGTCATTATATTCCGGGGAATTATTCCCGGAGTGATACGGTTGGCGCCGGTACCGGGGTTTCAAGCGGTAATCTTTGTATTATCGGTACTTCCACCGGCGGGGAACCATTGAAGCTGCTTTCTGTTTCTGATAAATCAGAAGCAAAGAATTTGCTTGTGAGCGGTTCTCTCTTGGATGGTGTTGTCCACGCATTCAACGGTTCCAACACGTATGTTCCGCAGCAGGTTTTCTGCATGAGGGTGAATGCAGGTACGCAGTCCGGCCGGACGCTCAAAAACGGTGATGCCACAATTTTGACATTAAAAAGCGGTGATTATGGCGTCCATATGAACCAGCTGAAAATGTGGCTCAAAGAAGGAACTACCGGTAAAAAAATACTTGTAAATTACAAGGGGAATGAAACAGAGATTGATAACATTGCAAAAAAGTCTTTCTCTGTTTTGTATACCGGAGAGGGGACAAGTGCTGCCTGCACAATCAATGCCGACGGACTGACGTTGACCAGCGATCTTGAGACGGACAACCTTACCGTAACTTGGGAAGAGTGTGAAACACTTGAGGAATTGGTTTCAAGAATAAACGATACGGGTGTTTACAGTGCGACATTGCTTGACACAACGCCGGATACTCCGTCAAGCGAGCTTGACCATGTATCAAATGTATCTGTTATGTCAACCGCTGCAACATTCAACAGTGATTTACAGGCCCTGATTGATACACTGGAAAGCGTACCCTATATCGGGACTGGCAATGTTGTTCTGAACGGCACAGACCGTCTTATGCCGGAAGTTGATACGGGATACGTGTATTTTAACGGGGCAACTGCGGGAACCTCTACTGTTGATGACTGGACTAAAGCTATAGAGCTTTTGGAAAAGGAAGACATTCAGATCATTGCAACACCGACAACAGACAGTGATATTCACAGTCTTATTGTAGACCATTGTGTCAGCATGAGTTCTGTAAACAAGAAAAAGGAAAGAACCTGTTGGATTGGGACAGCAACGGGTACAAGCATTGATAATGTTCTTACTCTTGCAAAGACTTATAACAGTGAATTGGTTTCTCTTGTTTGTACTTCTGCTGTAGCAAACAATCCTATTACCGGGGCAAGTGAAGAAATTACACCTGCTCTTTTGGCCTGTAAATGTGCCGGTATTGAAAGTGCGATTGCCGTTTCTATGCCTCTTACGAATAAAGCGATTAAAGTCAGTGCTTTTGGCACGAAATATACTGAAGGGGAGTTAAATAAAATGATTGCCGGCGGTATTGTCCCGTTCGGTGAAAATGATGACGGTGAGCTTGTCTGTATCCGCTGCATGACAACTTATCAGGGAAATTCCCTTGTCCGTAATGAACGCTCAATGACCCGGACTGTTCTTTACATGGACCGTGATTTGCGTAAAGCATTTAACCGCAGAATCGGTACCAATGATGAACCAAGCGAAAGTTCTATTATTCAAACGTTGCTGGATAAAGCAAAGGAATGGTATGCCCAGAACCTTTTGACAAAAGGCGACGGTGGAAATTTGATTGAAAAAGCAAAGGTGCGCTTTGACGGTGACAAGACATATTTGTCTTATGACAGATATATCCGGGCTCCGAATAACTTTACATTCATTACAGCAACAGACAGGGTCTACAGTTCGACTGTGGAAGTGTAACTAAGGGGATGAAATTATGGCAGATTATAATTTAAAAGGCGACTCTCTGATACAGGGGAAGAACTGTATTGTCCGTGCCGGGGCAGATGCAGCAAGTGCAAAGGTTATCGGACTCGTACAGGATTTTGAAATGAGAGCTCAGTTTCAGACACAAAAAGCCGAAGTTTTGGGGGAGTTTTTACCTGTTGCGATTGACATTACCGGGGTGTCCGTCAGCACAACTTTCAGCGGGTTTGTTCCTGCAAAAGGCTTCAAACTGAGCGATGCGTACTGCATTAAGGAATTGAACCCAAACATTGACACAATTGTTGACGAGGAAAAAACGGCTAAGATACCGTATCTTGAGCTGTACGACAAAAAGGCAGGGGCGGTCATTGCTTCTACGACTTATGCAATTTTGCAGTCTTATTCAGAACGTTCCAGCGGCAAGGGCTACATGATTGCGAACTGTTCCTTTGAGTCAATCGGTATGTTCAACGGTTCGGATTATCCGAACAGTGAGCTTTACACAAAATAACGTTACAGGGGCTTTTTAAGGCAAAGTGGAATAAATATTCGTCTTTGCCTTAAAAGTCTCTTCTAGGGGCTGTTTTATGCGTCTGATACGCATTTTTAAGAACTTGTATAAAAAAAATCTTATTTAAGAGGTGAAAGCATGGAAATTACGGAAGAAATCAAGAGCAAAGAGGAAGTCTTTGATGATGAAAAACAAGAAGATATTTTTTACAGTCTTCTGAACGGGAAAACGGTAAAAGAAACTATTGAAACTTCCCGGGGAAAATTTGTTGTACTTTTCCCGAAACAAAAAGATTTGATGGCAATAGACAGGCGCATTGCGTCTATGCGTAGTGGTATTCCGGCTGCAAACTTTGATGTTAACGCTAACTTTAACTTACAAAAGGTGGCGTACCTAGATGCTGTTATCGAAAGCGGTGAACCATGGTTTAATAACATCAGAGAAAAAAATAAATCATTTTCATGGGGGGATATGCCTGATACAGACTTCATTGATGAAGTGTATGTTAAGGCATTGTCCTTTCGTATTGAAGTACAAAAGAAGTTTAGACCACATGAAAGAAAGGCCGATAACGGAACTTCTGTCGAAAAGGGTATTTCTGAAACTGTGGGCGATGGTTTATTTTCGGGAGTTACCGCTCAGATTAAATGACGTTGATGATGACCTGTTGGAACTGTTCTTTAAGTTTGCCAATACCTTTACGGAAGAGAGTATTTTGAACGGCTATATCAAGGATGAACGGGAAAAAGAGAAAGAAATCCAAGAAGAGGAACTGAAAGACTTAGGCTATTCGGATGAGGATATTCTTAATATGTAACAATCAGTCTGTTCCTAGTCTGTTGCAGGACGGGAACAGACCTTTTTATTGAGGGATTTGGAATATGGAAAATACAATTAGAATGACTTTAGATTTAGATGCAAACGGAGTAGTAAACGGAGCAAGTACCGCCGGCCGTGCTATGGATGAATTGAATGAAAAATTTGAAGCAGCGAAGAGTAAGGGTGACTGGAGCGAAGCTGCAAAAATAATTCAAGAAATAACACGTGTACAGAGTCCTATTTTTTCTGCTGCCAGTGGGGGAAATCAGGGAAATTCTATCCTTGCAAATGCTTTCAATCAAAACAGTGCAAAACAACTTGATATACGGCTTGAAACCATAACCCGGGTGATCTCTGTACTTACGGACCAGCTAAAAGAGGCTACTGAAAAAGGGCTGTCAAAGGAGTCTTATAATATTTCAGCAGCTTTGAACAGTGTGGAACAGGAAAAACGGCAACTTGAGGCAGAGAAAAAACGTCTTGAAAGTGCAGAGAAAATCGACACTTCCACAATGAAAATGATAAAAAAATACGGTGTAGGACGGTATTTTGAGCAAGGATTAAACTATGTCAATCAGTTGACCGGAATAGGGTTTAACCACCGTATCGCAATGGCAAACGGTGATTATCTGGGTGCTGATGTATCGGCGGTGGAAAGTGGGGCAGGAATTGCCCAAGGTTTGGGTGGCTCAATGCTTGGTGCCGGTATGATGTTGGGGGCAACGCCTGTAGGTTGGGGATTGATGGCCGGCGGTGTACTTGCAGAAATCGGTGGAGCAGCAGCCAAATACTGGGCAGGAGATGCTAGGGCAGACATTGCAGAAGGTGAGGCATATAGAAAAACATTGTCTGGTACAAATGCCCTTAACAAGTTATTTTCTGACGGTGGAACTTGGGAAGAAAACAGTGAGAAAACAACGGAACTTCTCAAAGAAGGGACACGGCTTGCTGAAGGAACGGGACTTAGTACTGCTGATTTTTTGGCTCTTGCGGCACAACAGTCGCAGTACGGGGCAGAAACAATGGGCGATGCTCTCCAGCAGACAAGAAGTGTTGCATTATGGGCACAGGCAACGGGAGCGGATGCAAGAGCAATCCAAGAGTTTTTGGGTACAGCCCGGAGATACGGAGACAACAGCGATGTACTGGGGTATGCAAGCCAGGCACGGCAGGCTGCCGGATTGGCAAAGGCACAGAGTGAAGAATTCCTGAATGCTTTACAAAGTGTTATTGAGGCAGGTATTGCAAACGGATATATCAAAAGTGCGGAAGATGTTTCAAAAACAATGGTGATGGTTGCCCGATTAAGCGACAATAGTCCTTTGTGGCAGGGAGAGCAGGGGGCGAGAAGACTGCAACAGATGGACAGCGGTATTTCCGGTGCAACTGCATTACAAAGTGTAAGTGATGTGATAGTAGCCGGTGCTGCCAACACTATTTTAAGTGGAAAAACCATTGATGAAAGGAATAAGTTGCTCGATGGCAGAGCAACCGGTACATACATTGATTCAATGCTTTTAATGGAGAAGGGAACAAATCCTGCCATGTTTGCAGAAGTTGCCAAAAGTATACAAGATATTGAAGGCGAAAATATTGCGGGACAGATTGAGCGGTACAAAGATGTGTACAAACTCAACTATGCCGGTGCAGTTGACGTGTATAATATGGCATTGAAGATGCGCAACGGAAACATGACAGAAGAAACTTTTTCAGAAGCCATATCCGCAATGCAGCAGGACAAACAATATCAATCAGAAGAGGTTAAATGGCAGAACAATATCAATGAAATTGATAAAAACGTAGCACTTATGGCACAGTCAAAGTTTTGGGAAAATTTAAACAAGCTAGGAGATACAGCAACAGAAACTGAAGAACAGCTTATAACCACAAGATATGAAACATCTGGACCTTTTAATCAAATATACACCATTCAAGGTAACCCGATAGAAATATTTGATACAGCTCTTAGAGAGAATGAGGGAGTATTTAATCGTAGTATTGGCGATATGAGTAAAATAATGGGTGGAACTATCATAGAAAATCTGAAAACAGAAGAAAAATACATTTATGGGGAGACCTATGGACCACCCAAAAAAATTGGTGGAAATGATGCACTGGATAATTTGTTTAAGGAAGAGGTTATGAAATTTGCTCTCCATACAGGAGATGGGAAATTATCAAGTAGTGAACTTGCATCCGTTTTACAACAATTTAATAGTAATAATAATGCTAAGAAAGCTTATGTTAATGGTGATACGGAATCTTTTTTAGCATCTCTCCAAGTAATACTTGAAAATATTTTTGGTAGAATAACTTTGATTCAAGAATAGATATGAAAGTGATGTTCAAAAAATCCAAAAGCTTTTTTGAACATCACAAATATACCGCATTATGATAAAATAACTAGTTTATTTCTATGCCCAATTCATCAAATAATTCTTGATTGAAATTTGATACAGAAAACCCAAATGAAATTTGTTCGTTGTTACTGTAGATTACCGTAATATACAGGTTGTTATTTTGATCAATATAAAAATAATATTGAGAGTTATAATACAACTCTGTTTTAAGTTTTTTCAGATTTAGATCTGAAAACATATTCGTTACAGTCTGCAAAAATTCGATAATTCCAACTTCTGAACAAGAAAAAAATACCTCAAATGATTCTAAAATAGTTTTGTTTAAATTATTATCATAAGCATAAGTGCATATTATATGGTTTACAGCCATGTCTAAAAAGTTACCATAGCCACTTTCGTTGAAAAATGTGTTATATCTTAGAGAAGCTTTTTTTAATTCCTCCTTATCTTCAAAAACATATCCGCTCATAAAACTTCTCCATCCTTGAGAATATAATAAATCAATTACATCATTCTTATCTTGTCCAATATATAATCCAAATACATCAATTTTTTTTTGATTGTTGCCATTTGTAAAATACAGAGTATTTAGGAATAAATTATCGTCTGTATTTTTTAATGACAGTTCGTATTCCGTAAAAGAAATAATTTCAAAATTTTCTTGAACTTCAAGTATTAAATTAATATTGCCATATTGCGTTGTTGTGGTAAACTGAATCTTATTATTAGTGATAGAATATTTTCCAGTTGCCATTCCATCTACAGCCTGTCCACTTATAGCCCAAACAAAAGAACTATCTTCGTAAAGCATGAGGGAATGTTGAAATCCAAGTTCTTCACATTTCCACCAAGTATCTTCCGCAAAAGAAAGAGAACAAATCAACAGGAAAAAAACGGTAAACAGGATTTTTTTCATAAAAGTATCCTCCTTTTCTCAGTATAGCATATGAAACAGAAAATGGGGTATAATTTGGGTGAAAATTATTTTTAATTCCGGGAGCGTAAGTATGAAAACGGGAGAAAGTGGGCTTAGATATTTAAGAGATGGAAGAATAATTACCTATATTATTGTACAGCCAAATGAGCTTGAAAACCTGAGAAAATATGGCATAGGAACATTTAAGAGAGATGGCAATATTTTTATCGATAGCAAAGATATGCATAAATACCTTGAATTGAGGCATAACGGGCTAGTTTGATTTGTTTTTGCTCCGATAATTAACACATGAAACAGGTAGAGATAATAAGTTCAACTGTACCGAATGAATGGAAAAGTAAAGTAAAAGTACGAGCATGTGGTAAAGAAATAGCAAAAGAGTGTATTGCGGTATTTGATACGGGGGCATATATTTCTGCTATTTCAAAAAATGTATTTGACAGTATACAAGCAGAGATTAAGTCTTACGCTGAAAATCATACTCCAATAGGAAAGGAAATTGTTGTTATCAGCAATATAGATATTGAATTATGTGAGGGTTGTATATTAAAAAATAATGATGTAACTGTGGCGACCCATGACATGGATTGCGATATTCTTATTGGCATGAATACTCTTACAAGAGGTGACTTGCATTTATTTCGGGATTCTGACGGACTTTATAAATGTACCTTCAGAATATATGAAAATGAAAAATGATTGACACCAAGGGTGATACCATATTATACTATGCATAGGCAGGATATCAATGTCAAAATGGGATAAACTAATAACACGGCTGTACAACTCTTCAAAGGATTTCCGTTTTGACGAGTTACGTAAAATATTGGAAAGCTACGGGTATGAAATGAGGGGAACCGGAAGCGGTAGCAGTCATTTTACCTTCCGAAAACCGGGATGTAGACCTATTACGATACCGAAACATGAACCGATTAAAAAGGTATATGTGGACCTGGTAAGACAGGTAGTGGAAAGTGAGGAAAGAAAAGATGAAAACACTTGATGATTACATGGCCATGCCTTATCCCATGGAACTTGTGGAAGACAAAGAAGAAGGCGGTTTTGTGGTCTCTTATCCAGATCTTCCCGGTTGTATTACCTGCGGAGAGACAATGGAATCAGCACTGGCAAATGCTAAAGACGCTAAAAGAGTATGGATTGAAGCTGCACTGGAAGACGGAATAGAAATTGATGAGCCGAACAGTTTGGAAAAATATTCAGGCCAATTTAAGCTCAGGATTCCTCGTAGTTTGCATAAATTGTTAGCGGAACACTCACAAAAAGAGGGAATCAGTATGAATCAGTACTGCGTATATCTTCTTTCCAGGAATGATGTTTTGTATTCAAAATAGACGGTAAAGTTTCCGCTATTGGTTTTTAACTACATTTTTTGTTGCATTGATTTTTTTGTCGGTGTAATTTACAACGTCTTTAATTACCAGTTTATGTATGGCTGAAATAATAGTTTCCATTGTATTAAAATCAGGTTGTCCATGGATAACAGGTAACATGATATCAAGACTGTCAGCATCCTTTGGATAAAAGTTATTTCCATAGTTAAATTGCCCATTGTGTGATGATTTATGGACAGCAGAAGTTATAAAAATAGCTGCATATCGTGACAAGTTCTCTGTATGCACTACAGCAATGTGATCATCACACCCATAATCATAATTACGGTATTTAGCCGAACCGAACATGTCAATTGTTACTGTATTTTTTGAGAAAACTTCAACAGAATTACCAATGTATGCAGATACTCCTGTTTCTGCTTCGCCTGCCGTAACAAAAGGCAGGTTTCCAGGAATTCTATCTGCACTTTTCAGACGTCTGCCTCTGGTTGATTTTCCAAACAGCTTGTAAAGATTAAATCTACCCCACTTTAGGTTGTTGAAGTTTGCTAATAAGTGCTTTTCTTCTTCGGTTAGTCTGCCCCCCCCCCCGTCTATATTGCTCAATCCGGTAATATACAGATATGCCTTCAGTGCAGAGATACGTTGGGTCTCTAGTTCAGCGATAAAAGATTCCATAAAATCAAAGTCTATTTCACCATTTTTAGTAGGAAGAAGCACGGAGTCATTTTGTATTTTTGAATAGCTTATACTATTACTCCATGAGTATTTATTCTTTAGACTTTTGTATATACAAGAGCAGATGTACAATTGTATTCGCTTGCTTTTAAGTTTGTTATTTTTGACGTACAGCACCAAATTGTGACTATCATTTGAATAAAAGTTATGTTCTTGATAAGTTACAACAAATGTTTTACCACCTATAAAAATACATGGTCCCTCTTCTAATAAATTTTCATCATATGAAATATATGAAATAGTAGCATTGTTACCCGCACCTGCACCTAAATACGGCGTGTTACCACTGTCTAATACTACATCCCTTGCAAGGATACACCGGGTATTTCTTACTTCAAATAATTCTGTGATTTTGTATTCGCCCCACTCAACATTTTGCAGTTTTTTGTTGAGTGGGGCATCTATTTTCCCAGGCATTCATTATTCTGTGTCTGATTTTTTAGGATATTGGATACTTCCCATGCAAGATATTCGCTGACTGTTGTTTTCAAATTCTCCAGTGTAGCTCTTGTATCCATTGGAGCGGATTGATTCCAGTCAGAGCCGTTTTCCGGGTCAATGGTTCCCTCGTAATATTCTTTTTCACTGAAATAATGAAGTTTGTTTTTTCCGAAACGGACAAGATCTGCAACTTCCTGATACCGTTCTTTTGCTTGCCTGACATCTTTGAGATTGCATCTTGCTTTTTTGCGGTCTGTCCTATCATAACCATCGTTTGAAAAATCAATAAACTTTACAATATCATCCTTTTGGTGAGCTTCTCCCACCCGGAATACATATATACGAGTCTGTACATGGGATTTTCCGAGAAATAAGTCATCAGGCATTTTTATACTTGCCAAAAGCGTACTGTGTTTCAATATGCTTTTATTGTACTCTTTTGCTTTACCGGAACCAGCTGAATTTTGGATAATAATTGCAGCATATCCTTTATTCATCATAGAAAGGGCTTTTTCAACAAATATCATACCATTGCCGCTTGCAGAATACGGAGGATTGAGAACAAAAGCATCTGCTGGAAATTTCCCGCTTTTATTTTCATAGCCGTAGTTTCCGGAAAAGTCTGACAGAGAATCTTTGTTCAGAATGTTTGAGCTTCCGTCTCCCATAAGAATCATGTTCAGAATGGCAAGCATATAAACACTTGGTAAGATTTCCAGTCCCAGTAATTGAGTTGCTTTGATTTCAGCGCATTTTCTCTGGTATTCTTCCGGAGATTTTATTTTGTCT